>CAZFUD010000028.1:0-20913 GCA_964521705.1 uncultured Opitutaceae bacterium | reverse complement strand
ATGCGGTGAGGGAGAATTTCGTCGTGCCCTCCCATGCGGCAAGCATCCCATCAGCCAATCTTTGGGCTAGCAGGACGCGATTCTCCGTGTTGCCATCATTGTACTTGCCGGCCCCGATGTTTCCACTGGCTCCGTTAAAATGGACATGCAAGGCTTTCGGTTGCCCTTGGCCTCGAAGGAACCGGGCGATCCCTGGAAAGTCCGGGCTCGGAATGCCCGTTCTGTAGTAGCTTTGCGGATGCGTAGCAAAATAGCTGAGGACGGCGACGGGCGTTTCCTCATTCCAGAAAGAAATCAACGAAACCTCAGTATCAACAACGCCAACAGGTTCGGCTCGGATAAGGGGATCTCTCGCTGTAGTGAAACGCATGACTCGCACCTTGCCATCTGGGCCAAGTATACGACGGTTGGATACAACATTTTCCACGACCTCAGTCCCCCAGCCGTAGTGAGTGACCGTCTGGGCTTCGGCTAGGGCATCTTTAAGCGCTAACGCGGCTCGATGGATGACGTGCCTTTGAAAGAAGCTGTCGAACAGGTTGTAGTTCCGGATTCCCATTTCCTGGACGATCGCTTCGGAACTAAAGTCGGACCTTGGGGCGTCGTGCTGGTGTAAAGCATGGACGGCTACTCGTTCACGCGTTGTTCCCGCCGCTTCAGCCAAAGCTTCGCGAAATACGTCATGAGAGGAGTTAGCCACCCCGATCCAGTCAATGGCGCAGAGAACGATAGGCTCCCCGGAACCAAGAATCGCCAGGCCACGGCAACGTAGGCTGATCTCATCGTGCCGTTTTACTGGGTCATAGGCTAGCTCAGTACCTATTGGCGGAGTCGCGTCGATATCGAAGGTCGCGATACGGACCTGGGCGATCGAACTGGATAGAATAATTCCAGTGGTGGCGATTAGTGACAGGTAAAGGTGGATAGGGCGTTTCATTTGCAGTGGATATCCAAAAAAAATTATGTTCTAGATTCAAACGTATTTCAGGCGCCATTTTTGATTCTATTCACCGAAGGGTAGACACCCAATGTTGTATCACCAATTGGTGAAAGCGTTAGTTTCCCGAAGCACCGGCTTTCCGGATCCCAAAATCCAGATACCTCGAAGGTGTTGCTCGATCTTTTAGCGGTTTTTGAAAAGCCGCTTGGGTCCGAGGGTTACTCCCCCGTGAAACGGATGAGATCGATATCGCCGATTCCCCCGTTTTCTCCATTTTTGTCCATCACGAGCTTCATTATCTGCCTCCCCTTCTTTAGCTTCACACCTGTGAGACTGAGGGTCTGAAGTTTGTCCCAGCCGCCCGTGTCGGGAATGGTGATGGGGCCAGTTACATTCCTCCCCTCGAACTCGATGTGAAATGTCCCACCCGAACGTTTAGAGGCCACTGGTATTTCCAAAGCGTAGTTTCCTGCTTTCGTTACGTCTACGGTGTAAACGAGCCATTCGGTGGCTCGGACCCAGCCGATACCGTGCCCGTTTGAGGCGTCGGATCGCTTCTCGATGTCCACCTGGGTGTTTTCGCGATAGGGCGCACCTCGGTTTTGCTCGTCCACATCAAAATAAGCGACGCCAGCGGGACCGTCATCGTAATGCTCGGTCTCTACGACGCCCGGTATGCTCTGGGCGACTCCTTTAAATGGCTTGTGTTGCGGGTCGGCTGCGGAAAGGGCATTTAGGGTGCAAAGGGGGGCGAATAGGCAGACGAATGGGAGTCGTGGATGCATGATCGAAGTTTTCGCTTCACCCCAAAAATGCAAGTCTGAAGAGTGGCTCGTCAGCCACTGGCTGGGTCGTATGCATGTAGGAACGGGTTTATCCCGCGATGATGATTCAGATCGATTAGATTGATCGCGGGATAAACCTGCTCCTACACTTGACTGGGTAGTGGATTGACGCCTATTGGCCGAGGTTCTTAGGCTGAGTTATGGTCGGAAAAAATAGGTATCCAAAGAGTACTGACTGGCAAAAATCTCTTATCGCATGGACTAGTCTTGGGAAATCGCTTTGATTCGATCCAGAAATAGGACCGCCCATGCCAAACCGACTCAATATTCGACCCCTGGAGAAAGACGATCTTACTTTTGCCGATTCGATTCGAGCTGCAGCGGGCTGGAATCAGACGATTGCGGACTGGCGAAGACTTTTGTCTCATGAACCAGAAGGCTGCTTCTTGGGCGAGTGGGAAGGTTCTCCTGCGGGTGTGGTGACGACGACTCGATACGGTGATGAGCTTGCTTGGATTGGGATGATGCTCGTGCATTCCGAATACCGGAGGCGGGGAATCGCGTCGGCTCTTATGGATGCTGCGATTGAATACTTGCGATCAAAGAAAGTCAGTTGTATCAAGTTGGATGCTACGCCAGACGGCGCTAAAGTCTATGAACGTTTGGGGTTTCGCCCTGAGCTGGAGCTGCATCGCTGGAAGGGCGACTTGAAATCGGAAGACCGCGCGGAAAGCGGGCAAGAATTGCCGCTGCCTTTAGAGTTTGATTCGATAGCGTTTGGAGTAGATAGGAGCGAGTGGATTGGTCGGCTTGCCGCTGATGGGCAATTGGTCCGAATACTGCGCGACGATCTGGGCGATCCGATCGCATTTGGGATGGTTCGAAAGGGCGCGCGGGCAAAATATATTGGTCCCATAAGCGCGTTTGATGAAAACGCAGGTCGAAAGCTCACCATTTTATTGCTAAAGAACGTCGAAGGGCTGAGCTACTGGGATATCGTAGAGGAAACCAGAGAAGCGATTGCGATTGCCCAGTCACTAGGTTTCCAGCGTAGTCGGCGATTGCTAAGAATGTGGACTGGAGATAAGCTAATCAGTGGCAATCCCGCCTTGCAATTCGGTATTGCTGATCCGGGTACGGGGTAGAAAAGGACTGTGGGAATAATATGGGTCCCGCTCTTGTCTCTGAAGCGATTTCCTATTCTTTGGGGCGCTTTCCGGATCCGCCTCAATCCGGTTTCGCCACCACCTTTATCAGTCTATCAGGGTAATCCGATATGATCCCATCTACACCGAGCTCGATGAGGCGCTTCATATCCTTGGAGTCGTTTACCGTCCAGGGAATGACCTTGATTCCTCGGCCATGGAGTATCTTGAGCATTTCCTCGTTAACTAACGCATGCTGCGGGCTGTAGATATCGGGTTCAAAGCCCAGGCCCACGAGGTTTTGCTCGGGTGATAAAGCATTATTTATCAAGTAGGCGGTTTTGACGTTCGTCCCTAAAGTCTTAACGGCCCGCAAGGAACGCTGGTCGAATGACTGAATTGTCGTTCGAGCCGTTATTCCCTCTTGTTGAATCGCATCCAAGACCAGCCGGGCGAACCGATCGGGTTTCGGGTGATAGATTCCATCCCATTCCGGGCGGCTTTTGATCTCAATATTATAGTTTATGGGCGTGAGGCCTTTCTGCTGAGAATAGGAATCCGCGGCCTGGATGACATCCGTTAGCAAAGGCTTGGTAGTAGGCAGTTTCTCTTGGTGTGGATAGTCGTCCAATGGCTTTGAGCCGCAGTCATATAATTGGACCTCTTCGTAATTCATCCGATAAATATTGAATGCCTTCTCGCTTCCCTCGGGGATCTCCTGGCCCATACGATCGAAACAGATCTTACCCGACATATAGGGCTCATGGGATACGATGACCTGGTCGTCCTGTGTGATGACGACATCCATCTCCAGAGTATCGACACCCAGTTCCACTGCCTTCAAGAATCCGGGAATACTGTTCTCCGGCATCAAGCCTTTCCAGCCCCGATGACCCTGAATATCAAATTCTTCTATTTCAGCATTAGGAATGCTACAGGATTGGGTAAATAGAAGAATGCTTAAGAATATTAACGGACGGATCATATCTAGTCTGGTTCTTTTCAAAAGCATCTTGAAAGCGATGTGAGCAAGGGCGCTATTCGCGTCCATAGGCAGGGATGCCGTCGATACAGATGAGTCTAGCGGCTGCAACGTTTTGGCGGTAGACGCCGAAAGGTTCAAGCCAATGCCATCAGTAACTAGCAAAGGAGCAATATCGGATAGACTCTAAAAGCCAAGGGCGCATCGAATCGCTGGACAAATGTCTCACCCGGCTCCGCGGGGATAGCCTTATCGCATTTTTCGGAGGATATAATTCCTCATTCGATAGGTCCGAGGGGCTCGCCCGTTTCGAGAGGAAGTTCGAAGAGGTTCGTCAATTGTACGCTCGGCACTCGCTACAGCGGCTATTCGCCAGAAGGCCCGCGACGAAAGCGCGCGAGAGCGCATCGTACGACCTGAAGAAATCGCCAATTCCGTGATGTTTCTGGCGTCGCCTATCACAGACTAGGTCGTTGATGTCGACGGCGGCCGGCATATCTGGTCAGACGGTGATGTACCCGCAGCTAGGAATACTTGGATGATTCTGCGCGTTGGTCTCAAAAAACGTCGGCGGCTCAACGGTTTCTCCACGCTGTATACGCTTTATTTCCTCCTTCAGTGTACGATAGAGATAGCGCCCACCCAGCCACGATGAGAGTCGGGCATTGAGCCCGCCCTCTGCGATGAGTTCTTTCAACAACGCTTTTAGTTCCGGGTAGAGCGGCTGGTTGGAATGATAGAACCTGCATGTGGCAGCGACGACAGCGGTCCAGGTTGTCGCAAGTTCTCGGCTCTCCCATTCGAATCGCCGCTTGATGCGTCGATCGGGATGGCTCTTGTGTCTTTGCCAACCGCGTAGAGTTGTTCGCGCGATGCGGACAATGCTGGGGCCGTTGACTTCAAAATCGCGATCAAATGCCCTTAGCAACATCTCGGTTTCTGCGCCGTTTTTGATGTGCGGGTGACGAAAGTTGAATTTGAGCTGGCCGTGAATGTCGGGCAGGCCGACCTCGGAATCATCCATGACGAGGTTCTTGTTGCTCATGTCCCTGTGCAGGGGCGTGCCGGGCAGAGGTGTGTACAGCATGAACTGGTGGAAGTCGGTGTTGTAGGTGACAGCATGGTCGATAACATCATCGATGTTGTCGGGCGTGTGGTTTTCGAATCCAATGATAGAACTGCCGAGAACACGCACGCCGTTTTCCTGAAGGTCGTGAACCAATTCGCGAGTGTCGATACCCTTGAGTTTGCCGTAGTCGCTGTCGTCGCCCTCAAGGCCCATCCAGACCCAACTTACACCGATGCGAAGTAGCTCATCCATCGAGTACTTACCCAGCACATTTGCTGACGCGAACAGATAGAACGACCAGCTTTTGTCGTGTTGTTCCATCAGCTGAAGCAGTTGCAGGGCACGGCGGCGGTTGATCAAGAAGTTCTCATCCATGACGAAAAACGAGTGCGCGTTGATCTTTTCTTCAAGCCCGAGCAGTACTTGAAACATCTCGTCGCCGGATTCATAAAACGTACGGGATTTACCCTTGCCCCCAAACATGGCCGACGTCGAGCAGAAGTTACAGCCCATAGGACAGCCGACGGATGGGATCACCGTGGCGGCCGCCTCACCGGGCTTGTCGGACACCTTCACTCCCATGGTGCGAGTGTTGACGGGAGACAGTACGACTGGGTGCTTGTAGGGTTGATCGGTATCTTCTCCTAGATAGGCCCTGAACCACTCGACGCCCTCTCCCTGCACGATGTGGTCGGCATCAATGCGACCTGAAAGGTCAGGCAGATTAGCGATATGACCGCCGATGATGATTTGCGCATGCGGCTGATGCTTGCGGATGAGTCGGCACATCTCCTTTACCTTTAGCACGTTTACCAGAATGCTGGAGATACCGATGATATCGTAGGTGTTGTTCGTGAGTTCCCGGATGAACCGTTCGCGGGTTGGGAAATCCAGCAAGTTGCAGGGCGCGCTTATGTTGCATTGAATCATCATGATGCCCCAACTTCTATGGAACATGCGAAGCGAGAACGGTCCCTGAGTGCGCGTTACTTGGTTGTGGTATAGCTCCATGGGGTTTATGCGGCTGCTGCCGAATTCGTCATTCTGCGCATACGGTCCGAACACGCTTGATAGTAACACACGCGCATGCGAGCCAAGTGGGTGCGCCGGTCTTTCAGTTGTAGATAGGTAATTCAATTGTTCCGATGTCAGACCTTCTCGCTCATTCGTGAACAATGCGTCGAGAAATTAATAATTAACGAGTGACGTATCCGTCAAAGTTCGGGGAAGCAGGTGCCGGTTGTTTCTATAAAAATCCGCCGTAAGTACCGGGATGTTCAATCCGTTCATGAAAACCAGATACAGAGATCGTTCGTGCCTCTACGCTTTCTAATCGAAATTTCGATACAAGACTTCTAGCGAATCCGAATCTTTGATCAGTCTTCTGTCGATTGGCGTGTGATTTGGGAGATTTTTAAGCGTCGACTTCGAGGGCGAACTTTCAATGAAATTCTGAATGTAGTAGCGTTTTCGATACCCTCGCCTCTCTAGATCATCGATGATCGCATTGACATCCGTCTCGTTCAGCAACCGCGAATGAACCGTCGTCCTGACTTCGCATTCGATCCCGCTGTCAATAACGAGAGCCAATGTCTCGTCATAGGCCTTGAATCGATCGCGCCCGGCAACTTCCTTGAATTTACTCCAAGGAGCCTTGTAATCCAAGGCGATATAGTCGATCAGACGACCTTCTATCAACCCCTTCACGACGGTAGGATTGCAGCCGTTGGAATCGATTTTAACCTGGAAATGGAGTCGCTGGAGTTCTCCGCATAGCTCCACGATATGGGGGCAAAGCGTGCATTCGCCGCCAGAGAGGACAATTCCTTCCAGGAGGCCTTTTCGTTGTTTCAAAAACGCATTGATTTCGCCGGGGTCTAGTTGAGGAAACGGCCCGCTGACCAGATCCGGATTGTGACAGTAGGGACAGCGTAAATTGCAGCCGGCAAACCATAGGACACATGCCATTCGCCCGGGAAAATCGAGCAAGGTGAACGGCGTAATACTTGAAATCGACTCGTACATGCTTTCAAAGCGATCCTTCCTAAACCCTTAGACCCTGGCCAATCAGTCGCTTTTGGCAGCCGGGTCGAATAAGGGGAGATGTGGAATGCTATCTAGGGAGAAATGCTGGCGCTCTTTGTGTTCCCCCGTTTTCCCACGATTAAAGCTGGCGACGGGTCGATGGTAACCCATAACGCGAGTCCAGACATTCGTATCCCGACCGCAATGAGGGCAAGATGATTGCTCGCCTGAAATGTACCCATGATCTTCGCACACCGAGAAGACAGGAGTGACCGTGACGTATGGCAGTTTGTGATTATCGAGGGCGCTTTTCACGAATCGCTTGCAAGCGCCGGTCGAATCGATTCGTTCGCCCATATAGAGATGAAGCACTGTTCCTCCGGTGTACTTGCACTGGAGCTTATCCTGTTTCTGCAAGGCGAAAAAGGGATCGTCCGTATACCCGGCAGGCAGTTGGCTGCTATTCGTATAGTAAATGCCTTCTCCGCCTCCAGCTTGCTCGATCTTCGGATATCGCTTCAGGTCTTCCTTGGCAAACCGATAGGTGGTTCCTTCCGCCGGCGTCGCTTCAAGATTGTAAAGATTCCCGGTGGATTCCTGATAGTCTCGCAACCGCATTCGCATCTGCTCGAGAACTTCGAGACACAGCGCTTCTCCTTGCTCGGTAGTGATATCCTCCCGGTCCTCGAAGAAATTGCGGGTCATCTCGTTCATTCCGTTTACTCCGATCGTCGAGAAGTGATTACGGAAGTGGCCGAGGTAGCGTTTGGTGTAGGGGTACAGTCCCCTCTCGAACATCTCCTGCACAAATGCCCGCTTCTTTTCCAAGGTGGAGCTAGCAAGATCCATCAAACGATCGACTTCGGCCAGAAGACTGCCCCGATCGCCCCCAAAGCGATACCCCAATCGAGCCATGTTGAGTGTTACCACTCCGATCGAACCCGTCATTTCCGCTGATCCGAAGAGTCCGTTACCGCGCTTGAGCAACTCCCGCAAATCAAGCTGCAAACGGCAGCACATGGACCGAACGGCATCAGGCTGATAGGCCTCGGGATTGGGGATTCGGTTGCCGTCTTCGTCTTCTATGTACTGGCTGCCACAGAAGTTCTGGAAATAGGAGTTGCCTACTTTAGCCGTGTTCTCGAACAGAGCATCCGCGGCGGGCGAATTCCAATTAAAGTCTTCAGTGATATTTACGGTTGGGATCGGAAAAGTAAATGGCTGCTGCTGGCTATCGCCTTCGGTCATCACTTCGTAGAAGGCGACATCGATCATTTCGATCTCAGGCTGAAAGTGCCTGAATCGCAATTCGTCGAGAGTCGTCACCCCTCGTTGTCTAGCTTTCGCATGGAGGTCTCGATTCTCGACTCCCGAAAAGAAGTGCTTGTAATTTATCGTTGGCGACTGGTCCTGCAAATCCTTAGGAACCGTAAAATCAAGAGTGATATTCGTAAAGGGGCTCTGACCCCAGCGAGCAGGCACATTCAGATTATAGACAAAACGGCGAAGGGCTTTCTTTACTTGGCTAAACGTCATGTCGTCATTGAAAACAAGCGGCGCCAAGTACGTATCAAAAGAGCTAAAGGCCTGCGCTCCCGCCCATTCCGATTGAAGGATTCCTAGAAAGTTGGCCATCTGTCCCAGAGCCTCATTAAAGTGGTGTGGCGGTCGGCTGGATACGCGGCCAGGAACGCCGTTAAACCCTTCGTTGAGGAGAGCCCGTAAGCTCCAACCCGCGCAGTATCCCGTCAGACAGTCCAGATCATGGATGTGCAAATCAGCGTTTCGATGGGCCTTGCCCTCCTCTTTGGAGTACACATTGTTGAGCCAGTAGTTTGCTACGATTTTCCCGGCCGACTGATTTATGAGACCCGCATTGCTAAATCCGACATTGGCGTTCGCCTGGATCCTCCAATCCACCCGATTTATATATTCCTCAATTGCAGACTTGCAGCTCACGAGTGTATCCCCTTCTGACGAATCGGGCTCTTCCACTTCCGCATTGGCCAAGACAAACGCTCGCAAGACCTTAAAGTACCCCGCCCTAGCCAATTCCTCTTCGATAATATCATCGAAGCTTTTTCGGATGCCTTCGACTGCAGCCTCTTGAAGGCGCAGGGCAAGCGTTCCGTAAAACGCTGGGGAGAAGGTCTCTCCCGCTTTTTCGAAACAGCTCTGGAGTCTTTGTCGAACTTCAGAACTAAAAATATGGGCGGGGATTAGATTGTCATTGGTTTTATCTTTCTCGGTTAATTCAGACATGCTTCGAGTCAATTTTTTTAGTTTTACCCCAATATAAGGGGCCTTCTTAGCGAGGAAGCCCAATATATTGTGTTTCCGATGGAGTTGCATTGACCGTAGTCAATCCAGCGCAAATTTTTTTACCGAAAATCAGCTGATGGCGTGGAGAGCGTATAGGAAAGCCGACTGATCGCGGGACCAGGCAATGAGTTCGGCGTTCGCCTGGGAGATTATCTCGTAGATAGACCGGCACGCTCCAGGCGCGTAAGAAAGCGCCCTGCTTCCTCTATTTTAGCTGAAATCATCCTCAGATAGCCCTGTGTTCCCGACAGATTCTCTATCGGGTTGTCTGCGCCACTCTTTTAAGACCAAGCTTATCGACTATCACAATCCGATTCCCGGTAACTTCGATCAGACCTTGTTCACGCAAAATCCTCAGTTTTCGAGAAAAGGTTTCACTTGCCATATCAAGCTCTTCAGCGATGCTTCGCTTGGCAGCGTTTATCGCGAAACCGCTCTTTCCCGCTGACTCCATCCGATTCCCTTCGCAAGCTATCCAATTAGCGACTCGAGATTCAGGAGTGAGAAAGACCCTCTCTTCCATGTGCGAAACGAGATCTTTATGATGATTAGCGACCGCATTAAAAAGGCACTGCAGAATCGCTCCATTCGATCGAGCCAAGCGTTGGGCACCGAGTTTGTCTATTCGAAGCAACACGGTGTTGCATTCCGCGCAGGCGTTAGCCGGATAACGATCGAACGATAGGACAGTCAATTCGCCAAAAGACTCGCCATCATTAAAGATTTTCAGGACCAAATACATTCCTTCAGCGGATATTTTGTGCAATTTCATCGCGCCGCGATGTACAATATAAAATCCGTTCGAACGCTCTCCTTCCCGGAAAAGGTATTCGCCTTTCTTCAGCGAAACGGCACTGCAAATCGATACAACCTGATCGAGTGAATCACGGTCGATGGAACGAAACACCTCAGATTCTGCCAAAGCGGAACGCTGCAGGAGTCTCTTGCCAGAAATTGCTTCCGAGTTATCCATCATTACCGGCTATCGTTGGAATTAATCGTCCGAAAAGAAGCGGTACATTGAGCAACGAATCTCGTCCTCTCCCGCAAACAAACACATTTCATCGTTATTCCGAAACCTGCCTGAGTCAAGGATCTGAAAAAATACGCATAGTATTCGGCACGATATGACTAGGCTGCGCCGCGCTGCCGCTCCTGGCTCAGAGGTTTTCCAGGGAGATCTTCAGCATCTTGATCGGCTTGTAGTGGAACCGCGAATATAGCTCGCTCCAGCCGTTGATATCCCTTTTGCCGCTTCGTCGCCAGGGAAAGAAAAAAAGTGTGATTCCAAGCGCGCCGCAATTAGAGCCCTCTTCAACGAATTGTTTCCTTATCAAGTTCTTTCTGCTGTTCGACGATCTGCTTTTTCACGAACGCTGGCAGAGCGACGCCCTTCTGGAAATAGGTCTCGGCATTGAAGCGCAGGTTGTTGCGCTTAAAGAGCGGCCGATCGGCATCCAGCGAAAGATCGCAGTCGAACCTAGCCAGAATGGATTCGTTCGCTGCTCCACCCCCGTCAGGGTTGATGTGGCAGAGACCCCAAGTAAAACCACGCCCGTCGCCGCTGTCCGAAAAGGCGTCTGGACAGTACGGACCGGGAGCGACCGGCGGTATTTGTATCATCGACATCACCTTGAAGTTTTCACCGTCGGGCGACCATTGGATAGTGTTCTTTTCGGGACCGTCCAGCGCGACCAGCGCGGCGATGCCGTCCTTCCACGGGAACATGCAGGTTTCGTGGCCGGAATTGATGACGGGGTTAAGCTTCGACGCCTCGAACGGTCCGAGCGGGTTGTCGGAAAACGCCACGCCCTGCATGCGCAACACGTATTCGTTGCCGCGCTCGATCGGCGCGCCTTTGTAGTAGATCAGGATGCGGCCATTGTGCACCACGGGGCACGGATCGTTGATCTTTATATTGCTCCAGGATCCGGGAGGACTCGGCACCACTGCGGGCTCTGGATGGCGCGTCCAAGGACCGTACGGGGAATCGGCATAGGCGACGCGTACCGGGCAGTAGGCTTGGCCGCCGATATCGCTGTAGGCTTGGAAGTAGAGGTAGTATTTGCCCTTCCAGATGAGGATGCCGGGCGTGCAAATTGAACGCCAGCCCTGCTCGGGCTTTGGCGGGCGGCGCACGGCGGGGTTCGTGTCCTCGATCCAGTCGAAGCCATTGTTGCTGGTGGCATGCCAGATGTCGGCCAGATCCCAATCAACGCCAGGCTTGGTATCGGTCCGGTTATTCAGGCCGACCGGCGGGCATTCTGACCGGCGGCCCGTGTACCAAACGTGGTAGACTCCATCAACCTTGATCACTTTGGTCGGGTCGCGACGGCTCACGTTTGCTTCGCGCTTAAAGTTCAGCTCCGTGTATTTAAAGTTAGAGTAGAGTTCGTTGCCGCGATCCTCGCGCGGATTCCATTCGTCGTATAGGCGGCGCATCGCGGCGCTCATCGGAAAGTCCGGCTTTTCCTCTGGTATCACTGCCGGGAACGGTTTTTGGTCTGCCGCGGCGATCAAGCAAGTGGAAGCTTTCAAAGATATAAGCAGATGCTTCATTTGGACTCATCCTTGGACTGTTTCTTCAGCCCATCGGGAAGGACGACGCTTTTTTGAAAATAGGTTTCGTCGTTGAAACGCAGGTTGTTGCGCTTGAAATACTGACGGTCGACATCGAGCGAGAGGTCGCAGTCGAACCGGGCGAGGATGGAATTATTGTTGCCGCTCTCCTTGTCCATGATGTGGCAAAGCCCCCATGTGATCCCACGCCCGTCGCCATTATCCGCAAACACGTCGGGAGCAAACGGTCCGGGCGCCACCGGCGGAATCTGAATCAGCGACGCAACCTGGAAGTTGATGCCGTCCGGCGCAAATTGCACCGTATTCTTCTCGGCGCCGTCGAGGCTGACGATGGCGGCCACCCCGTCCTTCCATGGGAACATGCAGGTTTCGTGGCCGGAGTTGATCACCGGGTTGAGCGGTGATTTCTCGAACGGTCCAAGCGGGTGTTCGGCGATCGCCACGCCCTGAGCGCGGACGATAGTTCCATCGCGGCCGCCCTTTTGCGGGGAGCCTTTGTAATAGAGATGGATTTTTCCTTTATAGACAATCGGATACGGATCGTGGATCGCGTTGGCGTCCCAGTCGTCCGGCCCGCCGAAATCGATCACGACCTTGCCGAGCGGTTTCCAGGGGCCGAAGGGCGAGTCGGCTTCTGCGACAATGACGGCAGCGCGGTCGCCGGCATTCAGACCGGGGATTTCGTTGAAGCCTTGGTAGTAGAGATAGTACATCCCCTTCCAGATGAGAATGTCCGGCGTGGAGATGGATCGCCAGCCATATAGCGGTTTGGCCAGGCGCGTGACCGCCGGCGTGTCGTCCTCCTCCCAGGTCCATCCGTCATTGCTGGTGGCGTGCCAAATATCGCACAGGTCCCAGTCGAACGATGGAATCGTGTCGGTCGCGTATTCTCCCCCGGCCGGGACTCCGGTCGCCTTGCGGCAGGTGTACCAAACATGGTAGACGCCGTCGATCAACAACACCTTGGTAGGGTCGCGCCGCGAGATGTTCGGCTTTAGCTCTAGGCCTTTTAGCGGAGTGTACTTAAAATTAGAATACAGTTCGTTTCTCCGATCTTCGTGTGGGTTCCACTGGTCGTACAACCGCGCTACCGAGACGCTTACCGGATATTCCGGTTTTTCCATTGGAATCAATGCCGGGAAAATCTCGGCCATTCCCGCCAGCGGCAACAGCGCTGCGAGACATACTGCTGATAGGAAATACAATTGTTTCGATGTCTGGCCTTCTCGCACACTCGTGAACGACTGGCGGAGCAGGATTTAGGGTGAATCCCGCTTTGGCAAGAGAATAACGGCTTGAGGTAATCCGCAGTGGCCCGTTGATCTCGGAAATTATCCGTGGTGAACGTAAGAAGATGGTTCCATTCTTTGACCAGGATATTGGATCGACCCTGCTCGGGTTGGCGGGTCGGGTGTTACGCTCAATGCCGTGGATCATGATTTTTAGTGGATCCGTGATGAAATCCGGCAGTAGAAAATCAAACAACCGATCGTGTTAATCGTATCGGACAATTAGATACAGTATTCGTTTACTGGATGGATGCGGAGAGTGTGAACGAGACTCTCGAGGGCCCGCGTAGAGCGTTCCGGATTCAGCAAGCCTATCGATATTGGGTGTCTCGCAGCCCGTGGCGCTGTAGCGCGGGAAGGCCGTCGCCGTCGGATCATCCGAGGTGATGAATAGTATGTTGTATCGTTTGCATCGCTGCCCATTGGCTAGGATCGCTCCCAAAAGCGCGAGCATTGTGCGGAGAAGAAGCGGGGGCTTGGAAGAATGATCCACAGCAAACGCATTCAGCGCAGGATACGCCTGAATGGTCGAACGTGACGGCATTCACGCTTCGCCCTAATTGCTCGTTCTTAGGGCAGGGCCGATATATTGACTTTCTGGAAAAGCCCATGCGATTTTGTCGAATACTTTGGCGGCGGGTCGGCACGCTGGGAGGGGCAGAGTGGCCACAAAAGGAGCTTCCACGACAAAAGCCTCCTCTTTCACGCTAAGTTGATGAGGCCAAATCCAGTCTACTTGATTTGGATCAAGGCGGTTTGGCGATCCTGTGCTATTGTTGAATAGATTGAGGAAAACTCTCTCCGATATCGAAACATGAAAACGCAGAACTGGCAGGAAGGAGCTAATCCGGACCGCTCGCTCGAGCGCCAGGAGCCCCTCGTGGGTAATTATTTTGTCGCGGCCTATCCGCCGTTTTCCAAGTGGGAGGAATCCCAAGTTCCAGCCTTGGAAGAGGCGCTGGAGAAGAGGGCGCCGGCGCGGGCCCCGCTGGGTATCTACGCGCACATTCCGTTCTGCCAGAAGAAGTGCGACTACTGCTATTACCTTTCCTATATCGGGCAGAAGCCAGAGATCGTGAACGGCTATCTGAATGCGATGATCTACGAGCTGGATCTCTACGCCCAGCGGCCTGCCGTGGAGGATCGCGAAGTCTCCTTCGCGTATTTCGGCGGTGGCACTCCTTCCACTTTGACTACCGCGCAGATAGAGATGCTGGGCAACTCGTTCCGAAGTCTCCTTTGCTGGAAAAATGTTCGCGAGATAACCTTTGAGTGCGCCCCGCGCTCCGTGCGCAGCGATTTTCTCGAGAGACTGCGCTCGATTGGAGTTAACCGTTTGAGTATGGGCGTGCAGAGTTTCGATGACGAGCTCCTGAGGCTGAACGGGCGGGTACATCTCGAGCAGGATGCGCTGAGGGCCTATGAGCGCATTCGTGAGGTTGAGTTCGAGGTAGTGAACCTCGATCTGATGGTAGGCTTGATCGGCGAGACCGATAAGAAGTGGGAGGAATCGGTACGCCGTGTTATCGAGCTGGAGCCCGATAGCGTGACCATCTATCAGACGGAAATCCCCTTCAATACCAAGCTTCGCGCCGATCTTGAATCAGGGAGCCTCCCTGCGGCCCCGATTGGTTGGGAGGTTAAGCGGGCCCGACTCGATAGGGCTTTCCAGGAATTGGAACGGGCCGGCTACACTGTGGTGAACGCTTATGCTGCCGTCAAGGATCCGGAGAGGCACCGGTTCCAATACCAGCATGACCTCTGGGGCGGTTGCGACATGCTTGGGCTCGGAGTTGCTTCGTTCGGCTATTTCGATGGCGTTCATTACCAGAACCAAGCAACGCTGCGGGACTACCAGACCCCCATAGAACGGGGGGAACTGCCTTTGAAACGGGCTTGGGCATTGAGCCCGCGCGATCGTCTCACCCGCGAATTTGTCCTGCAGCTCAAGTTGGGGCGGGTCGATGGTGCGTCGTTTCGATCGAAGTTCGGGATCGAAATCAAAGATGCCTTCGGCGCGGCGCTTGCGGGTTTCGAGTGTCAAGGATTGCTTGAGATACGCGGGTCGGACGTAGTTCTGAGCCGCGAGGGGCTGCTGCGGGTGGACCGGCTGCTCCCGGATTTCTACGATGCATCGTATCGAAGTATTCGCTACACGTGAGTATTATTGGAATGTTAACTGCAAAGGAGTAATCTAATGAAGGAGCAAAGCGTATCGAACGATAGTTGCGATGTGGCGGTGATTGGGGGCGGTCCAGCGGGTTCGGCGCTGGCGACTTTTCTCGCTCGGGAAGGGTGGAATTGTATCGCGCTCGAAGGCTCGAAATTTCCCCGGTACCATATCGGAGAATCTCTGATACCACACACGTATGGTGTATTCGAGCGGCTGGGACTTCTCGACAAGCTGGAGGCCTCCGATTTTCCTGTGAAACACAGCGTTCGGTTTGTGAGTCGAACAGGGACGGAATCCGATCCATTCTACTTCTCGGAGACGATCGCCGGAAAAAGGGCTCAGACTTGGCAAGTCGAACGTTCGGCGTTCGACCGGATTATGCTGGAAAACGCTGTCGAGAACGGCGTGACGGTTGTCCAGAATTGCCGCGTCGACAAGGCGCTGTTCGAAAAGGGTCGAGCTGTGGGAGTCGTCGCCGAATGCGACGGAATGGCGACGAAAGAGATTCGGGCGAAAGTCGTGGTCGACGCCTCGGGGCGGTCTGGGATCATCGGGCGCCAGCTGGGCCTGAGGACGTCTGTACCGGGTTTGAAGAAGGCCTCCTCGTGGGCGTATTATCGGGGAGGGTATCGGCTTCCAGGCATCGATGCTGGGGAAACCACCATTTTCCGCGTTTCCGCCGACGCGTGGTTCTGGTACATCCCATTGCCCGACGACATTGTCAGCGTGGGCATCGTTGGCGATTCGGAGCGCTTGTTCAACGATGATGGTAGTATCGAGGAGATCTTTTTGCAGCAGATCGAGGTGTGCCGGCCGCTCGCCGAACGCCTCGTCGACGCTGAACGGGTCGACAAGGTGCGAGGGATCAAAGAGCTTTCCTATCTCAATCGGCAGACGTGCGGTGACGGTTGGGTGATGATTGGCGACGCGCGCGCCTTTCTCGATCCGATTTACTCGTCGGGTCTCTACCTCGCGCTCGGGTCGGCCGAATTGGCAGCGGGCAGCATCGACGAGGCGCTCAGAAAGGGCGATGTCTCCTCGGGGAACCTCGACAAGTTCGAGGGAGATCTTTGGAAAGGGGTCGACGTTATCCGTCGACTGATCCACGCCTTTTACGATCCTAGCTTCAGCTTCAAGGCCTTTGCTGAGCGTTTTCCGGAAGAACGTGCAGCTCTGATCGATTGTCTCGTAGGCGATGTCCTTAAGGATATGTCTTCATTCACCAGAGCGCTAGAAGAAATGACGCCACCCCCGCCTTCGCTAGCGGTATAATGCCCCTTTCTCTGTTTTGCCGATCGCTATGAATGCCACCAGCTGGAAACTCGTCTCGGAGGATTGTAGAGGTCGATTCTTGATCGTAGCTAAAATATTGATACAAACTATTTTGAGCTAGTCTAGCAAGGGTCCAACTCGAGCTAGGCGCAGCGAGAAGTAGTGTGACTCCTCGAGGGTTCGGTCTCCGGTTTCTTGGATACGCTGCCAAATTTTTCCCATCATGGCGTCGGCTCGCTGTTGTAGGGCAGGGTCATCGATGAGATTGTTTATTTCATTGGGATCGCTGTCGAGGTCGTAAAGCTCGTCGAAGTCGAATCCATTGAAAACGAATTTCCAGGAATCTTCCCAGATGATCCGCTGGGTTAGGCGGAAGCGGGAGCCATGATTTTCCGAGTAGGCGATTCCAGCCTCGGCACCAGGATTCCGAAGTTGGGGAACCAGCGATTGCGAGTCGGAGGTCTTGATAGGTTCGGCCCCGGCCAGTTCGCAAATGGTCGGGCAAAGGTCATGCAAGTTGACGGTAGCATTGCAGGATCCAGAGGCGATGCCAGGACCTGCTATAATTAGGGGGATACGATAGACTTCTTCAAAAGCGCCAATATTGTGAGCGTCGAATCCGCGCCCACCCACGTAGCGCCCGTGGTCGGATGTAACGATAACGATGGTGTTGTCGGCTCGATCCGATTCTTCCAGATAGTCCATGAGTCGTCCCAACTCCGTATCGAGTTCGGTGATACGGCTGAAGTAGCAGGTTCGAGCGTGTCGCCAATATTCATCGCTCAGGCGCTGAGCGATGCCTTGCTCCCGCCGGTAGAGCGCCGGCTGCCCGGCGAAATCGCAACGGAGGGTGGCGGGAAGAGGGATCGCGGAAGGATCGTATTGCTCGAACGTAGATCGACTAGCGATAAGGGTTTCATTGGGCTCCGAGAAGCTGGCGCAGGCGCAGAGTGGACCGTCGTTTTCATGAAGGAAGCCGATGAGTTGGACGACGGTGGCGTGATGGTATCGTTCCTCGGGGGGCGTATCGGTTACACCCCAGTGCAAGATGCGTCGATAGCCCGGAGGGCCCTCTAAATAGCCGCTCAACGAGGGATCAGTGGCAGGAATGCTGGATTCTTTACCCTTGCCGAGCTGGCTATGGTGCTTTGCCCCTTTCACCACGGAGGTTTTCCAGCCGAATTGCTCGAGCTCGTTGCTGCGTTCGATGTGCCATTTTCCAAAGTATCCGGTTGCGTAACCGGATTCACTCAAGCGTTGGGCAAAGTGCGGCTTGTCGGCCCGCAGAACACATTGGTCAGGATCACGTCCGTGCTCCACTTCTAGGACGCCGTGATTGTGGGGAAGAAGACCTGTCATTAGGCTTGCTCTCGAGGGTGAACAGGTGGGGCTCGGAGCGTAAGCGCGATTGAAAGCCAGTCCTCTTTCTCGCAAGCGATCGAAGTGTGGCGTCAGGCAGGGACTTCCGGGATCGAGGGCCGAGGCCTGGGCGGCGTCCATGATGAACAGGATAATGTCGGGATGATCGGACATAAGGAAATTGGAAAAAACGGGGCGGCCTCGGCTATTTAGTTGGCGATCCAAAAGACAACGGATCCGATGATCGCGAAGACGCAAGCCCATCCGGCTAGCAGACCGAGCAAGCCGAGGCGGGATGGAATGGGAATCTCGAGGGTCGAGTTGGGGAAAAAGACGCGTCGCGGCCCAGGCGAAACGCCTTCGGGTAGCGTGCAAGGCTCGGTAACTTTCTCGTCGGGGGACACGGGTGTTCTCAAAAGCTGGTAGTAGCGTTCGATCTTCTCGCTAGGAACGGGTCGCGTCATGAGACTGGCGATGATGCCCGCGGCAAAGCCGGCGACAATGTAGGCGATCATTTGCCATGGAAGCCAGAGCATCCAGACACCATCGGTTTCCCGGACGATTCCCCAAACCTGGAAGATGGGGATTTCGGCCAAAGCGTCGTTGAACCATTGCTGACTCGTGAGCCACCACGTGAGAACCGGAGTAATCATAGCCGCCCAAGCGCCCGCTACGCTCGTTCGCCGCCAAAAGAGTCCTAGCCAAAACGCCATGGCAGTCATTGTATTGATTTTCCACATATGCTCCAAGAGGCGTACAACGCTATCGGAGGCCATGGCGATGGCGACGCCTCCGCCCACGGCAACCAGGCCTGCCAATCGGGCGACACGGAGATAATGCTTGTCGCTCTTCCCCGGAAAGAGCGGTTTGTATAGGTTTTCCGTGATCAGACCGGAGGAGGCGATCATGAAGGAATCGCAAGAACCCATCACAGTCGCCAGAAGGGCGGCCAGGAATAAGCCGATCAGCCCGGGCGCGATTTGCGGCAGAAACTCGACCGCCATGTATCCATAAACGTGATCTGGCTCGGCGATCGTCCCGCCATAGTAGGCGACAGCAGCGAGTCCGGTAACCGACCAGGCCACCGTGCACACTCGCTTGATCATGGTGCCGCCCATGAAGCCGATGGCTCCTTCCATTTCTGTGCGACCTGCCGAGCACGTACCCATATTATGGGGTTGCACGACAACTCCTAGAAGATTGTTCAAAGCGATAATGGCGATAAAGAATACTCCGATGTCCCCGGGTGTAACCAGAGAAAGCATGTCGGCGTCCGGTCTAAGTTCCGAAAGAGATGTTCGCATACCCTCGATTCCTCCTACTGCGTTGAGGACGAGTGGAAGCAGCATGAAGGAAAACAAGAGTGTAAGGACCCCTTGAACAAAGTCGGTCACGATGGCCGCCCCTAAGCCTCCAGCCATGCCATAGGCGACGAAGAGAATGGTGATGACAACGATCACCATATCCGATGGCAATTGACCGCCGGTGATCGCGTCGATGATTGCCGTCGACCCCGCTAGCATGAGCCCGATTGTGACCATGAATTTCCCCAGCCCCAGGACGGAATAAAGGGCGGCGACCCCTCGATCGAATCGAAGGGCGAATACATCCGCAGTCGTGAGGGCGCGGAAACGCCGCATCATCGGAGCGATCAGCCAAAAAAACGGCGTAGCGAAAAGCCACATCCACTGATACCAAATACCCGAAAGCCCGCTCACCGCGGATTTGGAAGCTACGCTGACGGCTTGATCAGAGTGAGTGCTGGTGCCGAAGCCATGCATGATCATCATGAGCTTGCCGAACCGGCGAGGCAGGATGAAATCGCTCATGTTCCGGACCTTTCGGGCGGCCCGAATTCCGATGTACGTCACTCCGCACAGATAGCCGATAAGAACGATCAGATCAACGATTGATAGGCCTAGCATAGGTATTGAGGAGCAGAGCGAACGAAGTTCGTTAATATCGGGAAACGCCAATAGATAGGACAACAATATTTTGCCGGCGCTAAAAAAAGCGAGAGGTAAACGAATACTCAAATTGACCGACAATTGGCAAACTACCCGTGGTAGGGCTGCCTATCCTTAAGCAGCTGTGCAAGAAAACGTATTGAACACGGCCGATTCCGCAATCAGATGTGAGGGTCGTCCTATTCACATAAACAAAAAATTCTCTTTTCATCGCGGGCTGTAGGAGCGGGTTCATAAGTACGTGACCAGCCCGATGCTCCGATTTCTTCAACACTCTCTTACAGTCACGTTATTCAGGACGAGCTGGCGCCCAACGCAGCTGTTGAGTAATGTCGATGATTACCTCAGTATCATTGGTTTGATTGGGGCCTTCTCGGCTGGTGCCGCGGGCGATAACTGATCTCAAGGCGTTGATCAGTTCTAAAGCCCTCTCGGGCTTGCTTTCGATGAGATTCTTCGATTCGGCAATATCGGTGGAGAGGTGATAAAGCTCCTCCTCTCTCGCTTTGCCTCGGGAATTGTTGCGATTGGCATCCTGATTCCGGAACACAACTTTCCATCCATCTTCAATGTAGGCGAACTCGCCCCCCACGGAGTGAGCAACTATGTGATGTCGGTGGGGTGGGGCGCGCTCGCCTAAAAGTGTCTTCTTAAAGCTGAAACTATCTTCAGCAACATTGGGAGGCAATGACTCACCCAGGATGTCGGCAATGGTGGCGAAAACATCGTTCAGGCTGAGCAGATTATCGCTGACGGATCCTTCAGCGATCTTCTCTGGCCATCGGATGAGAAAGGGAACTCGGTGGCCGCCTTCCCAGATGTCGGTTTTTCGACCTCGGTAGGGTCCGCTGGGAATATGCCCGGCTTCCACCAGATCGTTCCAGCCTTGGGGCAGGTGACCATTGTCCGAGGTGAAAATAACGATGGAATTGTCGGCAACTCCTGCTTCATCCAGGGCGGTAATGACCTGGCCCGCGGACCAATCGGTTTCAATCAGGAAATCGC
>CAZFUD010000027.1:12249-29521 GCA_964521705.1 uncultured Opitutaceae bacterium | reverse complement strand
GCTGCGACCTACTATCGCTAACATTATTGAAGCCACCCGGGGAAATGGGATTCGATGTCGCTGTTGGATCTGCCCAACGTTTCGGCGTTCCCTTGGGATTCGGCGGGCCCCACGCCGCATTTTTCGCCACCACCGAAAGCAACAAGCGCAAAGCGCCCGGCAGAATCATCGGCCTATCCAAGGATTCCGAAGGCAATCCCGCCTTGCGACTGGCCCTGCAAACCAGAGAGCAACATATACGTCGCGACAAAGCCACTAGCAATATCTGCACTGCCCAGGTACTTCTGGCCAATATCGCTGCGGCATACGCTATCTATCACGGCCCCGATGGACTCACCGAGATCGCCAAGCGGATTCGCCGCCTCGCGTTGACCGCGAAGCAGATCCTTAACGAGTTCGGCTTCCAGATAATCGAAGGCGAGCGTTTCGATACTCTGGCAATAGAAGCGCCAGAGGATATCGCTAAAGGAATCATCGAAAAGGCACGGGATCTTGGATACAATTTGCGTGCTATTTCCAAGAATCTAATCGGCCTGTCGATAGACGAAACTGTAACCCATCGTGAATTGGCGACTGTCCTTAGCGCGTTCAGCTGTGATGGCTCTGAGCCCGAGAAGAGTAGAATCGAAACTCCTTCAGATACCAATGAACTGATTAGCCCGGACCTACAGCGCCAATCTAGGCTCCTTACCCATCCCGTATTCAATCGGTACCACAGCGAAACAGAATTCGTCCGCTATCTCAAGAAGCTGGAGAACAAGGATCTTTCTCTGTCCAACTCTATGATTCCGCTTGGTTCATGCACCATGAAACTGAATGCGACTGCGGAAATGCTTCCAATATCCTGGCCCGAATTTAGCGAGATTCATCCATTCGCCCCATCGAGCCAAACGGCAGGATACCGGGAGCTAATCGAGCAACTCGAAACCTGGCTGGCAAGGATAACAGGGTTTGCAGCGGTTTCCATTCAGCCGAATGCGGGATCTCAAGGAGAATACGCGGGACTCCTAGCCATTCGGGAATTCCATCAATCCAATGGGCAAGAGAATAGAAATGTTTGCCTCATTCCGTCTTCGGCTCACGGAACCAATCCTGCCAGCGCCGTGATGGCCGGCATGAAAGTCGTGCCCATAAATTGCGATGCTCAAGGCAATATTGATGTCGATGACCTGGAAAAGAAAGCCGAGCTGCATCGCGATCGCCTGTCAGCCCTCATGATCACCTACCCGTCTACGCATGGAGTATTCGAATCTTCCGTACAGGAAATTTGCAAAATCGTCCACAAAAATGGCGGCCAAGTCTACATGGACGGAGCGAACATGAATGCCCAGTGTGGATTGACTAGCCCTGGATTTATCGGGGCCGATGTTTGCCACTTGAACCTACATAAGACTTTTTGCATACCCCATGGCGGCGGCGGACCTGGAGTCGGCCCCATTGGGGTTGCTAGCCACTTGGCCCCTTTTCTTCCCGGCCATCGTCAAAGCCTTGATCTCAACGACCGATCCGCAGTTGGCGCCGTATCGGCGGCCCCTTATGGAAGTGCGGGCATCCTTCCCATTTCCTGGGCGTATATTCGAATGATGGGGGAAAGTGGGCTGACACAAGCAACCAAGATCGCCATTCTTAATGCCAACTATATGGCGAAACGGCTAGAACCTCATTTTCCAATCGTCTACCGCGGCGAAAACGGCCTGGTGGCCCACGAGTTCATTATCGACTTCCGAGAGTGGAAAGAAAGAGCGGGTGTAGATGTAGAGGATATCGCCAAACGCTTGATGGATTACGGTTTTCATGCCCCAACTATGTCTTGGCCTGTTGCAGGGACAATGATGATCGAGCCGACTGAAAGCGAATCGAGAAGGGAGCTGGATCGGTTTTGCGAAACCCTGATTTCAATAAAATCGGAAATGGAAAATATCGAAAAGGAAACATGGTCCCGAGAGGATAATCCCTTGAAAAATGCCCCGCACACAAGCCAGCGAATTGCCTCCGAAGGCTGGGACTCGCCCTATAGCAGAGAGCTGGCGGCTTTCCCCGATCCTGCATTAAAGGATTGCAAGTACTGGCCGCCTGTGGGGCGAGTCGACAATGTCTTCGGAGACAGAAATCTCGTCTGCGCTTGCCCACCTATGGAGGCCTACCAAGACTAGCCGATCTAATAATCCGTTCGATTCCTTCGAATCAAGCTAGGCATTCAAACAAATCGAAATGGCGCTAATTCATTGCGACTTCTACTCTGAAGTACTGGGGACAGGGACGGCCTTCGATGCCATCATCCCTATGGCTCCTTCTACGGACGAGAACGCCTCGATTATCAATAATCGGCCACTTCCAACTCTCTTCCTATCGCATGGGCTCCAATCGGACTACACTGCTTGGACCCGCTATACTTCTTTTGAGCGTTACGCAGAGGAGAAGGGTATCGCAGTCGTCATGCCGGACGCCGGGAGAGGCTTCTATACAAACATGTATAAGGGTTATCGGTACTTCGACTTTCTTGCCGATGAACTTCCTCGCATCGCCAACCGCTTGTTACCTATTTCCGAACGTCGAGAAGACCGTTTTATCGCCGTACTTTCCATGGGCGGTTGCGACGCTTTCAAAATAGCTTTGTCGCGGCCAGGCCAATACAGAGCAGCCGCTAGCCTGTCCGGAGCCTTGTCATTAGCGAGCGTCGATGAGCCTGATTCTTTGCTTCCCGAATGGCCCATAATATTTGGTCCTGGCGGAGCCGTCGACCACCCGGAAAGCGATCTCATTCTCCTGGCTAGGAAATTCGCCTCGTCTAACGAGCATTCATTGGACTTGTTTCAATGCTGCGGCACTGAGGATTTTCTCTACGAAGCGAATCGAGCCTTTCTGGAAGAGGCCCAAAAACTCGGGATCGAGATCCACTATGAGGAAGAGAAAGGAGAACACGATTGGGGTTACTGGGACATGAAGATAATATAAAGCGTTCTTGATTGCCTGCCAACAAATCGAATACCCCAGACAGACAGCGACGCATAGCGCCTATGTTCAAAAGCCTAATCACCAACATTTGCTCCGCGCTCCTTTGCGCTATCGGGCTCGCATTGCCGGAGAGCTCTGCAAAGCCCTTCGTCGTTAGCGCGGGGCTATTTTCCCTCTCTGGAGCCCTGACCAATTGGCTGGCCGTTCACATGCTATTCGAGAGAGTCCCCGGCCTTTACGGTTCCGGCGTCATCGTCGATCGCTTTGAGGAATTCAAAATCGGAATACACAGTCTCGTGATGGAAAACTTCTTCACCGAGGAAAACTTCAAGCGATTCACCGACGTAGCGCTCCACGAGGGTCTATCCGCGGAGGGCATCCGATCCACCATAGACATGGACGATATGTTTAATGGATTTCTGGACGTAGTCGCTCGATCTAAATTCGGAGGCATGCTTTCGCTCGTAGGTGGGCTGAGAGCCTTGGAACCGCTCAGAGAGCCCTTCAAAGAGGAGTTCTCAAAAAAGTTGACTGAAATTGTCGAAGATCTGGATCTCACGAAAAGCAATATGCATTTCGAAAATTTCCGCCCTACCGTTGAAAGCCTAGTGAAGGGAAAACTCGATCAACTTGAGCCAGAAGAGGTGAAATCGATCTTGGAAGAAATTATACGCGAACACCTTGGGTGGTTAGTTGTTTGGGGTGGCGTATTCGGAGGCTTAATCGGCGTCGCCGCGACCTTCGTGAATGCCTAGGACTCGCTCCGGCCTTTTCACACTCTCTTAGGTATCGTTTAAGAATCGTCCCCTAGATCCGAATAACTAGAACTGTGGGTGTGTGTAAAAATACCCCACGACTCGATCTTCACCCAGCTCAGCTAACCGCTAATGCTACTTGAAGTCGGACCCCAAATCTATCACTATCTTGAGAACAACTACCGAATTTCGAAAAATGGCCAAACGGATCTACATCGTCGACGACCATCCCCTCGTAAGGCAGGGGCTGTCTCAAGTTATTAACAACGAAGAAGATATGGAGATCTGTGGCGAAGCTGAAGACGCTCCGGAGACAATGAAAGGCGTCGGCCCAGCGAATCCCGATGTCATCATAGTAGACATTTCGCTCAGAGGGAACAACGGCCTAGAACTCATAAAGAATCTGAAGGCGATTCATGAGAACATTCCGATTCTCGTCTTCTCCATGCATGACGAATCTATCTATGCCCAACGGGCTCTTAGAGCTGGCGCCAAGGCTTTTGTCATGAAAAAAGAATCCCCGACAAAAGTGGTTGAAGCCATTCGCTGCATCATCAAAGGGGAGATCTACGTCAGCCCATCGGTTGCGGACCAAGTGCTGCACCAGATCGTTAATGGGCCGAACAATGCCGCTTCCACTTCACCCATCGATCGTCTGACGGACCGCGAGCTGGAAGTCGTGCAACTAATCGGAAGAGGCCTATCCAGTCGGGAAATCGCCGAAAGCCTTAATTTGAGCGTGAAAACGATCGAATCGCATCGCGCCCACGTCAAAGAGAAGCTGAATCTGCGCAATGCGACTGAGCTCGTTCAGTTCTCGGTCCAATGGGTTGACCATCAAGTGATGTAGCTAATTCGAGTTGTCCACTCTCTCGGCCTCATCCTTCAGACATCAGCTCTGCCGCTTCCATTCTGGACTGTAGTCTATTCTCTCCCAGCGAGGGCTTTTCTCCCCTCTCCCTGGAGTCATGACATGCTTAGCATTAGACTACCGATACAATCAGTCTAAACTGAGAAGCGTCCTTACCTTAAGCGCCATCCTCCAAGGATCTTTTAGAGGCGGCCCTTCCTCGGTATCGGCAAATTCGGGTTCGATTCTGCATCGAATTCACCCCAGCTAAGTCAGCAGCCACCCGATAGACGGATCGCATACATTTTCCTATGATTCACGCGACTTCCCACCAGCGTGATCCAGAAAATTTGCAAACCCACCCGCATTTTCGTCATAGACGAACAACCGATTTACAAGTACGGCTTGGATGAGCTATTCCGCGGATCGGAAGATTTCGTTGTCTGTGGTTATGCCAAAGCCATCGAACAACTAGATCCTTCGGCAGAGTCCCCCGATATTTTCGCTCTTGATATCGTCGTAGACAAAAGCAATGGGATCGGGTCCGTCAAAGAGCTGATCCGCCAATATGCCAAAGCTTCGATTCTCGTCGTCAGTTCGCACGATGAACGTATCTTCGCCGAGCGCTGCCTTAGGGCTGGAGCAAAAGGATACGTGATGAAGACCGCTACCATACAAGAGCATCTGGACGCGTTCAAACTCCTGATTGGAGGAAACCTCTATTTGAGCCCATCCATGAAACGGGGCCTCCTGAGTCGCATGAGCGGTCACGAGGCCAAGGAATCAAGTTCCCTCTTCGATCGTCTTTCCAATCGAGAGCTTCTGATTGTCCAGCACATCGGTGAATCCATGGATAATCTCGAAATCGCCAAAGAGATGAAGATCAGCGTGAAGACGATCGAATCCCATCGCTCTCGCATCAAGTCGAAGCTAGAGCTTTCCGGCACAAGCGAACTGATTCGGATCGCTACGCGCCTGAAGCACAGGAGGCTCTAGCATAGGATCGCGAAGAGATTTTAGTATTGCGCCGAAGCGATTTTCCCTTCTTGTCATCGCTTTTACGCTAGAAGTCGGCGTCTTCAAGGCGCTTTCTTCCGCGGAACATTCGAGAATCTATCGAATAACAGCGGTTAGCTCAGCGACGAGCTTGGCTAACGGTCTCTCAAACGAGGGATCTCTGTTTCCGTGATCCGAAATCAAAAAATGCCACACAGTAAAGCTATCGATAAATCCAAGGTTATCAGCGACTTTAAGACGCACGATACCGACACGGGCTCTTGCGACGTGCAAATCGCCCTATTATCCGCTCGCATCAATCATTTGACCGAGCACCTACGAGCCAATCGGAAGGATTTCCACACCCGCAGAGGGCTAATCGCTATGACTAGCCGGAGACGCAAGCTGCTCAACTACTTGAAAAAGAACGATCTTAACAAGTACAACGAGCTCCTTCAGCGACTCAATCTTCGCAAATAGGGAATTTTCCAAGCAGGCAAATTTCCTGACTGCCCTACTGGCACAAAATAGGGAGTCTACTGTTCTTGATTTGCCGCGTTTGCCAAGAATCTCACTGGGTTTCTGGCAACCGGGCTTTGTTCTTTAACCAACCAAAACAAACAAGCCGCGTCTGAAAACGTTCTCGGTGGACGGGATATTTCCGCATGAAATCGCGAAACGATGATTTTATCCTGAAATTTCTCTACGCAACCAAGATCGCTTTCGTCGCAGCACTGTAAAAAAAACAATGATACAAAAACATAGTGTAACGATTGATGATCTCAATATGACCATCTCGACTGGGGACCTGGCTCAACTCGCCAGCGGCTCCGTCACCATCACCGTAGGCGAAACCTGCGTTTTCGTCTCGGCCACAGCTGCCAATACCGTGCGGGAAGGCCAAGACTGGTTCCCACTTACCGTTGACTACCGCGAGAAGTTTTCCGCGGCTGGACGGATTCCGGGTGGTTACTTCAAGCGCGAAGCTCGGCCCACGGAAAAGGAAATCCTGACCTCGCGGCTATGTGATCGCCCTTGCCGACCTCTGTTTCCGAAAGGCTTCCTGAACGAGGTTCAGATTATCGGGTTCCTCCTTTCGACAGATAAATCCAACGAACCTGATATCTCCATGATCAACGGAGCTTCGGCTGCTTTGGCAATTTCCGACATTCCTTGGAATGGCCCTATCGGAGCAGTTCGCGTGGGGCGCGTCGATGGCGAATTCGTCGTCAATCCAACCGTTGAAGATCAGTACTCTTCCGACCTCGACCTCATCTACGTCGGCACCAAAACCGATATGCTGATGATTGAGGGGAGCGCCGCTCAACTACCTGAAGACGACTTAATCGCTGCTTTGGAATTCGCCCACGAAGCCATACAGCCAGTGATCGCCGGCATTGAAGAGCTTGTTTCTATTGCCGGAAAAGAGAAATCGGAATTCCCGCTGGTCGTTCTAAATCCGGAAATCAAGACCTTTGTCGAGGACCTGATAGGCGAAGGTGTCGCTAGCGCGACTCGCATTGGCGACAAGCAGGAACGAAATGCAGCTATCGACGAACTGAAAGACAAGGCCGAGGAGGCCTTGAAAGAGAAACTCGGCGAAAACGCATACAATCCTGCCCAGCTTTCCATGGCCATGGAAGAGCTTCAGGAAGTCGCGTACCGGGCTCCTATATTGGCGACCGGCGAACGATCGGGAGGCCGCGGCCCCAATGAGCTACGCGAACTGAAGAGCAAAGTAGGAATCGTACCACGAGTTCATGGATCTGCTCTTTTTTCCCGAGGCGAAACTCAAGCCCTCGTGTTCGCTACTCTCGGACCGACAAACGAGGCTCAAAGGCTGGACGCCGTAACTGGTGGCCCTGAATCCAAGTCGTTTATGCTTCACTACAATTTTCCGCCATTTTCCGTTGGTGAGGCTGGCAGATTCGGATTCACGGGACGAAGAGAAATTGGTCACGGTGCCTTGGCCGAGAGGTCCCTGCTGCCTGTCGTACCCGCTGAAGACCATTTTGCGTACTCAATTCGAATTGTCTCGGAGGTTATGGCTTCCAATGGTTCCACTTCCATGGCTTCTATTTGCGGTGGCTGCCTGGCTCTCATGGACGCTGGCGTGCCAATCGCTGATCCGGTTGCCGGCATCTCCTGCGGTCTCGTAACCGAAAACGATGAAGAAGGCAAAATCGCTAAGAGCGTTATCCTTACAGATATTCTTGGCGAGGAAGACCACTTTGGCGACATGGATTTCAAGATCGCGGGAACGCGTAACGGCATAACCGGCTTCCAGCTCGATCTGAAGATTAACGGTCTGCCTTTCGACTTGGTGAAAGATTCTATCGCCCAATCTCGGAAAGCCCGTCTGGCAATTCTCGACTCCATGGCCGAGACCATCGATAAGCCTCGAGAAAACGTTAGCGAGAACGCGCCCAGAATTACCACCATTCAAATCAATCCTGAAAAGATCGGAGCCCTGATCGGCCCAGGTGGAAAGAATATCCGTCGGATCGTGGAAATCACCGGAGCCCAAATTGACATCGACGAAGACAATAGCGGCAAGGTCAATATCTACGCGACCAGCGAAGAAGCTATGAATAGGGCGATTCAAGAAGTCGATCTTGCCTGTGGCGAAATCGAAGAAGGAAAAATCTATCGTGGAATCGTCAAAGGCGTTAAGGAGTTTGGCTGCTTCGTAGAAGCCCTACCCGGCCAAGAAGGACTCGTCCACATTTCCGAACTCGCCGATTTCCGCGTTAAACGCACTGAGGATGTTTGCAAGCCCGGTGACGAAATGGTCGTGAAGTGCATTGGCATCGACGAGAAGGGTCGCGTGCGCCTCAGCAGGCGAGCCGCCCTCGAAGAGCTTGAAGCTCGGAAAGCGTCTAAAGAAGCGGAATCAGACGATTCTGGAGCCGAAGAGGAAGCCACCGAAAAGGCGTAAGCGAGCCGTTCATCGATTTTTCTCAACCAACAAGGCCAGAGTACTCTACTCTGGCCTTTTTCTGATCTCGGAAGCTTATGAAGATCCTTATCACCAACGATGACGGTATCCACTCTCCCTTTCTCTACTCCTTAACAAAAGCCATAGCTGAAAGCCATGATACGATCGTGGTCGCACCCTCCGATGAACAGAGCTGGATTGGGCGAGCTATGACAAGAAAGGGCAGAATCGACCTCGCTGAAGTCCACGACTTGTTTCCCTGTCCCGCTTTTAGCCTGACTGGCACGCCCAGCGATTGCGTCAATATTGGCCTGGGCTACTTGTTTCCAGAACCACCGGATCTGGTTCTTTCCGGGATAAACATTGGGCACAACACAGGTTTGAGTTTCGTGGCCTCCTCCGGAACGATCGGAGCAGCGCTTGAGGGAGCGCTCCATAATATTCCGGCAATCGCCGCATCCATGTACCTTGCTCCCCACCAATTCCAGCTCGTCAATCATGCTAAAAGGGACCTAGATCCTGCCATCCAAACTCACGTCGATCAGGCTTCCGCCTTTCTCTCGTCGTTCCTAGATTCCTTTCTCGAAAAGCATAAGCCTCAGTACGGACAAGTTCATTCGATCAATTTTCCAAACGACAACTTGGCTGAGGCTCAATTCGTAAAAACTCGAACAGCTCACACGGTCTCGCAGCCACTGTTTGAGCGCGTCGGCAACCAATTTCAATTCTGCTATAAGCCATTGGAAACGCGAAATACCCACAGTAGCCCCACTGACCGGGAAACGGTACACACCGGGAACATTAGCCATACTATATTCGACTACGCTAATCTGTGCAAGTAGTCGTTTTTATCATACGAAAATACAAATCTTCTGAAGCTATTGACAGCGAATCCCACTCGGCTTACTAGCAGCGATCTACAACCAAAATCATGAAACCCGAGCAAAAACCTAACCGACCATTTTTCTCCTCTGGACCATGCAGCAAGCGTCCAGGCTGGTCACCGACTAGCCTGGAAGGCGCTCTCGTGGGAAGATCCCACCGATCAAAAGGGGCTAAGGCGCGGATAAAGGAAGTGATCGACAGATCGAAATCGATCCTGGGGATACCGGATGATTATTTCTGTGGCATCGTACCGGCATCCGACACGGGAGCGCTGGAAATGGCTCTTTGGAATCTTCTCGGGCAAAGGGGCGTTGAAATGCTAGCTTGGGAATCCTTCGGACTCGGATGGGTAACGGATGTCGAAAAGCAGTTGAAACTTGACGATGTCACAACCCGCACCGCCGACTATGGCGACCTCCCAGACCTCGACAAAGTCGACTTTTCCAAGGATGTGGTTTTCACCTGGAACGGAACCACTTCTGGAGCCAAAGTACCGAACGGGGATTGGATACCCGAAGATCGAGAAGGGCTGACTATCTGCGACGCCACCTCAGCGGTGTTCGCGATGGATCTGCCTTGGAGCAAGCTCGATGTCGTTACCTGGTCCTGGCAGAAAGTGATGGGAGGGGAAGCGGCCCATGGCATGATCGTTCTCAGTCCAAGAGCAGTGGAAAGAATAGAAAGCTACTCCCCTCCTTGGCCGCTTCCGAAAATTTTTCGACTGGCAAAGGGAGGAAATCTCATCAAAGGAATATTCGAGGGAGCGACGATCAATACCGTCTCGATGATCTGCGTCGAAGACGCCTTGGATGGACTTCTTTGGGCGGAAAGTATTGGCGGATTGGATTCGCTTATCGATAGATCCAACAAAAACTTAAGTGTAGTAGAAAATTGGGCAAACGCTCGAGATTGGGTCGATTTTCTGGCGAGCGATCCCGCCAAGCGATCAAACACCTCGATTTGCTTGCGAATCACTGATCCGTGGTATCAATCGCTATCGAGCGAAGAGCAGCAAAAGAAGGCCAAGCAACTGGTGGCCTTAATCGAGAACGAAGGCGTCGCCTACGATTTTGGATCCTACCGAGATGCTCCTCCAGGGATACGAATTTGGGGAGGAGCGACAGTCGATTGGCAAGATACTGAAGCGCTGCTGCCCTGGATTGATTGGGCGTATCAGGAAATCAAGAACAGCTAGCTATCTTTGAGAATCGGTTTCTTATCCCAAGGCAGAGGAACGCTAATGGGAGTTTCGTCCCACACTTCATATGGGTAAAAAACCTTACCGGGATTCAATATGCCTTGTGGATCCAAGGCGTTTTTTATCGCAAGCATCGCAGCAATTTCCGCCTCAGACCTGGCGATCCTCAGAAACGGCGACTTGGCCAATCCAATGCCGTGCTCTCCTGAAATCGTTCCACCTAAACGGACTACCGTTCTCATTAAATCGTTAACCGCTCCCTCCGCTCGGGAGCTCTCTTCGGAATCTGCTCGATCGAACATTATGTTGACGTGGAAGTTCCCATCAGCGGCATGCCCGAACGTCGGCATCGGCAGCTTCCAAGTATCGCGTAGCCGCTTGATCTCATCAGACAGCTTTAGCTGGCTTTCTAAGGGCACGACAATGTCTTCATTAAGCTTGTCTTTCCCTAAGGCGAACATTGCCCCGCTGCACTTCCGGCGAACTTCCCAGAGATTGTCCGCCTCGTTTTCATTACGGGCTGCCTTGAATGCCAGAGCCCAATCATCGGCCCACTTTTTCACGGACCGTTTCGCTCTCCTAAGTTCGCTAGCGCTACCATCAAATTCGATAAGCAAGAGAGGCTTGCCACCAACTTCATTAAATAGGCGAATGCCTGCTATCTCCTCTGCGCAATAAACGGATTCTTGATCTAGATACTCGAGAATAGAGGGGGTCAATCCACTCTTCAGCATCGATCTCACTGCCCGCAAGGCTCGCTTTTCCGAGGAAAAAGCCGCCACACTGGTCCAGGTTGATTCTGGTTTTGGCAATAGCTTTAAAACGGCATTTGTGATAACGCCCAGCGTTCCTTCACTTCCTATCCATAAGTCGCGAACATTGTATCCGGTCGCAAACTTCTTGTACTCTCCACCCCAGGTCACTTTTTCGCCGTTTGGCAGAAAGCCTTCCAATGCGACAACAAAATCTCGGGTGACCCCATACTTCGCGCAGCGCATCCCTCCGGCATTGCACGCTATATTTCCTCCAACGGTGCAGTACTTCAATGAAGATGGGTCCGGAGGATAGAAGAGGCCCTCTACTTCAGCCTTTTTCTGCAACACGCCAATAACGACCCCAGGCTGGGCAATCGCCATAGATTTTTCTTTGCGTATCAATATCCGTTTCATCGGAGACGTATCCAACACCCAACCACCATTAACCGGACTGGCAGATCCTGTTAGTGAGGTACCCGCTCCACGAGTCGTAACGGGAATCCGGTAGCGGTTTGCCAATCGAAGCGTGGTTTGCACATCCTTTTCCGATCGGGCCCGAATAAGGGCATCATATTCAAAGGATAGCTTACTGCTATCGAATGACGCCATAAATTTGCGGTCCCCCTCACGGCACACTTTTCGCGGACCCAACGACTTCAACAGTTCGCTAGTCCCTTTCTTCCGCCTATTTGGATTTGCCTTCATTATAAACTACTCTTCCGACTTCCTACCTTGCCCTCTCTTAAACAAAGCGTCGAGAACCTCGTTCACTTCTTCCATCCTTAACCATTTGAGAATCGCCAAATATAAGCTTGCTCCGACCGCCACTGATATTACCAGAGTTATGATCGAGTTTTCGCCAAAAGATCCGACTCTGGACAATCCCGCTTTCACCGCTACAAGGGCCAATAGCATAAACAAACCGGTGACCATGTATTTAGCCATGGCGGAAGCGATGACTTTCAATCGAATACTGCTGCCTTGACGAGCCAAAATTCGATGCATGTATACCGCTTGAACGACAGTCGCCGTATTGCTAGCTATAACCAAACCTTCGATACGATTGAGAAGCTTTAGCAATGTTATACTCAAGACGATGTTTACAACCAGGCCAATCGCAGAGCCCCGAACGGGGGTCTTAGCATCCTTAATGGCATACAACGCCCGCGTCTCGATCGAGACGAAACCATAGAACGGCATTCCGGCCGCGCAGATCATCAGTATCGGGACAAGGGCTTGCGTATCGGATGCTTCAAACGCTCCTCGTTGAAATAGAGTCGCTATGATTTCCGGGGCAAGGATCATGAGTCCCAAAGCCGCGGGAATCGTTAACATCATCGATAGCGATATTCCCTTAAGGCACGTCTCGCCATAGTCGCTCTCATCACCACGGGCTATGGAGCGTGACATCGCAGGGAATACCACAGTGGCAATCGCTATCGTGAATATACCCAATGGTAATTCCACCAAGCGGTTGGCCAAATATATTAGCGTCGCTCCCGAATCATTGAACTCCAAGGCCAACAATCGCGAAACCACCACATTCAGTTGATACGAAGCCGCCCCGAAAATACCTGGAAGCGTCAAGAGCAAAACCGATCTAAGCCGACCGGAAACGGAAAAATCGAAACTCGGTTTCCAGCCCTCTCTAGCCAAGGCGATTCCAGGAACAATTAATTGAAGTAGGCCGCCTACCAATACTCCCAAGCACAGGAAGAGCATCTTTTGATCTTGGCTTTCCGCAAGCCACCAACCACCCGCGCCCAAGAAAAGCATCATGCTGCAATTCAGCCAAATAGCAGTCATGGCCGGAATGCCAAACCGTCCCAGCATGTTCAATACGGCTGACACGATTGCAGCTAAGCAAACTGGTATAATGTAGGGGAACACCAGTTTCGCGAGCCGCGCCCCAATCACTCGATTATCCTCCGTAGAAACAGACTCCAGCCAATCGAAGATGCCGTAAGCGATAAGAGCCAACGCCACGCAGATCAGCAGCAGCCAAGACAGTGTTTTGTTGACCAACCTGAAGACCGCTTCCTTACCGTTGGATTCCATCTCTTCCGATAGATTCGGCATCAAGGCAGCTGCCAGCGCTCCTTCCCCAAGCAATCGACGGAACAGACTGGGGAGCGTAAAAGCCGCTGTGAAGGCAGAATTAAGCAGACTCGTTCCGAAAATTGCCGTGATCATCACATCCCGTAACAGTCCGAATACGCGCGACAGCATCGTCATCGCGGACACCAAGCCCATCTGCCCCAGCATTTTAGACATGACCTAGTTGACAGCCAAAGAGGGCTTTCGAGCAAGACATTTGGCTACAATTCCCTTTCTCGACGTTGACAGGCTTCGGCACGATTCTAGCTTTCCAATCCCTAGACACCTTCAATCTGCCCTGATGGCAAACGCTGCTAATTTTAAGAACATTCCCATCAAACCGCTGACTCAGTAGCGATACTATTCCCTCTTATGAATTTAATTGAAACCTTGATCGGCAAACTCCAGGCCCATCCTAAACGATTCGTTTTTACCGATGGTGCCGACCCTCGGGTATTGCAAGCCGCCAGGCAAATCGTGACACGCAAAATGGGAGCGCCCATCCTACTCGGCGACCGCAGCCTAATTAAGGATACCGCGGCCAAGCTGGGGATAACTACCAAAGGAATGCGGATCATCGAACCAGCCCGAAGCAGCGACATCGATTTCTTTACCCAAGATCTCAAGTCGATTCCGAAATTCCAATCGCTTTCGGACAGCGAACTGCGCTCCAAAGTCACGGAATCGCCGATCTTCGCCACGCTGATGCTGAGCCGCAATCAAGCTGAAGCCTTGATATCCGGAGCCACCACACGCGCTTCCAGCGCATTGCGAGCCCTGTTTCAGATCATTGGTACGCAGCCCGGAGTAAAAACCGCGTCTTCACTTCTCCTGATCGACATGGAGGCCAAGGAAGTGGGCATTCACGGCGCCCTATTTATGGGTGACTGCGGGGTCATACCCAACCCGGACTCAGAGCAGCTTGCGGATATCGCGATTACAACAGCTTCTCTGGCTTTCCATTTAACGGGGGCTCGACCAAAAGTCGCTATGCTGAGCTACTCTACCCATGGCAACGCACGCCACCAAGGGATTGCAAAGATCCAAGAGGCGACGGCCATTGCTCAAGAAAAAGCCCGACAACTAGGCTTGCATATCGACATTGATGGCGATCTCCAGATTGACGCAGCTCTCGATCGAGCAACCGCTTTGATAAAAGATACTGGGAATAGTCCAGTGGCTGGACAGGCCAATATCCTAATATTCCCGGATCTTAATAGCGGTAACATCGCCTCCAAAATGATTCATCTCTTGTCCGGCGCTAACAAATACGGGCAAATCATCATGGGATTGAACAGCCCTGCCGCTGAGATCAGTAGAGGTGCCACGGCCCACGATATTCTGGGGGCTGCGGCAATCGTTGGAAGCCAAGCTATCGATCATCGATTGATGCTGGGAGCAACCATACCTCGAAACTGAAGACTGTTCGCTTTCAAATCGAGCCTATGCCATGAACGCACGTTCCCTCAAGACGCGTCCCAAAAACGATACGACCCATCGTATTTTCGTCGCGGGTACAAGAATGAACGACGGCAAGACAACTACTTGCCTCGGTCTGTTTGCAGCTCTTCAGCAGAGGTATGAAAAAGTGGGCTTCATTAAGCCCGTCGGGCAGCGCTTCGTAAAAATTGACGGTCAATTGATCGACGAAGATTCCGTGCTTCTGGAAAAGATCTACCGAGTTGAAGTGCCAATCATCAGCATGAGCCCCATCGCCATAGACGCTACATTTACCAAGCGTTATCTGGACAGCCCGGTAGGAATCGGGGCTGAACTGGTCCATAAAGTTTGCGACGCGTTCGATAGGACTTCTTGGGAGAAGAATTTCACCCTCATCGAGGGTAGCGGACACGCGGGAGTGGGATCCGTATTCGGTCTTTCCAACGCGAGGGTCGCTAAGCTTCTCCGAGCCAAGGCGATCATTGTAAGTCGAGGCGGAATTGGACAGCCGATTGACGAGATCGCGTTAAACAAGGCTCTTTTCGATAGCGAGGGTGTGGAAGTAGTCGGCGCCATTATCAACAAAGTCCAATCCGACAAAATGGAGCATATTCGCACCTATACCGGACGGGCTCTGAAACGGCTTGGTGTCCCCTTGCTTGGATTGCTCCCCGAGGAAAAGACTCTGTCATCGCCAAATCTTAAGCAGATTCAAGAACGCGTTTCCGCTCGGCTATTGAATCGATACGACCATCTTCCGACCCAGCGCTTCGACAACATTATTATCGGAGCCATGACGGCAACGCGCTTCCTGGAGGCGATCTTGCCCAACACTCTTCTCATTACCCCTGGCGACCGCGAAGATATCATCATCGCCGCCCTAACCCATCAAGAAAACGTCGAAAAGGGATCTGTTTCCGGAATCATTCTAACACTGGGCATCGAACCTTCCCCAGACTTGGCAAAACGCATACACAATAGCCGCATTCCCGTAATTATAGCGGATTCCGATAGCTACACAGTTGCCTCGCGCATACACGGAATGACCGTAAAGACCCAGCCCGAGGACGAGGATAAGATTCCTCTTATCAAGGAACTGGTCCAGAAAAACATCGACCTCAATCAGATCGTTGAATCTTTCTAAAATTCCTTTCTCCCGGACTGGATTCTCGCTGGGCGATTAAGCCCTTGTGGGTATTCGAAATCTAAAGAGCCAGAACGATCTGGTCCTCTAGCAGTTCCACCTCTTTGATGGCCCCCAGGACCCCACTTACTTCGGTCGGTAATGGAATCGAGGAAATGCTGCCTTGGAAAAGATTGTCGATAAAGCCGCCAAATTTCGGAAGAGCCAGAGAGTTCAAGTAGAGCTTCTCTACTTTGAGATTCACTCCGTTGGGACTGTTTTCGAAGTGGCCAATAGCTTGGGCAACAATCTCGAAACGATCCTTGCGGGGATTTAAAACTATTTTTGAGCTGAGAACGAACTGTTCGTTCTCGATCCTTACGTTCGGCGAGGCAAAGGAAATGTCAGCCGGATTTCCTTCTTCATCCGTTTCCGCGCTCTTGTATTGACTGAAGTAGTGGTTGATTTCCATTTCCGTAAACGGAATGGACCCAGGCACTTGGCGAGCCAATCGACTGATTCTGGAACGAACAGTGGCAGATTCACTCGAGGCAACAGCACCCGGATTATAGTACTTTGCGTAATCGCCAAGCTGGCCATCTTCATTCCCGCCTGGCTGGCCTCTCACTGTTCTTGGCGGTTCTTTAATCAGAATGAAACCTCCAAGCAGGATTCCCAGACTGATCCCGGAAATAGCAGTGAAGATCATTCCAATCGTGGAAGGTTCTTTTGGCAGTTTTCGCTTCATAACGCGTTACCTTCTATCGGCTTTGCGCTCCAAATTCTTGAAGGTCTGGCCCATTAAATAGAAATAAACTACTCCCCCGATGAAATATGCGAAAGGAATCATCAGCGCCAATCCCAGCAATGCCAAAGTTGGCACCCAGTACCCTTGAGCGCCTTTCTTCAATAGCCCACCTATGGCCTGAAAGTTAAAACAGCTCTTAAAATCTCCAGTTAGCGTGTAAAGATACAGGGCAGAACAACTTAAGGGTCCCGCGAAAAAATATGCGGGAGCAAGCGGCAAACGAGACAGGAAAGAATCCCAGGGGAAAATGGAAACCAGCGCCGAAATCACGGCGATCGGGATAAACGCGAAGAGCAATACGACCAAGAAGCACTTCAATCCATCGACAAACAGTTCTTTCCAATCGCTCCATTCGGGCAACGATATCTCTTCCTGCCGTTTGCCTTGTAGAAAAAGGCGGTAGAAATACCCAAATGCGACAAAATGGGCTATTGGAATGATGGAAAACAGAACTCCCAGCATGCACTTATTG
>CAZFUD010000027.1:7397-12239 GCA_964521705.1 uncultured Opitutaceae bacterium | reverse complement strand
GAACCAGTTTCGGTCGGTTGTAAGACGTTTAGTTACTTGCTCAATAGATTGCATTTAGAAAAGCTATGGGGTTTGAGTAACACAATCGCGCATTTCGCATGGAGTTCAAAGAGAAATTAGCCGCTTTCAGATCGCGAATCGATTCCGCGATCGATCAGTTTACTCCTGCGTCGAACACTAGGCCTAGCAGAGTTCATGAAGCGATGCGCTATAGCCTATCCGCTGGCGGCAAACGGATTCGCCCCGCCCTTGTGCTCGCATCGAGCGAGTTATTCGACTCGCAAGCTGACGCTCTACCAGCCGCTGTAGCCGTCGAGTGCTTGCATACCTATACGCTAATTCATGACGACTTGCCGGCAATGGATGACTCAAATTTGAGGAGGGGCGTTGATACCTGTCACATCCGATTCGATGAGGCCACAGCGATCCTAGCGGGCGACGCTTTACTGACCTACGCTTTTGAACTTCTTGCCAAGCGCTATTCAAGCGAACCGAGTTTGGCTGTTGAACTGATAGCGACCCTTTCGGAAACCGCGGGGAGCCAAAAACTGATAGGCGGTCAGATGGAGGACATCATAGGAGAAAATTGTTCTATAAGTGAGACGGGACTCGAGTATATCCATTTGAACAAGACGTCGGCCTTGATTGAAGCCAGCCTCAACATGGGGGCGGCAATTGGGGGAGCCAATGACGATGAACGGCATTCAATTTCCGAATACGGTCGCTGTATCGGCCTGGGTTTCCAGATCATGGACGATATACTTGATGCCACCAGCGACTCCAAGACCATGGGCAAAACAGTGGGAGCGGATGCGGCGGCGAATAAAACGACTTACGTCTCTGTTCACGGTCTCCAGGAATCCAAGTCTAAACTAGCATCGCTTACGAACCGGGCCCGCGAAATATGCGATCAGCTTGATGCGCCATTCCTGGAACAGCTGGCGACCTATCTCAACGAACGTACCCACTAGGGAACAAGCCACCCGCATGCCCGACATTTCGTTCATCATCTGCGCTCACAACTGCCTTGAGCTGACCGAATCGATGATCGACTCCCTATTCAGGCATACGGATCTCGAGAATAGGGAGTTGATTTTGGTCGACGATGCTTCGACCGATGGTACAGCCGAATACCTAAGATCCATCGACGGTGGCCCTATCGTACTGACCAACCAGTCCAACTACGGCTTCAGCAAATCAAACAATCGGGCAGCGCGACGAGCGTCCGGCGACTATCTCGTTTTTCTCAACAACGACCTGGAGTTCTCGCCCAACTGGTTGTATCCCATGGTAGAACTGCATGAGACTCAGGACAAAGTAGGCGCGGTCGGCAATATTCAACGCAATTTCGAAACAGGCCTAATCGATCATGCCGGTATATTTTTCGACCTCCAAGGGATGCCAACTCACGCTTGGAAAAACCGAAAGCGCCTACCGCCAAAGACCTACAGAGAGCGAAATGCGATCACAGCGGCTTGCCTACTAACGAAACGATCTCTGTTCATGGAACTTGGCGGTTTTGATGAATCCTACCGAAATGGGATGGAAGACGTCGATCTCTGTATGAAAATGAGATCCAATGGATATCGTTTGATTGTGTCTCATCAAAGCGTAATCCGCCACCACATCAGCCGCTCGCCCGGCAGACATCGTTTCAACGACGATAACTCTGAAATGTTCAGAAAACGCTGGTCTCGATACGCGTCTCGTTACGGTTCGCAGGAGTGGCCAGCGGAATATTTTCATCGCTACGCTAGATACTGGTGGAGAATGAATCCTCGCTTAGCCCTGAAAGCGATTTACCTGCTTATCACTAGAAGAGCCTCTCCAAAGCCACCCGAATTTACTTCTATTCCTGACGGTTCTGCTAAAGACTGCTAGCCTTAGATGATTCGATCCTTTCTAAACCGCAAAAAGGGGCCTGTTCAGCAGCGCTGCCACAACGACGATTTCACTCGCCTGAGGAACCGTTATGAAATCTGGTATAATGTTGCAGAGAAACAGAACGGCACTCGAGTTACCGTTGAAGGCAAGGAAATGGTCATGCTAGCCAGCAACGAATACTTGGGATTCTACGATCACCCAAAGGTTATCGAAGCTGGAACAAAGGCCCTGAAAGAATGGGGCGCGGGAACAATGGGCGCCCGATCGGCAAACGGAGGAAGACGCTTTCATCTGGAACTGGAAGAGCGTCTTGCTGACTTTCTGGGCAAAGAAGCCTGCCACGTTTCCTCGGCAGGATACCTATCTTGCATGTCTTCAATTACTGGATTCGCCCAACGCGGCGACGTCGTACTGGTGGACAAGAATATGCATTCAAGTGTCTGGGATGGAATTCGGCTTTCCATGGCAGAAGTGGAACGGTTCAGTCACAACAGGCCAGAACATCTCAGATCCCTGATTGAAGAGCTGGATCCGGACGCCGCGAAGATAATCGCCATCGAAGGCATCTATTCCATGGAAGGACATATTTGCGACCTGCCTAAATTCGTCGACATTGCCGAAGATAACGATGGCTTTCTGATCATGGACGATGCTCACGGACTAGGCGTATTAGGAAATCAAGGACGCGGTACCGCGGAACATTTCAATCTAGTCGATCGAGTAGACATTATTACCGGGAGCCTTTCCAAATCACTAGGAAGCACAGGTGGATTCGTGGCGGGAGACAAAGAGGCCATCGACTACTTAAGAACTCATTCTAAACAAGTCATCTTTAGCGCCGCCCTATCGCCTTGCCAGGCAGCCGCTGCCCAAGCCGCGCTGCAAGTCATGCAAGACGAACCCGAATGGCTGGAGAGGCTCTGGAGCAATACTCGACGATACAAACGGTTTCTCGATGATTTGGGATTGGATACTTGGGAAAGCGAAACTCCGGCCATTCCTATAATCATCGGGGATCGGGAAAAGGCCTATTATTTCTGGAAACGGTTGAAGGAAAAAGGAGTTTTCGCCATTTTCGCTACCGCTCCCGGAGTTCCGCCGGGAAAGGATCTCGTGCGCACCGCTATATCAGCGCGACATGACGATGCTGACTTTGAGATTATAGAAAACGCGATCCGCTACGCCGCCGACAAGCTCTGATAGGGTTAGGCTTCTATACCATCACGCCCCATCGGTAACCAAATGTTCAACGATATCGCCTGCTGTCGATTTCCATCTCGGCAGCTCTTCGGAACGGATGCTGGCTTTCAAATCCGCTAGCTCCGAAGGCTTCTCAATCAGACTTCTCAAACCTCTAGCCATATCATCGAGATCTCCCCGTTTGAATAGCCGACATCCACCATATCGAGCGTTCTCCCTAATCGAATGCAATGAGCTGCTAAGTGTCGGAACCCCTCTCCACAATGACTCAAGCAAGGGCAACCCACAACCTTCGGCCAGTGATGGCAGAACCACTAGGTCCACCCCGTCTAAGACTTTCTGCAATTGAGAATCAACTAACTGGCCGTGAACCGCCACTGAGTAGCCTCTCTTGGCTGTCCGCTTCAGCAGCCGCTCAATGTCCTTGCCGAAGTAGGGATTCGTCCTGCCCACAAAATCGTAGTGAAACTGAAGCCCTTCATCCCATAATGATTTAGCAACTTCGATAGCAATATCCTGACCTTTTCGTTTCTCGAGAATAGCTAAGGTGAGTATCCTAGGCGGATCGCCGATCTCTCTACTGGGCAAACGCCAATCGTCGAACACGCCATCGCATCCCAATTGAATTGATCGCACGGAAGGCGATCTCTGCAGCTCGAGCCATTCCCAGTACTCTTCCAATTGCATAGCGCTATGGCTGGAAACCGCGAAGATTCCGCTGAACAAGGCCAGCATTTTCATGTAGCTGGGATGCCTCTGTACGCTATGAGGCCATGTGAATTCAGGATACTGTAATGGAATAGCGTCATGAAATATTCCATACGTAAGCCCTGGGAACTCCCTAATAAAATCTTCAACGCCTTCACGCTCATACTCGCAAAACAATTCGCAAGTAAGGAAAATATCTCCGGATTCCACCCTCCAATCGTCGACCTTCCCTTTCGGCTTCATCGCCCTAGAGCGATCATCCCAAACGACCTCCACAAACCGATCGCCTAGAAGAGCTTTTAATTCCTTATTCAAGCAACTGGAAACCCTGGCGATGCCTGACTTTTGCCTTTGTTTGCAAGCCTTCGTGACATCGTAAAGTATCCTGCCCTTTATCATCGTTATTCTACTATTCAGAGTCTATAGCTTACGCGCTATGCTGCAAGATTTTATATGCCATCTAGGAAAAGGAATGGGCAATGGGCACGGGTCCACGCCTCAAGAGCGACGCGCCCAAGCAGCCTTATCTATCGGATGCGTCTTTTAGTAATTCGAGGAGTTTTCCGGAGTTCCTTTGAGCCGAGAACTCTCTTTCCACCCACTCTCGGCTCGTTTGCCGAACCCTATGGCAGAGCGCATCATCTTGCTGAATACGTTTTAATCGATCGACCCAAATCGCTTTCTCTTCTACGTTCGCCAGAAATCCAGTCTGCCCATCGACAACCGCTTCAACAACACCAGATATCGGGGATGCCAAGACAAAAGTTCCCGAGGCCATAGCCTCCGGTATGACATTGGGCAATCCATCTCGATCTCCGCTTCGAGCTACGATCCCTGTATGAATCAGGACATCCGCCCATGCGATTTGCCGCAACGCGTCTTCCCCGGAAAGTCGCCCCAGTAATTGTATTCTATCCGAGAAGTCGCGAGCTTCGATTTCGCGCAACAAGTAATTTTTTAACGGACCCTCTCCGACAACTCTGACTTGGAAATCGATCCCCGCCTCTCGAAGAGCTTCAAGAATGGCTACAAGGTCTGATGGTGTGGCTC
>CAZFUD010000027.1:0-7387 GCA_964521705.1 uncultured Opitutaceae bacterium | reverse complement strand
ACTGGAAAGGAAATCCTTTTTTTTCTACAAGACGAGCGACGCATACCAGTCTCAAGCAGGATCTATCTTCTCTTAGACTCTGGAAATCCGTATACGCATTCAAACCTCTCCTAATCAGCCGTACTTTGCTCTTATCCACGATTTTGCCGAGGGCGAAACGTGCGGACTCCGTTGAAGTATGAATGAAGGACGCGCCAGCCGCTTTAGCGGGCAGAAGCCAATCGCCCCCTTTTTCAAACACGTCGTAAGCGTGGGCTCCAATTGAAAATGGCCGGTCTATAAGACTAGAAGCCAACCAGCCAAACGCGGCTGGGGCGCTGGACCAAACGCAATGAATGATATCAGGGTTTTCCTCGAGAAGCTCTCTTTCTCGTACGATCGCCGCTCCCAGTCCCAGAAGGTTTTCCCAGAAATTCAAGCCGCTCCTAAGAGGATATTGAAATAGCCGCTTCCAATGCTTCCAGAAAACCGCTGGCCGAGACAAGATTAGCCAAGGGAGGAGCCAGATCAGCTTCAACAGCTCGGGCTTGCGAAATCGATCGATCTTAAGCCCCTCGAATTCCATATTTCCTTTGTGCAATGAGACGATTTGCAGGTCCGCGCCCAGATCCCTCAGCCCTCGAACCTCCCTTTGCAAAAACGTTTCCGAATACACCGGAAACGTCGTCGTCACATATAGAATACGCATTCGCTTTTAGCGAACTAAATTACTCGCCAACTACCTTCAGGGCGGGACGCTCTCGCACTGGCAATGCGTCATGAGCCAAGTCGACGAGATCGTAAATCACTTCAGAGGGCCTGTCCTTGAAACGCATATTACGGAACCGCCTTTTCAAATCTCGAAACCGCTCTGGAAATCTGCTCCACTCCATCAATAGCCGCTCTAGATCAGCCGGCGTGGAAATAATTTCCGCGGACTCGTCTTGCAGGAAGTACTTTGCAGTGAGCTTTTCCTGAGGCATGACACCTCCCAATCCATTGAAGATTATTGGGCATTCGTAGTGAAGGGCTTCCGAGCAGGTCGTGGTGCCGCCACGCGTAATAACCAAATCGCTAACTTGCATGAAGAGATGCATCTCGTTGCAGTACCCTTCTACGTGGCACCTCAAATCGGGATTGTTTCTCTTCCAATTACGAACCTTCATGAAGGCTTCGTTATTTCGACCGCAAACAACTAGAACCTGGAAGGTTTCCGAATACTGCTTGATGGCAGGTAGCAGAGAAAGATGGTTGTTCGCGCCCGTTCCGCCAGTGGCAAGAAAGATGATTTTCCTATCGGAGCGCAATCCGAGACGCTCGGTGATGAACCGATGCCTTTCGAAAGCCGACAATTTCTCTTCGTAAATTCGCGGCACAAGGAAATGGCCTCTGACAATAATCTTTTCCGGATCCAGCTTGTATCGGGTAACTGCGTAATTCTTGGCTGTGTGCGTGCGGGAAATATAAAGGTCAACACTTGGCTCTACCCAGTTCCGACTGTATCCATACCCACCTGCATACTCGGAGCAGTAGGTAGCGCAGCGCACATTTTCTTTTCCGAGTATCGCCCGGGCCTCTTGGAAATATCCTCGGTTTAAACAATCGTGGACGCTCAAAACTAGGTGCGGCTTATAATTGCGAATCACTTCGCTGTAGTACCGCCTACCCAAGGTGACGCGGGATCGATTGAGGTAGCTCAACCCTTCTACGAGAAAAAAATACGGATGATGTAACCAGGGGGCGCGCTTCTGGATAAAGTTGTAGAATGCTACCCCGAAACGGGCAATCCGCGACGAGTCTTCGAGCATGCTCTCAACTCGCACTTCTACTTCCCAACCGTAGATCTTGCGGACCCACCTGCGAAACGCGATCGCTCGAGCATCGTGCCCGCCGCCAGTACTTGAAGTCAAAACTAGTATCCTAACGGCCACTAGTCGTTTTCGCCTCCTACTTCGTATAATAGGAGATGTTCCCCGCTCGGGCCCAACTCCCTGGAATCAGCCTGCAAATCAAAGGGGCCAGAACCGCTTGAAATCGCGATCCGACCCGAACAATACCCGTTCTGTCTTTTTGAATAGCCTCGCATAACTTGTCCGCCACCACATCGGGCAACGGCGATTTGTTTACACCTTTCTCTATTCTGCTCCAAACCTTATTCATGCAACCTTGATTTTCAATATTACCTCTTTTTACCGTCATATTTTTGTTAAACTCTGTTTTAATGTCTCCTGGCCTCAAATCTATAGCTTTAAGCCCGCTGGCTTGCGTCTCCAAAATGACGCTTTCGGTAAATGCTGACAGGCCGGCTTTCGATGCATTGTAGGCGCTCATGAAGGGCACCGGAAACTCGGCAGCCAGCGAGGAGACATTCACCAAATATCCTTTTCGCTCGATCAGGTTAGGTAGAACAAGACGCGTTACTTTCATAGCACCCGTTAAGAGAGTCTCGACTTGGGACTGCCAATCCTCGAAGTCCGACGTGGAAAAACGCCCGAAAACACCGCCCCCCGCATTGTTTACCACGATATCGAAATCGATCGTATCCAGTCCTTGGGCATGCCAATCCGCGTCAATCTGTTTCACGCAACTGATGTCCAATCGGACCGATTGAATCCCTGGCAACAATCTAGCCGCCTCAGGATCTCGCGACGTTCCCCAAACTTCCGCTCCCTCGCTCAGGAATCGAGATGCGATGGCCTTCCCTATTCCGCTACTTGCTCCCGTGATTAGAGCCTTGGAACCTTTCAACCGCATCAGGATTCGACCGATACTTGGGTGCTCTCCGACAACAGCTCCTTGGCATGGGATAGAGCGCTTCCCGCTTCCCGATCCCCTAGCATTCGGGCCAGCTCGACAATCCGCGAATCGTCTCCTGCATCGAGTTTTTCAATACAAACAGTTGCCCGATCGCCACTTTGATCCTTTTCTACGACGAAGTGGCTGTCTCCCAGGGCAGCGACCTGAGGCAGATGGGTAATGCATACGACCTGATGATTGGCTCCGATACCCTTGAGCCTTTGCCCCACCATCTTTCCTATCTCTCCGCCAACGTTGGCATCGACTTCGTCGAAAACTAGCACCGGTACAGAATCCACATTCGCCAGGATCGTCTTCAATGCCAGCATCACCCTGGCCAGTTCGCCGCTTGAAGCGACTTTGTTCAACGGCTTCAATGGCTCCCCCACATTGGGTGAAAAGAGGAGCTCAGGCAAGGCGTCTCCGTACGATTTGAGAGACGATTGCTTAACTAGGTTCAATCCGCACTTTCCCTTCTTGAATCCCAATTCCAATAAAACCGCCTCTGCTTTGCGGGCCAGTTCCTCTCCCGCCTTTTTGCGCTTCCTGGACAATCCAGAAGCCATCGTTTTGAGCGCGGCTTCCTCTTTGTCGGCTTTTTCATGGAGCCTATCTAGAGCCCCTTCGATATCGCCTTGAGATTCGATCTTGCTCACCATCTCTTCCCGAGCCTCCAGTACCTCAGCGACATTCCTGCCGTACTTGCGCCGGAACTCCTGCCAGTCGGTCATGCGGGACTGCACTTGCTCAGCGAATTCTGGTTCGAAATCCAGAGACGATCCTACCATCTCATACTCGGCCCCCAACTCCTGAATCTCCAGTATCACCCCTTCCAATCGATCAGCGAGCTCGCCTAAGGATGAATCCATTTCAGCAGCTTCTTTCGCTGCGCCCATCAAAGGACTCAATGAGGCAACGACACCGTCGTCTCCAATCAGTCCCGACCCCAGCTCGCTTGACAGTCCAATTAGATCTTGGCTGCTGGCAACACGGTTGAAATCGATTTCCAACTGTTCTACTGATTCTGGAGAGAGCTCCAAGGCATCGATACGGTCGATCTGTTGCCTCAGGAAATCAATTTGATCCTGAGAAAGCTTAGTCGTGTTTCTTAGCCGTTCTATTTCCGAAAGAGTCTGTCTCCACTCATCATACGCGTTCCGATACTGTTCCACTTCGCCCTGCAACCGGGCAAACAAGTCGATCATTTCCAGTTGGCACTCGTTTTTCAGCAATCGTTGAGGTTCACCTGGCCCATGAAAATCGATCCAAAGCGAACCCAAGGCCTGCAAGTTGGCCAAAGTGGCGAGGCTGCCATTAATGGAAATTCGTGACGCTTTGGACGCTCGCAGGCTACGCTTGAGCAAAAGCACCCCATCTTCGCATTCCGGCAGCCCAATCTCTACCAGCAGCGAATTGATACTGTTCGGGCGCTCGAATTGCATTGCTGCCTCCACCTCGCATTGGTCCTCTCCCGATCGAATGACCGACTTATCCGAGCGGGCTCCGGAAAGTAGACTTAGAGCCCCGAGAAAAACGCTTTTTCCAGCCCCAGTTTCACCTGTTACCACCGTAAATCCTTCGTCAAACTCGATGGATGCCCGCTCTAAGAGAGCCAAATTTGATATGGTTAAATACTGAAGCATCTAATTATTGGGAATAAAATTAGGGGGTTTTCGGCTTAAGAGAAAACTAAAATTGTTCTTGCCCCGAATATTGCTGTCCATAACCGTTCTCGCCTCGTTTCGAGACGCAATTTCGGGACGGATTCGCCACTCGGGGGATTAGCTCAGTTGGTTAGAGCGCTTGCTTGACATGCAAGAGGTCGGCAGTTCGAATCTGCCATCTCCCACCATCCTTCGCTAAAGCTTCTGATGGCGAGCCACCGACAACGATCATTGAAGGTCTAGGCCCCACAAGGAAGTAATCAATCTATCGCCACTCGTGCTTGGGGTAGCGCCCTTTGAGCTCCTTTTTGATATTCGGGTATGACGACCCCCAGAATTCAGGCAGCGAGTCTGTCAACTGAACAGGCCTCATATTGGGAGCGAGAATTTCGATTCGAGGTTGGCAGCGACCCTCGCAAATCGTGGGCGTATCAGCCAGATCATACAGCTCCTGAATCTTGGCCGACAAGACAGTTCCTTCCGATGTGTAACGTAATCTCCCCGAACGGCCATTTTCCAATCGCAATCGATCTGGAGCATGCGACTGGACGAGCTGATCGACTTCAGTTCCGAACCAAGACTTAAGTACCGGCATCACTTCTTGCTTTTTAAGATCCCTCAGGCTCTTAGCTCCATGGCAACATTGCTCTACTAGCAAGCTTCGGGCTTCTTCGTCTAAGAGCTCTATTTCGTATTCAGGGAAACAGGATGCTAGTAGTTCTACTTTCGCGAGATAGTTCTCCACGCTCGCGTCCCACTTGTCCAATTTCGCCTTTCCGCTTTCGATCAGCTTGGCTAGCTCAGCAGCCGCTGATTCCAGGCTCACATCTAGATTTTCCCTACATTCGATATCCAAATCCCGATATCGCGTAAATATCCGCTCGACAACCCGCTTCTTCTTCTCGTCGAAAACCGTTTCCTTCCCGAATTCAAATTCCTTTGGATACAGTTCCTTTAGCCATTCTTCCTTGATTTCCGAGCACAGCCCAAACACGACTGTGACATCGCCTCGCTGGTGGCCGATCTCCGTAATCTCACAGGCGACAAGCAGCGAGGCATCGCGAGCCTTGCTTTCGCGAGCCAATGAACCTCTAACCTGACCCGTCATTTCGCAACGCAATGTACCCCGATCCAAACGCCGGCAAACGCGATCCGGGAAACCCGCAAGAATGGACTTCACTATACTTGCCTCTGGAATTTCAGATGCCTGTTGGCAAGCTATGTCAGCGTATTTCGCGCAATCCAATATTTGACTGGCGGTCTGTTGGACCTGCCTAGCAGTCCGCCCATAAATGCCCATTTCGCGGCAGAAACCCAAATCGTAGCGATTCGCTTTGGCAGCTTTCCAAGTCTGAATTTGAGCGAGCAAGTCGCTATCTACAGAATCCGTAATGAGAGTATCTCTTCTTCTGGAAACTTCTCTATCCGTTTTCCGCAAAAAGATACCTTGAGACTGGGCGATCGCTGCAGCGTGAGCGGCATCTTCGACACAACCATAACGATCCGCGGCAAGCATCATGGCGCCGTACCTGGGATGCAGTGGAAATTCAGCCATCCGCCTACCAGCGCTCGATAAACGTCCTTCATCATCAATCGCCCCCAGCAGAGAAAGAAGATCTTTCGCCTCGGACATTCGCTCATCCGAAGGCGGCTCGAACCACTCGAAAGTATCCAGGCCATCAATACCTGTTGCTAAGAGTGTTAGAAGCGATTCGGATAAATCCATCCTCTGAACTTCCGGCTCGTCGAATTCCGGTCTCTGGCTATGGTCTCGCTCGGACCAAAGCCTAATGCATTTACCCGGTCCCGTTCTCCCCGCCCGGCCCGTCCTCTGACGAGCGGACGCATGGCTAATCTTCTCTATCCAAAGCGTATTCAGTCCGCGAGCTGGATCGTAGCGGGCAATCCTCGCCTGTCCGCTGTCCACCACCAGACGCACGTCATCGATAGTCAAAGACGTTTCCGCAACGTTAGTAGAAACAATTATCTTGCGGCGATCGCTAGCATCCAAGGCCGCGTCCTGTTCTCTTGAGCCTAACTCGCTATGTAGCGGCAGTAATCTGAATTCGGATGCTGAAAGCCGTTGACCGAGCGCCTTGATTGTCCGCCCAATCTCATAAGCCCCTGGCATAAAGACAAGAGCGTGACCTTGGTCTATTTCCTTTACGGATTCACTCACCTGTTTAGCCGCAATTTCCCAGATTGGCAATTTGGAACCGCCTACTTTTTCCTTAATGTGGGAAATATCCACTGGGAATACGCGACCTTCAGACACTACTGTCCGGCATGGATTCAAATACGTTTCTAGGGACTCCGAATCCAAGGTAGCGGACATAACGACGATTCGCAATTCCGTCCGGTTTTCCTTTTGAAGCCTCAAGGCTCTCGCTAAGGCGATGTCAGCATGAAGGCTTCGCTCGTGGAACTCGTCGAAAACGATGCCAATCACGCCAGAGAGCGTTGGATCGTTGATAAATTTTCGAAGCAAGATGCCTTCGGTAACGAAGCGGACGACGGTATTTCTAGACACGATGGTGTCGTTTCGAATCTGATAACCGATCCGGTCACCCATTCTTTCCCCCAATTCTTGAGCGACTCGTCTCGCCAAGGCCCTGGCAGCAATTCGTCGGGGTTGGAGGACCAAGAGCTCCCCGCCATTCAACAATCCTTTCTTGAGCAAGATTTGGGGCACCTGCGTCGATTTGCCGGATCCCGTCGGGGCGCTGAGAATGATTCGATTCCTTTCTCGGTAGGCATCGACGAATTCGTCTTCAATTTCCCCGATTGGCAATTTCATAAAGCCCCACTCCAACAAATGTTCGCCAACATTCTAGCGAAATCGGAAAGCGGCAGCCTGAAACGAGCATCAATCCGCTTGCCAAAGATGGAGTCAACCGTCATTCCCATCGCTTTTCGCTCCGAAAGGGGCTTTCTTTCCGATGAAACAT
>CAZFUD010000026.1:0-30253 GCA_964521705.1 uncultured Opitutaceae bacterium | reverse complement strand
CCAGGGGAACGTTTCGCTAGTTCGCGAATCGCTTCACGAGCGCGAATGGCTCCTGAACCATGTCCCCCATCAAGTACGAGCCCAGCCATTTCTCATTCCAACATACTCGTGGTTGGAAACCTGGTACTATCGGATTGGGCTATGGGCTTACGATCGTCTTGCCGGCCGACTGGGGATCAGATCGGCTAAACGGATTGGAAAGAAGGCGGCAATAGAGCGCGTTCCGGCCCTAAATCCGACCAGATTGTCTGGCGGGGTCATGTATTGGGATGGCCAATTCGATGACTCAAGACTCTGCATACAAACCGCTCAAACCATATGGGATCATGGAGGGCTCGCTCTCAATTACTTGAAAGTAACTAAGCTTCTCAAAACGGATGAACGGTTGAGTTCCGTAGAAGTTATGGATGTTCCCACCGGAGAATCGTTTACGATTCGCAGCAAAAGTTTCATCCTGGCCACGGGAATATTTTCCGATTCCCTGCGACAGCAAGACGAATCCGGCAATCCCCCGATCATCAGAACGAGTCGAGGAAGCCACGTCGTTGTCGAAAAGAAATTTCTTCCTGGCGAAACCGCATTGATGATTCCAAAAACCAGCGATGGTCGATTGCTCTTTATTATTCCCTGGCTAGATAAAGTGATTGTCGGAACTACCGATATCGCCGACGACAACCTTTGCCTGGAGCCTCGGGCGACTTCGGAAGAGGTGGACTTCATATTGGAAAACGCCGCCCCTTATTTAAACAAGCCCATTCAAAGGTCCGACATCCTTAGCATATTTTCAGGTCTAAGACCTCTCGTTCGCCCCTCAAAGAAAAGCGGGAATACTTCCTCCATTTCACGGAATCACTACATAGATGTCGGAGATTCCGGATTGATCACCATCGCCGGCGGTAAATGGACGACGTTCCGAAAGATGGGAGAGGACGCCATTGACAAAGCCATTGAAACTGGAGGGCTCGATAGGAAAGCTTCCACATCCCGAGATATTCGGTTTCACGGTTATACGGAGAATGAATACATCCCCAATAGACCTTTCCATTCCTATGGATCGGATGCCGACAAGATCGTCGCCTTGATTCGCAACCAACCCGAATTGGGAGAGAAAATCCATCCGAAACTATCTTATACCTGGGCCGAAATACTTTGGAGCATTCGCGAAGAATTGGCCGAATCGGTGGAAGATGTATTGGCTCGTCGTATACGGGCGCTGTTCCTAGACGCTCGAGCGGCCATCGAAGTCGCTCCAGAAGTCGCTAAGTTTATCGCCAAAGAGGGAAAAAACGATTCTCAATGGGCGAACACCTCCCTTGAGGCTTTTCTCGATATCGCCAAGAATTACTGCGTGGACGACCTATAGATGGGGCAATTAGTACTTAAATATTGAATACGATTCTTTTCGGCGAAGAACTCCACACATCCTATCGTAGAAATTTTCGATTCTCTCCCTAAACCTCCAATTGGCTGTCGGCTAGAAATTCATCGATGCTTACAGGAGCGCCGGATTCAATCGACCGTTGGGCGGCTGCAGCTACAATCACCGCCCAGAGACCTTGCTCGGCAGTCGCGCAATCGGCGGGTTTCCCTTCCAGTTGGTCCATGAACTTCTGATGCTCGTAGAACGTGGAGCCGTGGTGGCCGCTCTCTTCGATGAGCTTAGGATACGTGACCTCCGAGATTTTGGATGGCCCCTCTTCGCCGAGTTCGAGTTCAATCGTGCCTGTAGAGGGCTTCTGTTGTTGATAATAGAATTTCTCTCGGGCAACCAGGCGGCCTCTGTCGCCGACCACGATCATCTCCTCTTCGAATTCAGGGCAGAACATATTCAACGTAAAGCTAGCTCGGATACCGTTTTCGTATTCGATAATAACGAACGCGTGATCATCGATGTCGGATCGCTTGCCGTCCTTTTCGAAATCCTTGAAGGTTATCGCCTGACCCCCGCTAGCGAATACGCGAGCAGCTCTCGAATCCGCCATTAAATTGATCAAATCGAAATAATGGCAGCATTTCTCCACCAAGGTACCACCCGACAACTCGCTGAATTTGTTCCATTGCTCTACTTTGTCCAGGAAAGGAGGTCGGTATTCGCTCATGCTGATTGTCTTGATATCGCCCAGCGACTTCCGATCGAGCGCCTCATGGTAGGCTTCAACATACTGCCGTTTGTATCGGTATTGCAGGCCGATCTGGATAAAGCTGCTGTAGGATTCGACCATTTCCACCATTTTGGCGGCGTCCGCGACCGTGGTCGCCATGGGCTTTTCCACGAATATCGGCTTGCCCGTCTTGATGACCTCGCGAAGGACTAGGTAGTGGGTGTAATTGGGCGTGCAGATAAAATAGGCGTCGATGTCCTGATCATTGCAGGCGGATTCCAGGTCGGCGTAGCGGACCAATTTGCCCGAGGAAATCTTGGCGAACTCCGCTTCCGCCACATCGAGACTCCTCTCCTGAGGATCGTAGATCCCATGGACTTTGGCCCGATCGAGCAAGGTTGCCACGCGCATATGCTCTTTCCCGATCGTACCCACGCCTATGATCGCCAACCGGAAAGTCGGCGCCTCGTGTTTATACAAATACTTGTCCGACTCGCCAACGTGTTGCTGAGTACTGTTGGACTCAAAGTGGCGTAGTCTTGGTTTATAGTGTTCGCTCATTTATCGAATATCGAATGCCGTGGGAGCTTTCAGTCCCATCTTCGTTTCAAGTGATTGCATTCTAGGGGTTCAAGGTTAGTGGAATATGATGTGCAAAGCCGCAAGCGAAAGCAACAGGCCAATACCCGCTTTTCCTAAACGCGGCGTCGCCGGATCATAGTAGAGTTTATCTTTTATGAATCCCTTTCTTGAAGCCAATAGGATCGCCGTGAAACCGATGAGTATGACCCACATGGGACGAACAAAATAGTTCATCGCCGGGAACCAATACTTGAGCGCGATCTGCAAGGGAATCGTGCCTAGGAATACAATCAGAGTCAGCTTGCGCTTCGGAGCCAATATGAAAGCGGCCGCGCAAATCAAAATCACTATCCCCGTGTTTATGTAGTAACGGAGCTCGTTTAAGGTGTGCGTGAACGCCGCGCCGGTTTCATTCAGCTTAATGTAGAGTAGCAGGATTCCCATGGCTCCACCCGTGAAGTAGGATATTAGAATCGCGGTCTTACCCGCTTGCACCACTTGCTGGTCCGTAGCCGTCTTATTGATGTACGGTTTGTAGATATCGATAGACCAGAGCGTCGCCATGGAATTGAATGTCGAATCCACAGTACTCATAATCGAAGCGAAAAGGGCGCAAAGAATAACGCCTTTCAATCCTACGGGCAGGTATGTATTCACCAAATACGGGAACGCCGTGTCGGGATCCTGCAATGCGTTCTCTCCGAGAATACCGACGAGTGCGATGCCTGGCAGCACGACGATGGCAGCCATGAAATACTTCACCACGCCGCCAACAATAAGCCCGATTTGAACATCCTTCATGCTTCTCGCGGCCAGTGAGCGCTGAATGACCATTTGGTTGGCGCACCAGTAGTTGATGTTCAGCAAAAAGGCTCCAGCCAAATGGATCCAAGGAAGTTTCGGATGGTCGGCCGGCAAGTGGAGATGCATCATGTCTCCGGTTTTTTCATACAACTGTCCCCATCCGCCCATATGGTGGATCGAAATCAGGAGCATGGTGATCCCGCCCGTCAGCAGGATCGCGAATTGAATGATGTCCGTGCGCACGACCGCCCCAAGCCCGCCCATATAGGTGTAAATGGCCGAAAACATTCCCAAACCGAGTATCAATAGAGACACGCGAATGAACCGATCCTCATGGATGAAGGTCAAATATTCCGCGAAGACAACGTCGGCCGCATAAGCCCCCCAGAACAAACCGGCGCCCAATGCGAGCGTACCGAACATGATTATGTTCGAAATCGAGTATATCAGCGCTACCACGCTTCCCAAACGCGTCTTTATGAATTGGGATATGGTGATGATTCGCTCCCGGAAAAACATGGGGACGAAAACGAAGGCCGCCAGGAAAATGCCCTGTATGGCGTTGATCTCGAAGTTCGCCTGAGCCAAGCCATACAAATACGCCGAGCCAACGTAGCCCAGAAATTGGAAGCCATGGATGTTGGTGGCGATGGTCGAGAATGCGATCGAATACCAGCGCAGGTTTCTCGAATTGAGGAAATACTCTTCGGTCGTAGCGTCTTTCGCTGTTTTTCCCGCAATCGCGGCAGCAAAAACGACCAAAAAATAGACCAGGACTATAAACAAGTCGACCATTCGGGGTAGGCTCCTTGTTTCAATCGCCGACCGTTAAAAGTCAAGGTTTTAATATCCAAAAATGGATATTAATGGCGGGGGCGTATCGGCGACGGGAAAGCGATGGACCCCTCAAAACGAGAGATGAATATCCGCGGTTATCCATAGGCCGGGGCGCCGGTTAAAACCCGGGCAAGATGGATCTCAAACTTCGTCTTCTACGACCGGCAGATCTACAAACTTGCCTGGGCGCTTCTCCATCATCGCTTTTTGCGACTCTATCATTTCCTCGGGCTTCAGCATGCTCATATTCCAAACAGCTACATAATCCAAGCCATCGGCGGTCGAATGATCACGGGCATAGTTGATTATTTTCTTGCAGCCGTAAACAGCCAAGGGAGCATTGGAAGCGATCTCTCGGGCGATGTTCATGACACCCTCAAGCATAGATGCTTGGTCAGGATAGACTCGATTCACAAAACCTAAACGATGGGCTTCCTCCGCCGGCAATCGCCTTCCCGTATAAGCCAGTTCCCGCACGATGCCTTCGGGCAATAGTTTCACGATCCTGGGAAAGGTTCCAACATCGGCAGTCATGGCGATCTTGATTTCATGGATCGTGAAAAAGGCGCCCTCGCAGGCGTAACGCATATCGCAAGCCGTCGTAAAATCGACCCCTCCCCCAATACATCCGCCTTGAATCGCCACCAATACCGGGATGCGGCACTGTTCTAAGCTCGAAAAGCATTCCTGCATCAACGACACGTAGCTGTAGAATTTCGCGCTAGCCTGCAGTGCCTCCTTGTCCTTGTCTCCAAGGATATCGCCGTCCGCCACGTTGAAATCCTTTAAGTCGAGGCCCGCCGTAAAATGCGGTCCGGTCGAAGAAATGACGATCACTCTGGCTTTCGCATTGCGATCGATATCTTTTACAACCGCAGGCAGGTCATTCCAAAACGATCGGGACATGCAGTTCCGTTTCTCCGGGCAACTGAGTTGAATGTGGGCAATCCGATCTTCTATGGAAACCTCAAAACAGGGATAACTAGCGCTCTCAGGCATATTGATTAAAGGTAATTAGAGTTATACACGGATCTTCTTTTCTACCCTAGGACCCGAATCTGGCAAGGCGGCTTTGGGAGGATTCTAATTCATTCACCTTTGTCCGCATAAATTAGCGCAGAAAGCATCCTTTCCACTTAAGAATTCCCTATACCAATAAGAAACGATGGGGCCGCCAATAGCATCCCGATTGCCTTGGCCTAAGAAAAGTCGATGCCGATTCTCTCTGCAGCAAAGCAATACGCAAATATTCGGCCAATAAATATCCGAAAATGGATAAAATAGATTTGACGATTACAATTGTCTTTCTAATGTAGCGAGAGCAAGGGCAACTCGCATCTTGAACGATCTATTATCCATGTGGAGGAAATCATTTGAAGCCGCCCGCCAGTGGGCAGGGCTACGGGTTTCCCATAATATCGCCCTTTCCATCATTGCCGTGCTGGCGATTGCGATGAATGGACTGATCTTCCAGGCATTCGCTAGCGACGTAGACGTTCGGAAATCCGATGAGGTCACTGCGGCAGACCGGGATTTCTGGTCATTCAAGAAACCCTCGCGCCCTGGAATTCCGGAGGTCAAAGACGGGGCCAGAGCGAGAACCTCCATTGACAATTTTATTCTTAACCGGCTCGAAAAGGCCGGACTTGGATTTCACGAGGAAGCGGAACGCCGGGTATGGATTCGTCGGATAACCTTCGATCTAACCGGATTGCCCCCTGCACCAGATGCCGCCGAAGCATTCGTAAATGAAGATGATCCTGCAGCCCACGAACGATTGGTGGATCAATTGCTCGACTCTCCCCGTTACGGTGAACGATGGGGCCGTCATTGGCTGGACGTGGCCGGCTACTCGGAATCAAGCTTTTTCATCGGAGATCAGCTCCGTCCGGACTATTGGCGCTATCGTGACTACGTCATTCGATCGTTCAATGAAGACAAACCGTATGATGTGTTTGTGCGCGAGCAGTTGGCTGGCGATGAGATGTTCGATTGGAGAAATACCGAGGAATTTTCGGAGGAGCAGATAGAGAAACTGGTGGCCACCGGATTTCTTCGTTGCACGCCCGATGCCACGGATAATCAGCCGATCACTCAAGAGGAGAAGATTTTTCCTGCCCAGCAGGCAGTAGTCGAGGTGTCGATGAAAGCGTTAATGGGTCTAACGTTCAACTGCTTCCGCTGTCATTCCGGGAAATTCAATCCAGTTTCACATGAGGACTATTACAAACTCATCGCCTTCTTTCAACCCGCCTTCGATCCTGAGCGATGGCTATCCGGCATCTGGACAGATAGCGTGCCCGGGCCGATAAGAGCCATTCCCTTGACGCCACGATCAGAAAGGGAAGCCTTTTTCGAAGATTCGTTCAAGTGGAGGGAAGAGAACTTCGCCCTTCGAAACGATCTTAGCTACGGTTTGCCCGGCAAGTGGCGAGACCAGTATCTGCAGGACCACAGCGAGAAAATCGATAATGAGGACCAACGCACCCAGGTTCAGGCCATTCTGGAGCGGGGGTCGGACAATCGGCCTCAGGAAGATGAGGACCTGCTTACCCAAGTTTTTGAAGTGCTCGGGATCAGCAACGATGAGCTGAAGGAACGTTATCCCGAATACGATCGAGAATACAATGAAGCTCGCGAGCGCATCGGTGAACTCATAGAGGAAACCAAGGAACTGCCCCCGCTTGTTTGGGGCGCGTTCGACGTTTCAACTTCACCATCTCCAACTCCGCTTCTTATTCGCGGCGATTTCGAAACTCCAGGCGATCCTGTGGCACCTGGCGTCCTTTCCGTGCTCGACGATCCGAAAAATCCTTTTGATTGGGAAGCGGCGGCCGAGAAATCACCTAAATCCACGACGGGGCGAAGGCTAGCCCTTGCTGAGTGGCTTACTGATCGCAACCATCCCCTCACCGCCCGCGTCATGGTGAATCGCATCTGGCAATATCATTTCGGAGAGGGACTAGTTAGGACCCCAGACGACTTCGGCACGCGTGGAAGTCCTCCGACGCATCCCGATTTGCTCGATTGGCTTGCCGTCGAATTCATGGATTCCGGATGGAGCGTCAAGCATCTCCACCGACTCATCCTGAACTCGACAGTGTATCGACAAAGCTCGTACGCCGACGAATCCCTCGAAACGGCGGATCCTTCTAACCGATTGTGGAGCCGTTTTCCCAAACGTCGCCTCGAAGCCGAGGCGATTCGCGATGCTATGCTCGCTGTAAGCGGACAGCTGGACCTGCAAATGTACGGCGAATCAATCCCCACTGAACGCCTCGAGGATGGCAGCGTTCGTATTCTATCGGATCATCCGGGCCGAACACGCCGATCAGTGTACATCAGTACTCAGCGAACGGGTCTCCCAGGCATTCTCACCACTTTCGATGCGCCAATAATGGATACCAATTCGCCCAAACGTCCCGCGGCAGCGATCCCCCAGCAAGCTTTGGTCGCCATGAACAATCCGTTCATGCACGAAACTGCCGAAGCCTTACGGGCCCGCATTTTAAGCGAAGAACGGGAATCGTTCGAGCAGCGGCTAAACCGAATGTGGATGCTTGGATATTCGCGATTACCGACTGGCGAAGAGACAAGAAACATGAAAATGTGGATACAAAATACCACAAATTCCATTGAACGTCGAGATGCTTGGAAAACGATTTCCCACGCTGTCCTGAGCTCCAACGAATTCCTATATATCGATTAATTCATCAATATTCTAGTCCGATGAACCCTTTTCATAAATGCCAAACTAATCACACGATCCGAAGTATGCCATCGCGTCGCCAAATGCTCAAGGAATCAACTGGAGGTCTCGGAGCCTTGGCTTTGAGTTGGCTTGCCGCTCAACCATTGAGCGCCTCCGGCGGGGGCAACCCCGCGCCGGTCAACAATTTGCTGGCGAAAATGCCCCACTTCGCTCCCAAAGCCAAACGCGTCGTATTCATCTTTTTGGGAGGAGGACCCAGCCAAATGGATCTACTGGATCCAAAACCATTGCTGAAAAAGTATCAAGGACAGCCGATTCCCTTTTCAGTCAGCCAGCGGTCCATTGTCGGCTCCACGAAATTGATGGCCAGCCCATTCAAATTCCAGAAATACGGGCAGTCTGGGATCCCGGTCTCGGAATTGCTGCCCGGACTATCGCAGGTCGTGGACGACATCGCGGTTATACGCTCAGGGGTAACGAACCGAATTGATCATGGAGAGGCCATCCTTATGACCCATACCGGGCGCCCGCTATCCGGATTCCCCTCAATCGGATCTTGGATCACATATGCCCTAGGCTCCGTGAACGAGAATCTGCCCGCCTACGTCGCCATCCCGGACACCACTCCGGCTAAGATTCGGAGCACGACTTCATCGGGTTGGTTGCCTCCCCTTTATCAAGGCACGCCGTTTCATACCACCGGAAATCCCATTCATGATCTCCAGCCGCCTGAATCGATTTCAGCAAAAGAGCAGGAACGGTATTTATCCCTCACCCAAATGCTGAATCGCCAGCATCAGAAAAGCAGATCGGGCCTACCGGATCTAGACGCCCGTATCCAGAACTTCGAGCTGGCCGCCCGGATGCAAGTGGAGGCCATGGAACAAGTCGATCTCTCGAAGGAATCGGACGCCACCAAAAAACTATACGGCCTCGATAACGAAATCACCCAGAAATTCGGAAATCAGTGCCTGATTGCTCGAAGACTCTTGGAGTCAGGCGTACGCTTCGTCCATCTCATCCGCAATGACTGGGACCACCATGGCAAGTTGAAGCAATTGCTCACCAAATCGACCCAGGAGACCGATCAGCCCGTAGCCGCATTAGTGCAGGACCTGAAGCTGCGTGGCCTACTGGATTCGACTCTGGTGATCTGGGCGGGAGAATTTGGAAGATTGCCCGTGGCCCAAGGGCCTGACGGGCGTGACCACAATCCATTCGGCTACAGTTTCTGGATGGCCGGCGGCGGAATCAAGGGCGGCACAATTTATGGCGCTACAGACGAGTTCGGCTACGCGGCGGTAGAGAATCCAGTAACGGTTGCCGACTTTCACGCCACTGTCATGCATTTGCTGGGGCTTGATCACACCCGAGTGACCTATGAATTCGAAGGCAGAGACGAGAGTCTCACCGGAGTAGAGCCCGCCGAGGTTATCAGCGATATAATCGCCTAGCGCTGCCCTTTATCCCACCAAGGGAATCGCTTCAGAGTCCCAATTCTGTCTCGCCCACAGCCCGCTGGGCTTCGATAAGGCGATCCTCCCAGGTTAGCTGATCCGAATTTGGGATTCGTCCGTCTATATCCATGGATTCAATAACCTGTCGCAATCCCGATTCAAGCGAGACAGTTGGATGAAACTCCGGAACGTCGCGAAACAATTTTTCACCGCTATAAATAGTATTGTGAGCGAATATCGTCTCACAGTTTCCCGTATCAGGAACCCCTGAAGCCACCAAATCGCGTAACGGGATCCCGATGAGTTCAACCTCTCGACCAAGGATCTTCATCACGATTCGGTGGTGGTCTTCCCAGCTTGCGAACCCTCGATTGACCAGATTGTATGTCTGGCCCCACGCGGTCGCATTCCCTAATAGCCCAACAAATCCCTTAGCAGCATCATCTACGTGCAAGAATTGGTGCGTCGCCTTTCCATCTCCGCAAATCAGTATAGGCTTACCCTTTCGGATTCGGTCCAGCCAGCTGAATTCCCTCGCCACAATCTGGCGCCCCACACCCAACTGCGGACCGTAGGTAGTCGAAGGCTTCACAATCGTCACAGGAAAACCTTCCTCGTAGTGGGCTCGAAGATACACGTCGTCGGCAGCTTTCTTATTACGGCCATAGTCTGTTATTGGTCGCATAGGATGGTCTTCTGAAACCGGCAGCCAGTCATAGTCGACGCCATAGGTGCATACCGTCGAGCATTGCACGAAGTGTTGGACGCCACGAAAGGCCCGCACACTGCTCGCCGCGTCTTCCGCATTGAATCCAATCATGTCTATGGCGGCATCGAATTTCTCTTTCTGCATCGCTTGTTCAAACGCTTCCCGATCTTCCCGATTCCCCCTAATAAGCCTGGCCCCATCCGGCAAATCGCCCTTCTGACCCCGGTTGAAACAAGTTACATCGTATCCTTTTTCCAGTAATAGCTTAACGATACTGACACTGATGTTTCCAGTACCTCCGACAATGAGCACGCGCATTTTAGATTTTCTTTTTGTAGAGTTAATGGAAGGGAATTAGCCTCAGCGTCACCAAGGCGCGCTGATAAATTTTGGCTGGCTGGAAATTATACATAATATCGCTCAATCGATTCAAAGCAGGCAAGGAATCTTTCAGAGAGTGTCTACCGTAAGGACAGAGCGAGCGACTTGACTATCCCGCGGCAGGATTATAGATCTGCTGCCATGTCTTCTTGCCCTGTAAAGCTATTCTCCTCGAAACAACCCGCCGCCAAATTGCCCCGGCGTTCATTCATCGCCAATCTCGCCGCAGCTAGCGCTTTTCTGCCAGCTCTGGCCCAATCGGAAAGAAAAGCGGATCCGTCGATCCGCCTCGCCTGCCAAACCAATGCCTGGCCTTTCCCGAGTGGCCTCTCCGGATTGCTCCCCGTTCTAAAGACGATCAAGTCTCTCGGCTTTCAAGGCTATGAAACATCGTTTCGCAACTTGGAAGCTTCCTATTCCGACGCTCCGCGCGTCAGAGCTATCCTAGAAGAAACAGGGCTGACCTGCGCAGGCGTCCATATTGCCGCGCCAAGCCGATATCTGCCGGAAACGTCAATCCCTCCAATGGATTTCCTGCGCAAAACCGCAGCCGGGGCTAGCGCCCTCGGGGCCGAATCTCTCATTTTAAGCGGCCGCGGCATTCGGGAGATAAATGGAAAATTAGATCAAGACGCATTGAAGGGAAAGATCGCCGCCATGCTTGAGATCGCCCAGTATTGCCAAGACAAGGGCTTAAAGCTGGTCTACCACAATCATGCCGACGACTTCATCCAGGACGGCGCCGAAATCGACGCTCTCCTTTCAGCCAGTAAACCCGGGACGGTCGGAGTTTGGTTTTGCGTTCACAACTCGCGAAGGGCAGGGGTGGATGTCGTAAAGTATTTCTCGAGCCATCACGAATCCATTTCCGGAATCCATTTAACCAATATTCTCGATGAATCGCCTCATGGGCATCGCTTCGATAGCGAGGCGCTCCAAGCGGAAATCGAAAAAGTCAATTGGAAAGGCTGGCTGGTCATTGAAGAAGAGCGTACTCGCGAAAGACCAGAATGGCCCCAGACGCCTGTAGTGAAAAAGTCACGTCAGCACGTACGGCAAGTGTTCGGACTCTAACAGACCGCCTCTATAAGAAACGGGCCAGGTTCTTCGATTCCGCGTTTCAAGGCCACGTTAAAGTCGTCAGCCGTGTCCACCCTTACGGCAGGAACGCCCATCCCTTGGGATAACTGCACCCAGTCAAGCTCGGGGTTGTTTAGTTCCATCATCCCGGATGATCGAGGCCCGTTTTCCTTGTCGCAAAGTTTCTTCATTTCCACTTGCAAGATCCGGTAGGCGCGATTGGCGAAAATCACCGTCACCACGTTCAGCGACTCGCGGGCCTGCGTCCACAACGCTTGCAACGTGTACATTCCCGATCCGTCCGCTTCCATAGCGAATACCTGCCGATCGGGACAGGCTACAGCCGCGCCCGTCGCTACCGGAAGTCCCTGGCCAATCGAGCCACCAGTCACATGCAGCCAATCGTGAGCGGGAGCCGATTCGGTAATTGGCAGGGCTATGCGGCTGGCAGTCACCCCTTCATCGGAAATAATAGAGTTTTCGGGCATGAGGGCCGCCACCGAAGCCCAAATCTTATCCGGCCCGAGATCCCCACTAGGAAGGGATGGACGCTCCTGTTTCGCAATTTTCTCCGGCTCATCGGCGACTCCAAGCTCGTCTGCCAACGCTTCAAGGGCAAGGGCCACATCCTCTTCAATTTCCGCTAGCATGCAGATATTCGCTTCTGGCGAGGCCAGTAAACTGGGCTTGCCAGGATAGGCAAAAAAACCGACGGGCTCCGACGTGCCGACGAGGACCAAATGCTGCACGTCCTTGAGAAATTCCAAGGACTGGTCGACGTCGTAGTGCATCCGCTCGATTACCGGCCGGCCGGCGCCACGCAAGACGCGACTACCGAACCATTTCGCGATCAATCGAACACCATGCTTTTTCGAAATGCTGCTGGCGACTCGCTGCAGGCGTTCGTTGCCCAACACGTGGTCTCCCACCAGCAAGGCTACGTTCCCCTTCGTCCTGATAATTTCGGCAATCTCAGCTACTCGCTCAAAGGGAACAGCTTTCGGCTTCTCAACCGCCACGTGCCGAGCAGGGCCTTTTGCCTCGTTCCAAGCGGCGTTCGCTGGCAAGATCAGCGTGGCGACTTGACCCGGCGGCGATTGGGCCGCCGCGATCGCCGCAGCCCCATCATCGGCCACGGACAGCGAGTCGACGGTGGTCTTGACCCAGCCCGAAACTGGCCGAGCGAGTCCTTCAATGTCAGAGGTAAGAGGCGCATCGTGATCCAAATGGCGGGTGGCATGTTGACCAACGATGTTGACGATCGGGGAATAGGCCTTTTTCGCATTGTGGAGGTTAGCGATCCCGTTCGCCAAACCAGGGCCTAAATGAAGGAGGGAGGCAGCGGGCTTCCCCGCCATGCGGGCATAGCCATCGGCGCAACCGGTAACCACTCCTTCGAACAGGCAAAGCGTCGACCGCATGTCAGGGTAGGCATCGAGCGCCGAAACAAAATTAATCTCCGATGTTCCGGGATTCATGAAACACTGGTCGACACCGCCACTCAAGAATGTTTGAACTAGTGATTCAGCGCCATTCATTTCAATCTAAGAGACAATTACCCAATCACCATAGTCAGTCCTAGGGAAGCCCAAAGCTGACATGCTTCTCCTCGATCCCTACTAACCGCATCCATCGATTACCCATGAAACCAATCGCTATTGGCCTGCTTACCATTCTATGCCTCGGAGCCTGCAGCGATCAATTGAACCGTGCCCGACCCTATGTACTCGCTACCGCCACCCCGGGCGGCACCTACTACCCGGTTGGCGTGGCCATCGCCACCATCGCCCACGCCCAATTGTCGCAAAGCGAAGGCGTTTCCCTTACGGCGATCAGCTCCGCGGGCTCTTTCGAGAACGTCAAACTCTTGAGGGACAACCAAGCTCAGTTCGCGATCTTGCAAGGGCCATTCGGGGCCTGGTCCTGGAGCGGCGATGGACCGATAAGCCAACCTCAGACCCACATGCGCAGCGTAAGCGCTTTGTGGCAAAACGTTGAGCACTTCGTGTTGCTATCTCGTTTGACAAAAACGGGCACCATGATGGATCTGGCTAATCTGAATGGCGAACGCTACGTGCTGGGCGGGCGCAATTCGGGAGCCGAGCAAACCGGCCGCTTCATCCTCGAAACGCTCGGCATCGACTACAAAAAGAAGTTCACGCTCGCCTATTTGGGCTATGGGCCTACGTCCGGAGCCTTTCAGGATGGCAATATCGTCGGCATGAACATGCCCGCCGGAGCGCCCGTGAGCTCCATCACACAAGCCTATGCTCGGATGGGCGATCGCATGACCATTCTCAATTGGACCCAGGAATCGCTGGACAAGCTCAACGCTCGCTATCCCTTGTGGGATTGGTTCGAGTTTCCTCCCGGGGCCTACCCGAACCAAAAGGAAACGATCCGGACGATCGCTTCTCCCAATGTGCTCGTTACTCGCATCGATATTCCCGAAGATACCGTTTACCATATCACCAAAGTCATATGGGAAAACCTTCCGACCTTGCAGGAAATCCACGGGGCGACCAAGAGCATGCGATTGGAAACCGCGGTCAAGGGACTCGGAGCCCCCTTGCACGCCGGGGCCTTGCGTTACTATCGGGAAGCAGGCCTGGAAATACCGGATCGTTTGATTATCGAGAAACCTTTGAGCGAAACATCCGGCCAGAAAGGGATGCCGCCATGAGATCGCCTTTACTCAGATGGGCCGCATTCGTCTTCGCCCTATTTCACATCTACTGCAATGTATTTGCCAGCATATCCGAACTATGGCTCTCCGCGATCCACTTTGGGGGATTCTGCGCGTTCTGCGCCCTGGCAGCTAATGGGACCAAGCGAATACGCCCTTATTCATCCGGTTACTGGATCAATATCGTCCTGGCCCTCGCCGCCGTGGTCGCCTCCGCCTACCTGATTCTCTTCGAAGACGCTCTCTATGTAAGAGAAACTGAATACATTTTCGCAGACTATGCATTCTCTATTCTCGCTGTGGCGCTGGCGATTGAATTCACTCGCCGAACCTCTGGCTGGTTCATGCCCATATTGATACTGATCAGCCTGTCCTATATCCTATTCATAGGCCGTTACATTCCGGGAATATTCGCCTTTCCTGGACTCAACTTGGAAACCGTACTCTACCGCTCCTTTTTCTCCAGCGAAGGCATGTTCGGGATGATCGCCAATATCTCCTCCACCTTCGTATTCATGTTCATCATTTTCGGGGCCTTTTTGCTGCGCTCGGGGGCTGGCGACTTCATCGTCCGTCTGGCCCGATGCCTGACGGGGCGCATCGCCGGCGGCGCCGGTCAAATGTCTGTCATCGGCTCCGGCCTCATGGGTTCAGTAACGGGTTCCGCGGTGGCCAACACCGTTTCCATTGGGGTCATAACCATCCCTTTAATGAAGCGATCCGGTTTCTCCAGCCGCTTTGCCGCTGGCGTTGAGGCGGCTGCCTCAACGGGTGGAGCCCTGATGCCGCCAGTTATGGGCGCGGGAGCATTCGTGCTGGCAAGCTACACCCAGATCTCGTACCTCACCGTCATCGCCGCATCGGCCCTGCCTGCCTTGCTATATTTTCTGACCGTTTCCTACTTCGTTCGCATTCAGGCCAAACGACTCGGCCTGAAACCGACGGGCTCCGAAGATGTGGAGAAAGCTACCGCTATACTTAAAGAAGGTTGGCACTTCTTTATTCCTTTGGCCGTCCTTGTAGGCTTCTTGGTAGCTGGTCGCACCCCCACTAGTTCAGCTGCCTTCGCCATCATCAGCGTGGTCGCGGCCTCATGGCTGTCCAAGAAACCCATGGGGCCAAAGGACGTGTTCGACGCCATCGTGGACGGCGTGCAGAATATGATAGCCACCGCTTTATTACTAGTAGCGGTGGGGATTGTCATCAACGTCGTTACCACGACCGGAGTCGGCAACGCCTTTTCACTGATGATCGTGGAATGGGCCCAAGGCAGCTTGATGATAACGCTTATCCTAGTAGCCCTGGCCTCGCTCGTCCTAGGTATGGGATTGCCCGTGACGGCCTCATACATCGTTCTGGCCACCTTGACGGCTCCCTTGATCTTCGACCTCATCAGCCAGTCCCAGCTTTTGTCCGCATTGCAAGCCGGCGACCTGCCCAGCAATGTGGCCGCGACACTTAGCTTGTTTGGAGGCGATCCCGCGCTGGCCCTCAAGGAAATGCCCTTGGAGATGAAGCAGCTTATCCGAAAGGAGATGCTGGATCCGGCGCTATTGACAGGCATGCTGCTTAGCTCCCATTTGATCATTTTCTGGCTTTCACAGGACAGCAATGTGACTCCACCCATATGCCTAGCCTCATTCGCGGCCGCAGGGATCGCCGGCACCCGCCCCATCCCTACTGGTCTCACGAGCTGGAAGATCGCCAAAGGCCTGTATTTGGTCCCCGTGCTATTCGCCTACTCGCCCTTGGTTTCCGGCTCCTGGCCCGAACGCATTGAGGTATTCCTTTGGTCGTGCCTAGGCCTCTATGCTCTCGCCGGGCTGCTGGAATGGCATCTAGAAAAAGAAATCAATATCCCAATCGCCGTATTGCTGGTCATCAGCGCTGGGTCGCTCATGTGGGCGCCCCTGCCAATCTACTATCATGTTGGCGGCGGCGCCATATTGCTCGCGATCGTCCTCTTTCAGACTGACGCATTCCCGTTGCCGCGAGCCATACGCAAAAATCGATCGTGACTAGAAGTGAGGTCGGACCTAGGACTCGCCCCTAGCTAAGCAATTGGAGACATCTCCACCTTAAATTTCACCGTCAACCGTTTCTGCAGAAACGCCCACCGCTAGCATTCACTGTATGGCTCCCGTTTGAAGATCACGGACGAGCGTTTGCTTACCGGCTCGAATAAGATCTCGAGCCAATCCCCTTCCCACAACTCCAAGGCCTATACATCCTATCGGCATCAGTTTATCGGTAGTCCTAATTCGATTGCTCTCGGGCCCTGAGTTAGAGATTCATCAATAGGCGATCACGCTATACCGTCAGCGGGCGCCAGCTTTGGAAGCGAATCAGACCGGCACTCTCAAGAACGTTGGAGGTTCGCAGCATCTCGGAAGCAAACTCAACGATTTGATACGCATCGGAGCCCCGACTAATGTTTCTTGCCCCTGCAGCAGTCGCCTAGAAAATAAGAGCATGCTAATCGAAAACAAATCCGCTGTTATTACTGGCGCTGCCCGCGGAGTGGGTCGATCCACTTCTCTCGCCTTAGCGAAGCTTGGATGCAATGTGGCTATCAACTACCGGAGTTCCCAAGAGGAGGCCAATAGAACAGTAAGCGAGATTAGTGACCTCGGCGTCAAAGCGATGGCTTTGCAAGGCGATGTGAAGGACGACGAAGTTTGCCGTCGATTGATGGAATCCGTATATGATGAATTTGGTAGCATCGATATCCTCGTCAACAACGCGGGCTCCACCGTATTCATCCCTCATGACGATCTCGAAAAAGTAGAGGAAACGCATTGGAATGACATATTTGCCACCAATGTCCGGGCCGTTTTCCAGTGTTCCCGAGCCGCCCGTCCATTTATGGTGAGAAGCGGAGGCGGTGAAATCGTGAACATAGGCAGCGTTGCCGGCCTCCGGGGCACGGGGAGCTCGATTCCCTACAGCGCGTCGAAGGCAGCCGTCCATATGCTGACGGTTTCACTCGCCCGCGTACTTGGGCCGGAGATTCGTGTCAACACGGTCGCTCCCGGATTAATAGCCGGAGATTGGCTCAAACGTGGGCTTGGAGACGCCTACGATAAAATTATGGAGTCCGCCGCTAAATCGGCGACTCTCGGAAAAGTATCTCAACCCGATGATATCGCCGAAGCTGTAGTTTCCCTCATAACGGGTTCTGACATGGTCACCGGGCAGCTACTAGTATGTGATGGCGGCGCCATCCTCGCGCCCTGACGATAGCTCGCGCCTGCATGTGATTGGGCCGACCCAGCTCAAATCTTCCACATCCACAGCCGGCTTAATCCGTCTTGAAAAACTGCGAGCCGGTTTAGCCACGCGATTAGATCCGCCTCTAGGCTATTCATTCGATTCAACATGGTCTTAGGCGGGCGAAATAAGAAGTTAACGGATTCTTGCCGAACTGGATTTGCTAACTACCGAGGCGAGTAGCCGACACCCGCCATTTGCTGGAATCACTGCATTTTGTTCCATCTCCTTGAAAATCCGCTCGGCAGCGACGTGCTGATAGGCAACATCAAGTGAAAATTCATGGCGTTGAGAAAGACCATATTTCGCATAATCCTGGGGATATTCCTGTTTATTGCCGGGATAGCTCATCTCATTATTCCTTCTGAATTTCTTGCCCAAGTGCCACCATGGCTGCCCTTGGATAGCCATTTCGTGATCATTGCTTCCGGTATTGTAGAGATCGCTATGGGACTGGTTCTGGTTTTTCTGAGAAAACGCCGCGTGCTAGTGGGCTGGATCGTTGCCGCCTTCTTTGTCGCCATATTTCCCGGCAATCTCTCGCAATACATAAACCAGGCCGATGCCTTCGGCCTTACCACCGATGGGACCCGTTTTATTCGTTTGTTCTTTCAGCCCGTTTTAGTCGTCTGGGTATTGTGGGCGACCGATGCGTGGACGGCTCTGCGAGACAATCAGAGGACCGGTTGATCGCAGCTTATTGGAATCAACAAAAAGATCAGATTCCAAGTAAAGCGGGGTACGACTAATTCCGCTATTACGCGCTGGTCAAAGACTGACGACTCCTTGGAGTCGTTGCTTTGATTACGCGGTCGCCGCAAGCAGCGACCCTACGAATTTCGGATTTATTGGACACTCTCCAACAGATGATTATCGATCTGAATTCATTACCGAAAAGAAGTCCTATTCCATCCCGAGCTCCGTAAGCCATCCAAACAAATCAGCTAAACTTTCCGTTTTCCAATGAACCAAACCAACAGACGTCAATTCCTTAAAACTGCCACCGCTGGCGCCATCGCCGCCGGTCTGAGCCCGACCTTTAGCATCGCCCAAGAAGCGGGCCGCAAAAAGCCTAACATCGTCATCCTCTTCATAGACGATCTCGGCTACGGAGATCTCGCTTGCTTTGGTCACCCGCGCATCCCCACTCCAAATATCGACTCGCTCGCCGCTCGTGGGGCCAAGTGCACGATGTCCTATATTACCAATCCACCGTGCTGTCCAAGCCGTTGCAGCCTCATGACCGGCATATATGCCCAGCGCTTTGGCAAGTCGGGCATGGCTCGCGGACTCCCTATACCCAAAGACCATCCCACCATGGGAGAGTTCATGCGCGACGCTGGCTACACGACTGGACAAATCGGTAAATGGGATATCGGCGACAACACCCAAGGTCCTCACCAACGTGGTTTCATGGAAGTCGCGAAAAACGCTCCTGGAAATCAATACGATCGCGAGAATGAAGATGGCAGCTATGCCTACCTGACCGATCTCGACGGCGACTACATGGCCGAATTCGTCAACCGAAACGCCACCCGTACGACAGGCTCTGGGCAGCCCAAGCCCTTCTTCCTATACTTCTCTCCCTTCGCCGTTCACTCGAACGTTAAAAACACGCCCCAGCGCTATCGCGATCGAATACCCGGCGGCAATGGAACCGCCTACGAAGGAGCGGTGGTAGCTGTTGACGACGCCGTGGGCAAACTGCTGGCCCAGCTCAAGAAACACGACCTCGAAAACGACACCCTCATTTTCTTCACGGGCGACAATGGTGCCAATCGCTCTCACGGCGGTTCCTCCGAGCCATACCGTGGTGGCAAAGGCAGAGACACTCAGCAAGAAGGCTGGGTTCATACGCCCACCGTCATTACTTGGCCTGGAGTCATTCCGGCAGGCGTCACTTACGAAGGCAAGACCGCCACTATCGATTTCTACGCCACCATGGCTGCGGCCATTGGCAAACCGCTACCGGATCGTTGCGACGGAGTAAACCTGCTGCCCTACCTTAAAGGCGAGAAGCAAGGCGACGCCCACGAATATATTTTCTGGCATAATGCAGACCCCACCGACGAGCCGCGTCGCAACCTATATGCGGTTCGTTGGAAGGACTGGCGCATGGTTAAGGGTCTTTACTACTGGCAGCTATACGATCTCAAGAAGGATCCCAAGGAGATGAATGATCTCGCCCGGAAACATCCCGACGTGGTCAGACACCTACGTGAACGCTATAATGCATTCGTCCATACGCTCCCGCCGCTGAAGCCCAGCGCGAACTACAAAGGCGGCGGACAAGTGCCTAAAGGTTGGGGCTGGCACTACAGCAATTGATAAAGACTCAACGCAATGAGCTTCTTTCAAGCAAAACGAATCGCCTGCTCGATTCTCGCCCTCCTGGTTTCGCAAGGCCTCTTCGCCGAGCGGCCAAACATCATCGTCTTTCTTACGGACGACCAGGACAAGGAATCCATCGGTGCCTATGGCGGAAACGTCTGGACGCCCAACTTGGATCGCATGACTCGCGAGGGCATGCTCTTCCATAACGGATTCGTCACCAGCACCGTCTGCACGCCATCACGCTACTCTTTTCTGACCGGACGCTACGCGAGCCGCTCTACATCCGAGCCATTCCTGCACGAGAATCCGGATGGTCACCAGGCCTTCCCCGCGTTCAATATGGGGCTCGAGCCGGATAACCCAAACGTCGCGGGCGTTCTTTCTAAGGCCGGCTATCGAACGGGTTTCGTCGGCAAGTACCACGCCAGCGGTATCGAAAGTTTGAGGACGAAATCGGATTACAAAGCATGGGGCTTGAAGTACATCCCCCGCGACGCCAAGCGTACTCCTGAGTTGAGCGAAGCCTTCCGCTACAACGAGATCCAATACCGCAAGCTGCTCATATCACGCGGGTTCCATTGGGCCAAGAATATCTACTTGGGCAATATGGAGAAACCCTACTCGGAGCACAACTTGGAATGGACTATCGACGCTGGACTTGAGTTTATCGAAGACAGCGTCAAATCCAGCAGCAGTCAGCCATTCTATCTGCACCTTTGCACCACCCTCGTCCATGGACCGGACCGCTCTTGGAGCCGCTCGATTGGCCAACCGCTTGTCTCCGGTTCTGGTCTGGAGAAAGAAGCGATCCAACCGGAAGGCATGATGACGCGCAAAGCGATTCTAGATGAGCTGTCGAAGCGCGGACTCGACCCCGATAAAGGGCACGCCGGCTACTCGTGGATCGATGCAGGCGTTGGGGCCGTATTGGCCAAGCTCGAGAAGCTCGGAATCGACGACAACACCCTGCTCGTTTTCACGGCCGATCACGGCTCTCGTCAAAAAGGCTCCCTATTCGACGTCGACGGCGCTTCCGTTCCATTCATCATGCGATGGCCTGGCAAGATTGCCGCTGGGATCGAAAGTCAAGACCTCGTTCAAAGTATTGATATTGTGGCGACAGCCTTCGACCTCGGCAATGCATCGATTCCTGCGGAATATGAATTGGATGGGAAAAGCCTTGTCCCACTTTTCGGAGGACAAACGCCCGAAAGCTGGAGGAATCACGTGTACTTTGAACTCGGATTCGGGCGGGCGATTCGCACCCGTGAGTACAAGTACATAGCAGTACGCTACCCTGAAGAACATCTGAGCGCGATCCGCAATTCGAAGCCGGAGAACTTGCCCAAAGTCCTGGCTCCCTTGAACCGGGCAGGCATCGGAACGCGCGGATCCGCTAATCCGAATTTCTACCACGAGGATGCTCTCTTTCGTATCGATCGGGATAGAAAAGAGTGGAAAAACCTAATCAACGACCCCGAATCGAGAAGCTCCTTGCAGCAGCTGCGATCTCTGCTGGCTCAAAAGATCCAAACCACCGGACGTCCCTACGGCGAATTCGTTTCCGGCGGAAACGCGACAAGCCCCGGGCAGGTTGAAGCGCAGCAAAAGCTCGTGCGAAAGATAAGGATACAGGGGAAGAAGGTCACTCTCCCGGAATAGCCTTACCCAGCGCCGAAGATCTTGCAAGGGAAGCGCTACGAGAGCTGCAAGAAATCCTGTCATCCATAGAATGGTATAACGTATTCGTTAATCTCTTACAATAATGGCGCTGAGAAAAACCATATTTCGTGTATTCCTGGGTATATTCCTGTTTCTAGCCGGGGTAGCCCATCTCATTATTCCTGCTGAGTTTCTAGCCCAAGTGCCAACTTGGCTCCCCTTGGACGGCAATTTCGTGATCATCGCTTCCGGCATTGTGGAAATCCTTCTGGGGCTGGGACTGGCTTTTCTCACCAAGCACCGCGTTCTAATGGGCTGGATCGTGGCCGCATTCTTTGTCGCCATCTTTCCCGGTAATCTTTCGCAATACATGAATCAGGTCGATGCATTCGGTCTTACTTCCGATAGCGCCCGCCTTACTCGTTTGTTCTTCCAGCCGGTTTTAGTCATCTGGGCATTGTGGGCGACCGATGCATGGACAGCTCTACGAAAGAAACAGAAGATCCTGTGATTGCGGCCTAGTTTTAGGCGCCTTCAGCTGTTTTAATGTTAAGATCAACAGCTAAAGGTTTCCGTCATCCGACTTTTTAGAAGGCGGCATTTAGCAAATGGGTTTGGAGGTGGCGAGTTCGTGTTTCGCAGTCCTTCTAGCAGTCCAGCGAGTAGCGCGGGCTCTATCCTGCCCTATGAACAAATTACGGACAGGCTTTCAGGACTCTTTCTCTCGAAAACTCCGGGCTCATTGTCATCTTATCGTCGTTTGTATAGACATGAGCTTTAATCGCCAGAAGACCCTCGCAGTCGCTTTACTCGCCATGACGTCAGGATTCTCTCCAAGCCTCGATGCCAACCAGGTCATCGCCTCGTTCGAAAACCCTGACACGCTGAATGACTGGGGGGTGGTGAACGACAGCGTTATGGGCGGAGTCTCCACCAGCGGCTTCCGGCAAACCGAAAACGGCACACTCCTTTTCCAAGGGCGGCTCTCGCTAGAAAACAACGGTGGCTTCGTATCTCTCCGCAACCGCCCGCGAAACCTCGATCTCGACGACGTTGCCGGCTTCGTTGTCCGGGCTCGCGGCGATGGTCGCTCCTATTATCTCGACCTTCGCGAAAGTCGGCAAATGACCGCGGGTTCTTTTCGAGCCAGGTTCGCCACTACAGAAGGCGAGTGGACCGAAACCTACATTCCCGCTTCAGAGTTCGTTCGCCAATCTTTTGGTCGACCGTATCCAAATACTCCACTCAGGCCTCAAAATATCTCTTCGCTCGGCTTCACGCTTTCTGACAAAAACCCGGGACCCTTCCGCCTCGAAATCGATTACGTGAAAGCGGTCGCTCGTGGAGATGCCAACGATTCTTTTTCTACTTATTCTGAAACAGAACGCGAGTTGGACAGCAGTCCGGAAGCAATCATCAATCTCGCGATAAGCCGAGGCGTACCTCTTTTCAACAGCGGCAACCCAGAGGCCTGCGCAGCCATCTATGAAATCGCTTGCCTAGCTCTTCTCGATCGTGACGGCTTAAGCGAATCCACCAAAACTAGTCTTTCCCAATCGATTGCGGACGCGGGCAGAGCCCCGTCTTTCAATCGCCAAGCCTGGATCCTCCGTTACGCCCTCGACGAAGCGCTACGAGAGCTGCAAGAAATCCTTTGATCCAGCGCCAATCGAGAGATTAATTGCTAGTCGGCGAAAGCCTCCGATGGGCGAAGTTTTTCGCAACTGGATGCATCCTTAACGCAATGAGCCCCAAACCGATACCCATTTACCCCCTTTGCGGAGCTCTTTTTATACTCGAAGAACCCGTTCGACGTCGCTACAAACAGACACCAACCAATAATCAATTATGACAGACACACCAAACAACCCCAATCGTAGAAATTTCCTCAAGACAGGGCTTGCTGCTTCAACACTCGCCACAATTGGAAAATCGCCCAGCCTCTTCGCCTCCAACGTCGAAGGGTCAGACAAGTTGAAAATCGGCCTAATCGGTTGCGGTGGAAGAGGCACGGCCGCAGCCGTCCAATGTTGCAACGCCGCCCCTAACGTCGAGCTTCACGCTACCGCGGATTTCTTTGCAGACAAGGTAGAGGCGGCTAGGAAGAAATTCAAAGAGGGCTGGGGCAACTACAAGCCTCTCGGTGACAAAATGAATGTAAGCCGCGAACGCGAGTTCACTGGCTTCGATGCCTACAAGAAACTCCTCGCGACTGACGTTGATGTCGTGGTTATAGCCACGCAACCGGGATTCCGTCCCGATCACTACGATGCTGCGGTAAAAGCGGGCAAACACGTATTCATGGAGAAGCCGGTAGCGGTGGATCCCGTTGGCGTCCGGAAAGTTATCGAGTCTTCGAAGCTCGCTAAGCAGAAAGGCCTGAGCGTAGTTGCCGGCACGCAGCGCCGCCACACACCAAGCTACCTAGAGACCATGGAGCGAATTCGCAATGGAGAGATTGGCGAACTCCGCGGTGGCGACTGCTATTGGAATTGGGGGAGAAAAATTGGCCAGAACGCTCAAAATCCAAAATGGTCGGAAATGGAATTCCAAATACGCAACTGGTACTTCCATTGCTGGGGCTCCGGCGACTGCTTGGTCGAACAAGCCATCCATCAAATCGACGTTATGAATTGGGCATTCGGTGGTCCTCCAGTATCAGCCCTCGGGATGGGCGGCATCATGATCGAGCATGAATTTGGAAATATCTACGACCATTTCGCTATCGTTTATGAATACGAAAGCGGAGCCCGCGTCACCGCCATGGCTAGCCAGATCCCTGGCTCTTCTACTCGAATAGGACAGAATATCGTTGGTTCGCTGGGCAGCTCGAACGGCGAGAGTATTTCCGGAAAAAAATCATGGAAGTACGAGGGCCCTACCGTCAACGGACAAGAGCAAGAGCACGTCGACTTCATCAACAGTATTCGCGGCTCGGACAAGTATCTAAATCATGGCAAACGCATCGCCGAATCTACCCTGACAGCGATTATAGGTAGAATGTCAGCCTACACTGGACGCGAGCTTCGATTTGACTGGGCCTTGAACCGATCGCAACTGGACTTGACCCCATCGAAATGGGAAATCGGGCCTAACGCAATACCGGCTCGCCCCGTCCCGGGCCAAGAGCCGCTAGTCTAGTTGGATTTCAAATTCGACGGATTCGCTCTTCTCACGTCGTCGGCCAAGTCTTCGCCGTCGATGGCGGCTGGACAGCTTATGGCTACGTGTGAGCCGTAATCCAAGGCAACGTGGATCGACCTGATTCGAACAATTGACGTCCCAGCTAGCGTGAGACTCAATTTGATTAGTAGGGAATTAGGCAGCCAATTAGAACGACAGGCAAGTAGCGGATGGTGGAGATGAAGAGGCAGTGGGCGTGTTGATCGGATAGCGGAAACTCCTATACCCTGCAGCCAGATGGCTCGTTTTCTTTTCTAGCGGGCTTACTAATACCACATGCCAAAAGGTTTGCTAAAGTGGTATAAAAATCCTCATAAGCGGTTGCCGCTCAAGAGCTTTTCAAATGCAGTTGCTTCACTCCTTTGCTCAACGTGCCGGTTTCGAGTATTCGGCAACGCAATCCCCCACGCCCTTTAAGCAATTCTTCAGCACCCTCGCCGATGGCTTGGTCCATCCAAAAACACGGAGAGCACTCGCGAGCTCCTTCAAAGAGAACGCCATCGATCTCGAAGAGGCTCCCGATCAGATCGTTTAAATCCACACCCAAGATAATCACGTTGCGGCGGAAGCGGGACACATCCAGCGATTCTAGACCAAGGGACTCGATCACCTCGTCGATCACTTCTCGGGAAAGGAAAGTGATCTGGCCGGGATAATCCGCTTTGTATCCATAGAATCGATCTCCCACAAGCCCTCTTCCAGCAACGCATTCCACGGATTTGACGGAACTAACTTCGTGACGCTTGCGGCTTTTCCCATAGCGGCCGAAGAAATCGTGGCCTCTCGACAAAAAAATATCCAATACCTCAACCTCAATATTCTTGTTGCTCATTGTTTTCCTTCAATTCCAAGCGACTCTCTGAGGGTATTTCTAGCGGCTCTATTGGTTAATCTAGTAGATGCAATGTCTAGCTTGCCGCTATGAACGATTATAGCAGCCCTAAGATCGCCGAGGCTAACAACATGCGAGGCAGTCCCTTAGGGGGTCGTCCTGCCTTGCGACAGGGCATCGAACTCCTCTTTCGTGATATATTTGTGGGCTTGCGAGAATACAACGTTATCCTCACGGAAGATGTGCAACCTGAGATGTTCCATAAGAGCTTTACCCTGATTCAGGGCCGCATCCAATACGATAACCCGGGATTCGGGATTAGGCAACCGCGCGGCCAGCCCGAATAAGTTAAATGATATCGCTGCGAGTTGTATCGCTTCCACGTGATCGTCCTCGAGCACATTGGTTACGGTGGTAGGGGTGGGTCCCTGGCTATGTTCTCCTTTCTCAATCAATCTTTGGTGTAATAGAGGGAACAGGACTTTATCCTCCTTCTGGCTATGCGCTATAATCTCGTTATCGAAAAAGCGGTAAAACTCGCTTAGTTTTCCTTCGCTTCCCTTATCCACGCCGTTTTCCTGAATGTGAAGAAGGGCTTCCTCAAAAGCGTCGAGTTTCTCTATGTATGCTGCGTGCTCATCCCGGAGCTCTTGAAGAAAGGGATGCATCTCCTCATAAGAGATAGCCTCGATTCGAGGTGGATCATAGGCGTCAGGAGGATCCATAGGCGAGTATTCCTCCTGTTCGGTCTGTTTTTCGACCATTCGTTTTAGCGGGTCGTCCCCGTCTTTGTTTCCTAAAGATTGCATCGTTATAAGGTTTCTTGATTTCGGCCTTGAGGCCAAGACAATAGCGTCAGTTTTTAGCGCTCCGGACTAGCAGGAGTCAGGTAAATATTCTTGCATCCACCCCCTGCGAGGATGCGCCGTTTTCGCATCGACGGACCCAACTTCATTATCGCCTTGATGCGGAATTCGTCAGGCTTAAGGAGGGAGGGCCACCAAAGCCGCTCGGCGAGCGGTTCCTCGGATATCCCCTTTCACAGTCCGCTTCAACAACGACCTCCCGAATTTGACAGGGAATCTGGAGTTCCTTTGCGACTTGTCCTGCGATTTGTATGGCCCCCTTAAAAAAGCCCCATGATACGTCAATGATGTTAATGAGTCCCTTATGGGTTCTTGATTTCGGCCTTGGGGCCGAGATAATACCACCAGTTCAGCACCAAACATACAGCGTAAAATGCGGCAAAGCCGTACAGCGCGTTTTCGGGCTGCTTCAGAGCCATTTGTTCACCAATAACCTTGGGGATGATGAAAGCGCCATAAGCGGCAACTGCCGAGGTCCAGCCCAACACGGGCCCAGCTTGTTCCTGGTCAAACACGATGGCGATGGTCCTGAATGTCGAACCATTGCCCACCCCTGTCGCCGCAAACAGCACGACCAACAGGATAAAGAAAGGCCACCAATATTGTTGAGGTGTTGGTGATGAAAACGCCGCCTTCAGGAACCAGGCAACCCCTAGGGCAGAGAGAATCATCGTGATGGCGACAATCTGAGTGACCTTGGCCCCGCCAACCTTATCGGAGATCTTTCCGCCAATAGGACGAATCAAGGCGCCAACAAAAGGCCCCATCCAGGCGAACATCAAGGCGCTGGGCCCGTCAGGGTTCACTGTAACATGAGTCATCACACCAACTACCACAAAGTGTTGGAAACCGAATACAAAAATGAACGACAGAACTACCGCAGCCGAATACCCGATGAACGACCCGAACGTCATCGTATAGATGATGGTCATAACCCAGGTGTGCTTATTGTTGAAGATCTTGTATTGCCTGTTCAGATTCGATTTTACCGCGCCTGGCGAGAGGTATTTCATCAAAAGCACCGTGGCCGCGATAACCATAGGCAATACAAGCCACTTGTTCTTCAACACTCCGGTGACAAACGCGCTGTCCCCCGACAACCCCGTAGGCGCGGGCAAGATGCAATACAAACCAACCGCGGCGCAGACGAAACCGATCAGCAGCAGAAACGATATCTTCGCGAACGACCCCAACGGTCCACTGATATCCGGGGAAACGGCTTGCGTCCTGATATTGTTCATTCCGAACCAACCTAGGAAAGCCAAGGGAACCAGGAACAACAACCAAATCAGGCCAGCGTTCTGGATCCAAGTTTCGCTCCCCGCATCGATCTTCCCTATCAGCGTTCCACTTGTGGTGACCAGTTTCATCGGATCCCCGCTCAGCACTCCCAGCAAAGGGAAGGTCATGGCCAGTGGAACCAGTATCTGCATCGTTGTGACGCCGAAATTCCCCAGTCCCGCGTTGAGGCCCAAAGAGGTCCCTTGGACCTTCTTGGGAAAGAAGAAGCTGATATTGCTCATGGAAGAGGCGAAGTTGCCGCCCCCGAATCCTGATAGAAACGCTAGCATTTGAAAAACCCAAAGCGGCGTCTCTTTGTCTCGCAAGGCAATGCCAGCGCCCAGAGCGGGAATCATCAGCAGGGCCGTGGTGAAGAAAATCGTGTTTCTTCCTCCCGCCAGACGGATGAAGAAGGTGCTCGGAATTCTCAAGGTGGCTCCCGTTAATCCGGCGATCGCCGTGATCGTAAAGAGTTCGCCCTGGCTAAAATCGAATCCCAGGTTCTTCATCTGCACCGTTATGATCCCCCACATCAGCCACACCGCAAAGCCGCAAAGGAGGCTGGGTATCGAGATCCACAGGTTGCGGGTTGCGATTTTCTTGCCTTTGGTTTCCCAAAACGCTTCGTCTTCGACGTCCCAGGTTTGGAGATCTTTATTTGCCATAATTAATTTAGGTAGAATTCATTTTCGCCACGAGCCTTGCACGGAAGAAAGGCTCACTAATATTCGTCTTTATATACCTTTTCGGGCTCCTTTAGGAATATCCAGCAATAGATGACGCTTATGGCAGCTCCTGCCGACAAGCAATAGAAGAAAGTGATGTCGTCTACCATCGAATATAAAACGAGGTAGCAAACCGCCCCCACATTGCCATATGCTCCAGACATACCGGCTATTTGCCCAGTCATTCCCCGCTTTATCATAGGGATGATCGCAAAAGTCGCCCCCTCTGCGCCCTGCACAAACATGGAACACAAGATTGTAATAATAACAGCCATCACCAGCCACCATATCCCGTCAAACATGGGAACGAGCGTTGCTATTCCATCTGCATCGACAGGCCCGTATTTAGCGATTTTGGACATCGCGAAGAACCCTATGGCGATTCCAACCATATAGGACAGCATGGTTCTCTTTCTGTTATGCATCTTATCCGATAAATACCCGCCTAAAGGACGGGCAACCAAATTGACGAAAGCGAAAGACCCCGCAACCAAGCCCGCCAATTTGGCATCCATAATGTTGTCTCCGGCTGCATTGGTCAGCGTGCTGAATGTATACTGGAAGAACATAGGCAACATGGATACAACAGCGAGCTCTGCCCCGAAATTCGCGAAGTAAGTACTGTTGAGCGCCGCCACGCTACTCCAAGGGTACTTTTTGTCTTCAGGGATTCCTTTTTTGAGCTCTGGCAAGTTTACCTGCAATACCTTGACTACATGCGAGACATACATCAACGCCAGGATTCCCAAAATAATATAGAGAACGTTTTGGGAGATAAGAGGGTATTCTTCCGGTGTGCCTTTATGAAAGACTACTTTACTAATCCTCCATGCTAGCACCCCCATGGCGCCAAGCAGGGGGAACGACCAAATAATATATTGAACCAAATCCCCATACGAGGTCACCATCATGGGACCCGTTTTCTTGACAAACTTTATCTCTTTGTCCGGTGGATTGTCGGTAACTAGGTAGAGGTAAGCGATTCCATAAACCAGCGAAACCACTCCGTTGACCGCCATACCCCACCTCCAGGCATCATCTCCTAGGTTAAGCCACTCCCCACAAACCGTCAATGCGAACCACGGCAAGGTAATAGCCGCCCAGGCAGATCCGAAGTTGCCCCACCCCGCATAAAATCCCTCTGCCCGACCTATCATATTCTTCGGGAACCAGATCGCGGTCATTTTAATCCCAATCACGAATCCCGCTCCGATACTTCCCAATACGAGACGCGAGATCAGCAACTGCATAAAACTGTTACCAAAAGCGAAGAAAAACACAGGAACCGACATTAAAACCATCAAGCCTGAGAATACTTTTCGCGGACCATATCGATCAGCTAAGGCGCCTATCGCAATTCTAGCGGGAATGGTTAAAGCAACGTTGCAGATTGCCAGCACTTTAACATGTTCCTTGGTAAGCCATCCCAGGCTTTGAAGCATGGTAGTGGCCAGAGGGGCCATATTAAACCATACATAGAAAGTGACAAAAAATGCGATCCAAGTGTAGTGGAGGGTTCTTATCCTTTCCCGGCTAAAATCAAGGAGGTGGAGCTTATCGTCTGACTCGTTCATATGTTTCTATTGTTGTTAATCCAGTTAATTGTATCGCCAATAAAAGCATTGTCAGGCCGCTCACGATCACGCTGAGACAACAGGTGATATAAAGCGATGGCATTGAAGAACAATGTCATCCGAGCTTTACTGCCTATCTCCTGATCGTTCATTGTTTCCTTGCTGCGCGCCTATCG
>CAZFUD010000025.1:0-31827 GCA_964521705.1 uncultured Opitutaceae bacterium | reverse complement strand
GCTAGGCGTTCAATCAGGTAGGGCGAAATCCCGAGGCGGTCCTGATATCGCTCCCATGGCCAATATCGGTGTACCGGTAGCAGGACTCGATATGTTTACCGAGGACTACTTCGATTTGCACCATACCGCCAACGACACCATCGATAAGATTGAACACGAGCGCATCAATCAAAGTGCCGCAGTTTACGTGACTTTTGCCTATCTCGCCTCCGAACTCGGCGGCTATTATCGGGCTAAGTAATTCCGGTTTGAATATCCTGAGCTAGAGGCCTGCTGCTCAAGCGACTCGCTCTTATAAACTTGGCCTGCCAACTTTTGATGGCAGGGAGGATCGAGCCGATCCTCCCTACCTGAAACCGCATTACACCAAACCACCTGTCAGGGCGTATCGACTATCCTATTCTCCTCCAGGAACTGCTTCTTGTTCTGCCAGTCCTTCACCACTTTTACCCGCAATTTTAGATCAACAAAAGTATCCGTCATAGCCATCAACTTTTCTCGAGCCGATTTTCTTATCTTCTCGATAACCTGACCTCCCCGCCCTATGACGATCGCTTTCTGACTTTCCCGCTCCACTACGATCGAGGCTTGTATTCGTGTTTTCTTGCCTGCGTCCGACCAGGATTCCAGCAACGCGGAAATCGATTGAGGCAGTTCGTCATGGAGCGATTCGATCGCCGTCTCCCGAATCACCTCCTCGGCGATTTCTCGTTCAATCGAGTCCGTTACTTGGTCCGCGGGGAATAGAAAGGGTCCTTCCGGCATCAACGCTTTCAATTCGCTCAGCAAATCCACAAGCCCTTCTCCCGTTTGCGCTGAAATTTCAATTACGGGAAAGTCTCCCGTAAATTCTAGATACCTTGAAATAGCCTCATCGATCTTCGCCCGATCCGCCGTATCCGTCTTGTTTACTACGAGTATTGCAGGTCCTTTCCTATCGCAAACCAATTCCGCGGCCATGCGGTCTTCATTGCCAAATTTCCTGGTAGGATCGCAAAGGCAGATAATTACATCCCCACTGTCACTTTCATCCTCTATAGTTTTCCTCATTGACCGATGCATGCGGTTCAGGGCCCGATGAACGCCCGGCGTATCCACAAATATGATCTGAGAATCCTCGTCCGTAACAATTCCGAGCCATCGCTTTCTGGTCGTATTGGGCTTCGAGGAGACCGCCGAAAGACGGTACCCCAAGAGACGGTTAAGCAAGGTCGATTTGCCAGCATTCGGTCTACCCACAAGAGTAACATATCCGACTTTGCCTTTTCCAAACTCCATTCCCTACTGCTTCTAGATTCATAATTATACGATTGCTCGACAAAACTTCGGAAGCCTTTTCTGACCCACAAGCCGTTGCCTAAAAGGCAATCCGTCAACACTAAGTCAAAATAGGCGCTTCTGCAGAGCAGCGGATGAGCGAAATCCCTCAAAAATCATGGCTTTTGGCTTAAGATTGGCATCCTGAGCGCCGAACAATTCATCATGCAACCAAAGGATAAGCGGCGTTTACTCAGGAAGTGGGAAAAGCAGCACTTGGCGCTTCAATCGAAAATTGAGGCCGTACTCGCGGAAACGAGCGAGGACGAGGTTGCAATAGAGCGATTTACGATCGACTGGGAAAACGCTGGGATCAACCTTTACGGCTCTGGCTCCGAGCCAATTCCACCCCACGAGAAGCGTAAAGCTATCCACGAAGCAGCCCAAAAATGCCAGCCCGAGATATCCGAGCTCGCCAAGCTCGTAGATCGCTCAATCAAGGAACAAGAAGAACTTTACAATTTCTTCTTGGGAAAACTGCCCGCTCCTAAATGGCCCGATTGCATGATTGAGGCTAATCGAGCCCTCGCCGGGCTCAGGAACTAGCCCAAAATAACTAGACTCAGCAGCCTTGAAGCTACGCCCTGCGCCTTGCCAAAGGCAGCATCCTTGATCCATGCTGGCTCAAGATGGCTAGACTTCGAAGATACCGGCCACTTATCGCCGCTCTATCAGCGATCATCGCTATGGAGAATTCCTCGTCCCAGGATGCTTCAGAAACGGATTTTCTTAATGAGCTAAGGGAGCGATTGAGCTTCCTGGATGAGGCTATCAGCGAATCGCCGAATTCTCCCCGACTCCTTCAAACCCGGGGCGAAACCCACTTTTATCTGGGTAATATCGAGCGATCCATCGCCGATTTCGATCGCGTTATTGAATTGATTCCTAGTCAGGAGCCACGCCATTGGCAGAGGGGGATCAGTTACTACTATGCCGGTGAATTCGCCAAAGGAGTCGCCCAGTTCGAGCTTCACCAAACCGTGAATCCTCAAGATGTGGAAAACGCTGTGTGGCACTTCCTATGCAAAGCGCGTGGGGATGGTATCGCAGCAGCCAAGCAATCGCTAATCCCTATCGCCCGTGACTATCGAGTGCCAATGAGCCAGATTTGGGATCTATTCTCAGGCGAAGCTACACCTGGAATCGTCCTTGAAGCCGCGACCGCGACAGGCACGCGACAATCGCTTTGTTACGCCCATCTCTATCTTGGGCTCTACTACGAGGCGTTCGGAAAAGGTGAACTGGCTGAAAAGCACCTTCGCTTGGCCGCAAACGATCATTTTGTAGACAGCTATATGGGTAGAGTCGCCAAAGTGCACGTGGCTTTACTAAAGGCAAAATCGGTGGACTAACGATCTTTGTCGGGAGTCCTTCATCCTGACCTTTTCCCTCTTCCTCACTATGCCCTTGCCCGCTATCGGCGTCGCCTGGACCCTGCATCTAACGGGAACACCCTTTAATATCATAGCCTCTATCGGTATCATCATATTGCTAGGCGTTGTAGTGAATAACGGCTTTGTGCTGATCGATCTCGTCACCCGATTGCTAGCCGATGGGCTGCCGCGACTCGAGGCCGTCATCGAAGCCGGGAAACGCCGTTTCCTACCCATTTGGATGACCTCACTGACCACCATCTTTGGAATGATACCAATGTCTCTTGGAGATACGAAAATGATGCAAATGTCATACTCCCCGTTGGGAAGGGCCATCATGGGTGGCATGCTGTCGGCGACCTTCCTTACACTGCTTATCTTTCCCCTATTCTATACCTTGTTTGACGATCTGCGTATCTATGTTTCGAGCCAGATCCGATCGGTTTTCAGCCAAATCAAATCCGCATCCATAGTTTCGGACTCAACGCATTCCATAAGCTACCAGCGGGACGATTGATAAGACCCAATCTTAAGGACATCTAGTAATCTCGCGAGTGCTTGGGCTTCGGGCCCCTAGGCGGCTCAACGCCACGAGACAACATAACTTCCGTGATCGCGTCCACAGTAACAAAGGACGGCTTGAAATTACCAGGTCGGTAGCCTTCCGCGATGAGGAGCGGCGTCCAGCCATTCGAATCTTTCTGGTTCCAGATTCCGATATCCGAGCCGATTTCGTCTAGATAATGGACCATGGAAGGTATGTTCTTGAGCGCGGCTCCGTGCATAGCTGTTTGCCCTTTGGAATCGATTGCGTTTGGATCCAATCCCAGCGAAACGCAGTATTTTACCGCAGCCAGGCATTCTTCCTCGTTTCCCGCCTCTTCTTCTGGAGCGAAGCTTCCAACACCGGCCGACGCCATGAGGGCAGTCGTTCCGTTTTTGGTGGTTATATACGGATCAGCTCCGAGCTCAACAAGGAGCTTCATAAAAAGCAAATCCGCTCTATCAGCGGCCATATAAAAGGGCGTGGCCCCAATGAGAGTGTTCTTCCCTTTCTCGAGACGCAGGCTGGGATTCGCTCCATACTTTACGATTAGCTCTCGAATGAATTGATCGCTGTTGCGTCTTCCAGATCCTCTAGGAGCGGGATCGCCGCTGGCCGACTCCCCGATGTCAGGCTTCCGTATCCAAGTTAGGGCATGCAGCACGGTCGCTCCTGTGCTCATATCATCAGGATTCGCGCCTCGTTCCAGAAGTTCCACAGCCAAATCGTAGTGGCCATTTTCAACCGCCAAAAGAAGCGGACTCGTCCCAGCTACCGGCGTCTTCTTCTGGGTTCGCTTCGGCTCTGTCACCAAATTGACATCTACACCCGCATCCAAAAATGAATGTACGATGTCGCGATGTCCTTCTCGAACTGCAAGTAGGAATGGCGTGTATCCAGATTCGAGCGGGGTTTCATAATCCGCCCCTGATTCCAATAATAGCTTAACGACAGCCGCGTGCCCTTCATGGGATGCCCACATGATTGCCGTTTGCCCGTTGCGTTCCGTAGTATCCAAATCGGCTCCAGCTTTTATCAAGGCTCTAACCGTATCTATCTTTCCGGTACGAGCCGCGGTCATCAGGGCCGATTCTCCACCATTGATTGCCGTATTCGGATCAACGTCCTCCGAAAGCAGGCGCTTCACGATCGACTCGTTTCCATTTAAGCAGGCCAAATAGAGCGAGGAAATACCGTAGCGATTGCGGGCGTTCACATTCGCCCCGAGATCAATCAGCCGCTCTGCCAATTCCGTTTTATCGTGATAGCAGGCCCAATGGAGGGCTGTCATTCCGTCGACCTGAGAAGCATTTAGATCCGCTCTCGCTGCGAGGGCCGCTTCAATCTGTTCGGCCTGATTAGCTTCGAACACATCAGCCAAACGCGTATCTACAGCATGAATCAATACGCCTAGGCAGGCCCAAGCGAATAGAAAGCTCTTGATGATTCCTGAAAACCGAAACGCTTTCACATATAGGGGCAGCTCCGTAATTCCTGAATCGCTACACGGATAGCGGCTGAAATAGCTCGTCGATCATTCCCGTGCTGTCTCCGAAAGAGTCGATCTCAACCCCTACTTTATCTAGCAAGGTGAGATGCAAGTTCGCTAAGGGTGTAGGTTTGTCGTAGCGGATATGGCGATTGCCCTTCATGCCACCTGAAGATCCGCCAGCGACGATGATCGGCAGATTCGTATGGTCGTGCACATTCGGGTTGCCGATTCCGCTGCCATACAGGATGAGCGAGTTATCTAAAAGCGACCCGTTGCCCTCTGGAGTGTTCTTAAGTTTCTCCAGGTATTCAGCGTACAAGGACACGTGGAAAGCATTGATCTTGGACATGCGTGCGATCTTGTCTGGATCGTCCCCGTGGTGAGACAAGGGGTGATGCGGATCAGGAACGCCAATTTCCGGATACGAACGATTACTAGTTTCCCTGGCGATTTGGAAAGTGGCGATTCTGGTAATGTCCCCCTGATAGGCCAACAGTTGCAGGTCAAACATGAGCCGGGCGTGATCCGCATAGGAAGCCGGTACCCCTACGGGTCGATCTAAGTCAGGCAATGGATTGTCTTTCGAGTCTGATTCCGCTTTCTGAATACGCCGCTCCACTTCGCGTATCGCATCCAGATAGTCGGTAACCTTCGCCTGGTCTGACGGGCCCAGATCCCGCTTCATGCGGTTCATGTCCGCTACGATGGAATCGAGAAGACTGGCCCGCTTCTTGAGGGCCTCCTGACGCTCCTCGCGCGTTCCACCTTCACCAAATAGATTCTCAAAGACAATACGCGGATGGGCTTCTGCTGGAAGCGGTGTCGTAGGCGAGGACCAAGAAAGGTTGTTCTGGTAGACGCACGCATATCCGTTGTCGCATTGCCCGACAATCTGCATGATATCCATCGCCAACTCGATAGATGGGAGTTGCGTATCCTGGCCGATTTGTTTGGCAGCCACCTGGTCGGCAGTCGTTCCAAGATAGTAGTCAGAACTTTCGGTCGGCTTGGCTCTAGCTGCGCTGAGAAATGAGGAATTGGAAGTCGCGTGCGAACCGGGGTAAGCGGGTCGCAACTCCATGTTGGTGAAAACGGTCAGGTCGTTCTTTACCTCCTTAAGCGAGTCTAGGATGGGCGAAAGCCTACCGAGGGTCTTCTCGCTTCGCGGCGTCCAGCGGGACTGATCGCAGCCCATGGGCATGAAAACGTAGCCCAGCCGCTTGGGTCCCATCGCCGGGGTCTTCGACAGGGCTGTAGCTGCCGGTACCATGGCGTCGAGCAGGGGTAATGCGAATGTGGCCCCCACTCCTCTAATAAAGGTTCTTCTTGGGATAGATTTTTTCGTAATATACTGCATAACAATGCGTTACGTTTAGTTGCTGGCGTAAGAAGGTTCGGTTTGCTCTTTCTCTCTCATTTGAAACGGCGCACTTTCGACGATTCCAACCACTAGTGAAGAAAATCGGTAGGCATCAGCCCGCCCTTTACGGATAATTTTCCTGACAGCTGGAGCATCGTTGGCGACAACGCCCCTGCCGACTGCGAATGTAAGCAATTTTTCGGTCAGAGATCGAACAAAAAGTTCCGGTCGATCTAGGAGTCCAGCCTCCAGATTATCCACCCCTTTGAATTCGCTCCCGTCCGGAAGCCCGCCATTAACATCGATTTCCGCCCCATCTTCATAGTCACGCCAACGTCCGACCGCATCAAAGTTCTCCAAGGCAAACCCGATTGGATCCATAAGATTGTGGCAACCCGCGCAGGCTGGATTGGCTCTGTGTTCTTCGAGCTGCTCCCGCATCGTCGCGGTGGCGTCGACCTTGTTTTCCTCAAGCGTTGGCACGTCCGGAGGGGGCGGAGGAGGCGGTGTGCCGATAATGTTCTCCAATACCCAATTCCCTCGAATGACTGGCGAAGTGCGGGTCGAGTAGGAGGTCACTGTCAGGATGCTGCCCTGGCGAAGCAGTCCCCCACGTTTGCTATCCGGGCTCAGATCTACACGTCTGAAACGAGAACCGAAAATGTTGGGAATCACGTAGTGCTGGGCCAACCGCTCGTTGAGGAAAGTGTAATCGGAATCCAGAAGCTCGAGAACGCTCCGGTCTTCGCGCATGACGCTCTCGATGAATAGCTCGGTCTCCTGGCGAAACGATTGTCTGAGATTGTCGTCGAAATCCGGAAAAAGGCGAAGGTCGGGAGTAACGGACTCCAAATTCCTGAGATGGAGCCACTGGCCAGCAAAATTCGTTACTAAGCTGCTGGATCTCGAATCGGCCAAGAGACGAAGCGCTTGCTCTCTGAGAATATCGGGGTCACTCAATTTTCCCGCTATCGCCAGATCGAGGAGTTCCTCATCCGGCAAGCTGCTCCACAAAAAGAATGAAAGCCGACTAGCCAATTCCAGATCGGAGATGCGGTATGCATTCTCCTCCAAATCTTTGGGGTCCCGCTCCACTCGGAATAGAAACTCTGGACACACCAGTATGGATGATAGCGCGCGCTCAATACCGCCCTCAAAGCCGCCTTCTTGCGATCCTTCGCGGTAGAATTGCATCGGCCTGGAAAGATCGGATCGATCAATTTCCCGCCTGTAGGCCAGTTTCATCAGTCGTCCAAGAATCTCCCTTGCTACCGGTTCCTCTTCTTCAGCCGTTTCCGGCCATTGAGTAAAAATCTGGTTGCGACTCGGCGTATCGCCAACCCCTTCCGGAGCAAATGGGCCCGTAATGGTCACTTGAAATACCGCCGGCGACAAACGCGGATGCCGGTGATAGTTGTAATGAGCTTCGAACGGCTTGCGCTTTATCTCCAGGACCGAGTACGGGTTTTTGATAAAGGTAACGCCCACCTCTTTCGGTCCGCCTTTGACGAACAAGCGGGTTTTCAAATGGCTGTCGATCATGTCATCATCGCGACGATTTCCTCGATCAGGACTGATGGTGAATCGCTCTACTAATGCCCGATCGAGCAGCACTTCCATCTCGTGCTCCTCGTTTAGACCCTCCACATGTTCGTTACGATCCCTCATCAAGCGAACGCTGATCTCGTATTCACCGTCTAATGGGAAGGTGAAGGGAATAACCATTCCTCCTCTCGTACCCAGCGGCAATCCATCGACATGCTTTTCTTGAGTAACGTCAGGCTTAACACGGAAAATCTCGCTATTTGGCTCCTTGAGCGGCGTACCGACTGCCAGTCGACTAATCTTCTGAGCGGCAGAAATGTATCTATCTACCAAGCTCGGCGACAGGTCGCCCACGGTCACGTTATCGAACCCATGACTCTCCTGATCTTTCGGCAGCAGCGCCGCCGCATCGATCTCTACCCCAAGAAGATCGCGTATGGAATTCGCATATTCGGTTCGGTTCAACCGGCGAAATGTATCAACCCTTCCTGGACGCGAATTTACTGCAGCATGGGCGTCCAAGGTATCCGTTAGTGAAGCGATCACTGCATTATAGGATGCCTCGTTGGGTCGTTTGCGATCGGCGGGAGGCATCTGGCGCGATTCCAGTCGCTTGACCACTTTCTCCCAAAGTTCCGGGTTATCGGTGGGATTTTGCAGCGAAATGCCCTCCAGAATCAGATCACCCTTTTCCTCCTCAGCATTGTGGCAGCTTACGCAGTATTGATTAATGAGAGCATGCTTTGACGAGAGGGTCGTCTCGCGATTGGCGCTCGAATTGGAGATTCCCTGCAATTGTTCTTCAAGCCAAGCCGCTGCGGCATCGTATTCAGCTTCGCTCGGTCGCTTGGCGTCAGGTTCGTCCTCTGGCGGCATTTCTCGCTCGCGCAACATCCATGCCACCTCATCCCAAAGTTCAAATTGTCCAGCGATTTCATCTGAAAGCGCAGCTTCTAAGTCCAGCTTCCCCTTCTTTTTGTCAGGATTGTGGCAGTCCACGCAGTAACTGTTGAGCAGAGTTGTCAGAGGCTCGGCAATTGAATGCTCTTGAGCCCGGGAAAAAGTCGCCGCCAGAAGGGCGACAACCGTCATAACAGTTTTAAGAGCAATGCTGATATTTAGGGGATCTTTCACTGCGGGACAAGGATCGCGGCGATCGCTTGCTCGTATGGGATTACGCGGGCGACGACTAGATAGGACAAAAACGAGTCCCACCGTTTTTTCAAGCTATCGACGACCGAACACTCTGAGTTTGACAACGCGCGTCTTGCTCTAGACGGAATGGAGGCTTTTCAGTTGCTCGCTAAGCCAGATCTTCTTCTTCCAGCGCAAGTTCTTGGAAGACATATCAATGGCGTACAGACTGTCCCCCAGTTCTGGTTGCGGAACGCCAAGTATGCGGCAGAGATTCAAAGCTAGCCACTTCTCGATCTTCAGCACTACCATCTTCTTTCTCAATCGCCCTTGAATATCGCGATTAAGAATCGTGGGGATCGTATTCAGGGTCAAAATCTCGTCTATCGCCGTATTGGCCATTTTCACGCGGCCTTCTTCACTAGCGTAAAAGTGGGTCAGCGCGAAAACGGTTTTTCTCGGTTTAACCTGCTTGAGGAGCTGGCAGGACTTCACTACTGTCGAACCAGTCCTGACCATGTCGTCGAAAAGGACGATGTCATGACCTTCAATGTCTTCGAGTGAGGCTTCGCTCTCGTCGTGAACTTTGATTTCCACTTTCCTCTCGCTGAGGCGCTCTTTATCCAGCATGAGGAACTTCGCCTTCTCAAGACCGAGCCGGTCAAACATCTCCTTGACGAATTCCCGCGCCCCTTTGTCCGGAGCGCACAAAGCCAAGCCCTCACCCTGATTGCCGTAGTCCACTATATCAGAATTGAGAACGTAGTCTACGTAGATGTCGTAAGGGATCAGATTGTGGAACTTCCCGTCGAATTCCTCACGAAACATAGACTGCACGGAGAACGAATGGTTGTGCACTGTCAAAACTCGGTCGACTCCCGCAAGCTTCAACAGCTGGGCATAGAGCTTGGCCGTAAATAGCTGTCCATCGAATTTCTTGAGATCTTTTTCATGCCTATCGAATTCCGTATTGCCTAGATCCATTCGAGGACCGCGATCCTGAGCGCTGTAATACAAATCCGGCTCCACAAGTATTACTTCCGCCGCCCCGTTCTCTTTGGCGGCCCGAGCGATCATCAGGTTCCGCATAGCCAAGCTTTGGCGACTCATGACTAGACTGCTGGTACTAACAATTATGATACTGGCACCTTCAAGTTTATTTCCTATGTTCTGGAAATCCTGTTCGTCCGAGATAAATCGAGGGCAAAACTCGGAGTTGGCAAATCGCTTCATGCTGATGAGGTCCGCAATATCTTCGCTTTGCCCCATCGAAAAGGCGACATCTATGGCAAACGGGTCATCCGAGGAGTTGCCGACGACAATGTATCGAGGATCTGACATGGCTTTGTTAGGAACGGGCTGTGGAGTGAATCGATATGATTGACGATCAAACCAAGGACGAAATCAAGCAGTCATCGAGAAAAGGGCGAGCATTATTCCAGAAAACTCTTTTCAATTGCCTGGGGAATTCAAAACGCAAAGATTCCCCCATAAAATCCATATGTCCCCGCCCATGAAGCTATTCGGCCTTACCCCAGATCAAATCCAGCAGAGTTCAGACACAGTTGACCTCGGTCCCGCGAAGTCACTGGCCTCATCGATGCTATTCGGAGCATTGAATTTCGCCATCGTAAGCACGCTAGCCTACTCATTGTGGGCGTTCCGACTTGTCAGAGGCGAGGCTCTGCTCTTCAGCGCGATCGCCAGCGTCTACTTGGGTCTACCCGGATTGGCCCTTGGTCGCTTATTGATAATCCCCGATTCTCTTTTGCGCTTCACGGGACTGTTCTCCCTCTCTTTTCTGCTCTACGCAATTACCTGGTGCGCGTTCTGGTTCGGCCTCGGCGGACAATACCATGCCGACCTTTACGGTTCCGCCGCTGGACTTCTCGCCATGGCCTGGTTCTTCCATCGGGCTTTTGGAGCCACCACCGGTCTGCTCGCATCGTTCTCCATTCTCTTCGCGTTTCATACGCTTGGATACTATGCAGGCGAAGTATACTATTTCGAGGTCGACGGGAAAGCCGGTCGACTCTTATGGGGCGCTTGTCACGGATTGGGATTTGGAGCCGGCCTAGGGGCTCTCATCCACAGTTGCCAGTCACAGCTATTGGCTAATATCCGGAAGGCCAATACCTGAGAAAGCAGCCACATTCGATCGTAGACGCAGCGATCGCTCTAAGAGTAACGCCGGCATCCCGCCAACCTAAATTAAGTATCTCATATGAGCGAACTTCCTCCGCTATTCTTCTTATCGCCGTCTGCTTCGATTTCGCGGAATCATCCCGCTCCTATAAAATAAATCTCCGAAGGTCTTTGAAAAGGTAGCATAGGCTTCTAGTTTTACCTGGCATGGCTCGCGAGCGACGACTGGCCTGTAGTCCATGGCTGTGATACAGGCCGGATGCCTGTGCTACCTTCAAGAGGAGAGGACTGAACTGGTCCTCTACCAAGAGGATCGTGGCATATATCGACCGCTACCAGATTCACGCCAAGATACACTCAATCAGGTATCCGAAGATCAGGCACGTAGCTTGTTGAAGCCCACCCTCCGTCTACCACCAAAGTTTGTCCCGCTATATGGCGGGCCTTGTCTGAAACTAGAAAGAGGGCGGCATTGGCTACGTCCTCGACCGTGGCCGGTCTCCCGACCGGAGTCGCTTGTCCCCAGGATTCTTCGAAATTCGGATCGTCACCCATCGTGCGTTCCGTTAAGACTGCTCCTGGCGATATGGCGTTTACGTTAATTCCGTATTGGGAAAGTTCGCCTACCAAACCTTTAGCTAGCATCCTAAGAGCGGCCTTGGTCATGCCGTAGGGCACCAAATACGGATGGCTTTGATGACCCGTTACCGAGGACATAAAAAGAATTTTTCCACCGGTATCCTGATCACGCATACGTTTTGCAGCCCTCTGGGCCAGAAAGAACGATCCCTGCAAGTTCAAGGCTACCAATTTCTGGAACTTCTCAACCGTGTAATCCAAAAAGGATCCATAGGTGGTGATGCCCGCATTGGCGATGGCAATGTCTATACGCCCAAATCGATCCAGAGCTGTTTCAAAGAGGGAATCAATAAATTGTGGATCACTGGCGTCTCCTGTAATCGCGATAGTAGATCGGCCCTCAGAATCAATTTTGCTGGCCGCTTCGGTAGCCACAGAAGCATCCAGGTCGTTTAAAGCGACCAAGGCGCCCCCTGCGACCAAAGAACGGCAAATCTCATAGCCAATCCCGGTTCCAGCGCCGGTCACGATCGCTACCTTTCCTTTAAATTCCTTTTCCATTGGGCTTCAACTCGCTTGGAGATAAGAAAAAACTAGCCACCTAAGCGGTTGCGAGGGAATTCGCTTCCTAAGACTCGATCTCGCGCAATCATTATTTTCTTTCGTTTGCCTAGCTTCAATCTATTCGAGTGTTTAAGGAATGAAGGGATGGATCAAGAAACGATGGCGCGAGCCGGGAGGATACCGGCAACTGATGATTGTCGCCATCCCTTTGATACTGAGCATGGGATCCCATTCGGTCCTCGTTTTCATCGACCGCATCTTTCTTGCCCACCATTCCTCAGACGCCTTAGCGGCCGCCCAACCAGCGGGAATGCTGAATTTCTCGATTCTCTGCTTCTTTTTGGGAGTTGCCATGTACACGTCTACTTTCGTGGCCCAATACACGGGAGCCAAGCAACCTGGCAATGTCGGGCCCTCCGTCTGGCATGGTATCTACGTGGCCATGGCGGGCGGCCTAGTTCTCCCCTTGTTCTCCCCTTTCGCAGAGGTGATTTTCGCCTTCATCGGTCATTCGCCCGCAGTCCAGAAAGACGAAGTCACATTCTTCCGTATCCTCAACCTTGGCGCCTTCTTCTTCTTGGCGAACGGGGCATTTTCCTGCTTTTACTCAGGCAGAGGAAAGTCTTGGACGATCGTATGGATGAACCTCTCGATGTGTTGTTTGAACGTCTTGCTCGATTATTTGCTGATATTCGGGAATTGGGGTCTCCCAAGAATGGGAATAGGGGGAGCCGCCATAGCTACAGTCGCTTCGTCGGGAACCATAATGGTGGCCTACGCCTTCCTGTTTTGCTCGAAAAAGAACGATGCCCAATTTCAAACCCGCTCGAGCTGGTCCTTTAATCTGGATCTCTTCAAGAGGATGATCCGCTTCGGAGCTCCCTCCGGCGCCCACTTCTTCTTGGATCTAACAGGCTTCACCATTTTCATTCTCCTCGTGGGCCGGATAGGCGTGGTCGAGCAAGCAGCCAGCAATATCGTCCTCAGCATAAACCTGCTTAGCCTGCTGCCTATGATCGGGCTGGGAACCGCTACGAGCATTATGGTCGGGCAATTCCAGGGGGCCAAAGAAAGCCATTTGGCCAATCGGACGACGGTGTCCGCTCTCCACATGGCATTCGTTCACAATACTGTCATAGCTCTTCTGTATTGGTTCATTCCTGACATTTTGATCAGCCCATTTATAACGGAGACCTTTAGAGCCCAGCTGCCAGAACTGGAGGCGACGACAATTCAATTACTCAGGTTTTTCATCGTCATCATCTATCTCGACTCAGCCATTATCATGACTGGCGGCACATTGAAAGGTTCAGGCGACACGAGATTCGTCATGGCCGCCCTGGCCGCGACTTCCATATTCTGCCTAGTCCTGCCTTCCTATATTTTGATCGAAGTATTGAACCAGCCAGTACATGTAGCCTGGTTCAGCGCAGTCGCCAATCTAAGCGTCGTTTGCCTTCTCTTCGTCGCTCGTTACCGATCCGGCAAATGGAAGGGAATCGAGGTCATCGATCATGGCGATAGCGCCAAGTAGCTTGGAGTGGGCAAGTTTTCAAGGTAGGGAGGATCGGCTCGATCCCCCAAAAACACAATCCGGAGGACCGAGCCAGTCCTCCCTATCCAAAAGCCAGAACTGGTCAAATGATTGAAACTAGGCGAAAGCGATTTGCTTCATGGCGGTCATATGCCCGCGCAATTCAGCCCCTACTTGTTCGACCGGGTGGTTTCTTATCGCCGAGTTCACTTCGATCAAACGCTGGTTGTCGACCTGGTTGTCTTCTACATCCAATCCTTTGCCTATAACATCCGAATCGATGGCACTCATGAAATCGCCCAGCAGCGGCACCGCTACATTCGAGAACAAATAGCAACCGTACTCAGCAGTATCCGAAATCACCTTATTCATTTCGTACAGTTTCTTCCGCCCGATCAAATTGGCGATCAGTGGCGTTTCGTGTAGCGACTCATAGTATGCGGATTCGGCTTTGATCCCTGCAGCGGTCATCGACTCGAAAGCCAACTCGACTCCCGCTCGGATCATGGCGACCATGAGTATCCCTTTGTCGTAGTATTCCTGCTCGCTGATCTCAACGTCAGCTGGGTTGGACTTTTCAAAGGCGGTCTCATTGGTGGCCTCACGCCAACCAAGCAGGTCTTTGTCGTCATTGTCCCAATCCGCCATCATCGTCGATGAGAAATGGCCGGACATGATATCCTCCTGATGCTTGTCGAACAATTCGCGCATTAGGTCCTTGAGCTGCTCCGAGAGCTCGAAGGCCTTTATTTTCGCCGGATTGCTCAAGCGATCCATCATATTGGTGATGCCGCCATGCTTGAGAGATTCGCAAATCGTATCGAACGCGTGCTGCACGAACTTGCTGGCCCAACCCTCGTCGATTCCCGCTTTAACCATATGGTCGAAGCATAGCAGCGAGCCCGCTTGGAGCATACCACAGAGAATGGTCTGCTCGCCCATCAGATCCGACTTCACTTCGGCAATGAAACTCGATTCCAAACAACCTGCCCGGTCTCCGCCCGTTCCCGCAGCATAGGCCTTGGCGATGTCCCAACCTTCGCCCTTGGGATCGTTTTCCGTGTGGACGGCTAAAAGCGTAGGCACGCCGAAACCGCGTTTGTACTCTTCCCGCACTTCCGTGCCCGGGCTCTTTGGAGCCACCATGATAACCGTCAGATCCTTGCGAATGTCAGCTCCCTCTTCCACGATATTGAATCCGTGGCTGTAGGATAGGCAGGCCCCCTCTTTCATATGAGGCTGAACAGCGGCGACCACCGCAGCATGTTGCTTATCGGGCGTGAGATTGAGCACGAGATCTGCCGTCGGGAGCAGTTCTTCGTAGGTGCCTACTGTAAAGCCATTTTCCGTGGCATTCTTCCACGACTGGCGCTTTTCAGCGATCGCGCTATCGCGGAGCGTATAGCTGACATCCAAACCGGAATCCCGCAGATTGAGGCCTTGATTCAGGCCTTGCGCCCCGCAGCCTACGATGACGATCTTCTTGCCTTTCAGCGCTTCAACGCCGTCAAACTCGGAGCTATCCATAAAGCGGCAGCGACCGAGTTGTTCTAGTTTCTGAGCCAGCGTCAGAGTGTTAAAATAGTTTTTTCTGCTCATCTCGAGGTGATCTAAAAAGTGAAGTCGGAGACCTTATGCGCGTCCCGCTATCCCAGTAAAGCGAATAAAAGCTTCCCTGATCCGGTATTTTGGGGGATCACTAGAACCTTCCCTAAACCGAGGAATCGAAAGTTGAATGCAGCCCGCGGCAAGGCGCGAATTTCCATGCGAATATCCCGACTCAGAGCCAATTCTCTCTCCATACATGATTGGGCAATCCAAACAGGCGAAAGCTGGTGTGTGATTGGAGGGAACGCATCTGGAAAGGGCCTGCTTGCCTCAGTACTCACAGGCGAGCTGAAACCGGAGTCCGGGGAAATCGACAACCTGCCCAGCCCTGCTCGCTGCGTCTCTTTCGAGCAGCAACACGCGTTTTACGAGGAACAATTGCGCAACGACGATACTGACTTAATCGATCGTCTCGACACGGGCTCAACGGGATTAGAGGTATTGCAACAATCGGGCTGTTCCCGTTCCACAGCCATCGAATTGGCCGATCGACTGGGAGTCGGCTATATTCTAGAAAGAGGCTATCGGCTCCTCTCCAGCGGCGAAGCCCGCAAATTAATGCTCCTGAAAGAAATTCTGGCCGATCCAGCAATGCTGATCCTCGACCAGCCTTTCGAAGGACTGGATCCTGAGTCTAGGGATCAAGTCAACGATTTGGCCTCATCGCTCTCTCAAGAGGGCCACTTGATTTTGCTCCTAGTCAATCGGTTGGATGACGTGCCCGACTGGACTACTCATCTAGGCATCCTGCAAAAGGGCGAGCTTATCGCAACCGGACGGCGAGAGAAGATCGTATCGACACCCGAATTACATCAGCTCTTTGCATTCAATGAATCAACCGTGCCGGAACTTCCCTCGCCCCTTGAAGCAGGACCCGTTTTCGATCCGATTCTCGAATTGAGCGACGGGAAGGTCCAATATGGCGACACCCTTCAGTTTAGCGGGTTCGATTGGGTACTTAGATCCGGCGAACACACGCTGATCACTGGCCCCAACGGAGCAGGGAAGTCCACTTTGCTTCAACTCGTCTCCGGCGACCACCCTCAGTGCTATTGCAACGATCTCAAAATACTCGGTTTTCAGCGAGGCACAGGCGAGAGCGTGTGGGAAATCAAACGCCACATCGGACTGGTTTCCGCGTCATTGCATCGCGACTACCGAGCTCCCGGCAACGCCATGACTACGGTTGTATCCGGCTTCTTCGACAGCATTGGTCTTTATCAAAGACCCAGCGCCCAGCAGCTGAAACTAGCTGCGGAATGGCTGAGTATCATGGGGCTAGAAAAGCAAGCCAACGCTACATTTAGACAATTGTCGTGGGGACAGCAACGAATGGTATTGATCGCCCGCGGATTGATAAAACAACCGGCCCTGATGATTCTAGATGAACCGACGCAGGGACTCGACGATCTTAACCGGTATCTCGTGCTCGCCTTTATTCAAAGGCTCGCGGATTTAAAACGGACAACGCTTCTCTTCGTTAGCCATCGCGAGGATGAGCATCTTCCGCTTTTCAAACGGCGAATCGTATTTAGAAAGATGCCCGTTGGATCCAGCCCTCTCTTCGAGGCTCGATGGGAATAAGACGCTAAGCTCGCTGGCAGGCTTTGCCCCGCGACCATTTCCAATTGAGAAAGTGCCCGATGACAAAGGCGTTTCCCCCGAACAATGTCGCGATAGGCTCAAGGGATTCGCCGACTGCCGGGCGGAGAAGCAGGAAAATCGCTAATCCTATTACTCCAAAAACTAGATGGCCGGTTCGCTGATGAATCCTGTAGCCATTTGAAAAGGTGAAAGCGGCAAGAAGCGCTACCAATGCAATCATCCCTGACTCCACCGCTTCATGGCCAATAAATTCAAGCCCCGCCAATGGAATGGCGCTCAGGAGGGCCGGAGCCAACAAACAATGCGCCGCGCACGCTACTGATAATCCTATTCCCGCAAAGTCCATCTTCGCCAACTGCCTGTCGCCAATCATCGATTTCATAAAATCTAACGCATAAAATACGATTTGAACCTAATGCAAGTTACTCGCGTGCTTCTAGCAAGTTATTTGCGATAAATCTTATTTCTCACCGAATCTTTGGCTTGGGCAAGGCTTGCTCAAATTCAATCTACCCACTTTCCTAAGCTCGCTGCAACCCAATGAACTGGCTGCGCGTTAGGATAAACATGAAAATTCGACTAACAGGAGTTGCCTTCGCCGTAACGGCATTACTATCGGTGTGGATGAGCAACGAATCGCTAAGGGCGGGGGATTCTAATTTGGAATCGATAACTTTGGGAGCCGGCTGCTTCTGGTGCACAGAAGCCGTCATGCAACGGGTGGAGGGCGTAAAGAGCGCGGTATCAGGATACATGGGGGGACACGTCAAGAATCCCACTTATCGACAAGTCGTAACGGGAGAAACGGGACACGCGGAAGTCGCCAAGATCACCTTCGATCCCGAGGTGACAAGCTTGGAGGAACTGCTGGATATTTTTTGGCTGATGCATGATCCGACCACTCTCAACCGTCAAGGCGCGGATGTTGGCACGCAGTATCGCTCAGCAATTTACTATGACAGCGATGAGCAAAAACGAATCGCCGAAGTGTCCATCGCAAAGCTCGCGGCAGCAAAGACGTATCCGGATCCTATCGTAACCGAAGTCACTGAAATTGAGACCTTCTACCCCGCCGAGGACTACCATCAGGAATACTACGAACTGAACAAAAACGCGGGATATTGCCGCTACGTCATCCACCCGAAACTAAAGAAGCTCGGTTTCGAGGATTGAGACGAAAGTTTATCGGACGACTGAGCCCGCCCCCTACCGTCTAAACGCCTATTTCAAAATGGCGGGGAGGATCGGCTCGATCCTCCGCTTCTGGTTTCAAAATAAAATGCCGTGCATTCTAGAAGGTAGCGGCTAACCTTAGTTCGACCGCTACCAAAGTCAGCAACGTAAACAAAACCGCCGACAGATATTCCCAATTGTAGACGCCATCGTCGATCGCGTTTCGCGACCAGCCGTCGTGGCTACAATGTATTTGCCTCTATTTACCTGTCCTGAAATAACCAATCCGGCGATTCACGTTGGACCGCTCTTCTACCCTCCATTCCGCATCGAACCATTGTGGATCGATATCGAAGGCGTATCCAGGCTCGCCATCCTTCAGAAGCGTCACCGTATTCAAAATCAAATTGGCTTCGACTTCGGTCTTCGCGTTCTTCAAGGCCTGGTAAATTGTTTCTTGCGGGTCAGCCGCTCCATTTAGAGCTAGGAACTCGACCGCCCGAACGCGGACCAGATTATCTTCATCCGTTCTGGCCATCGCTTTCGCGGGCTCTTCGAATTCGCTAGCCTCTTTCCCGAACGAGCTACACGCAATCAACGCCCAATAGCGAGCGGCCGGATCCTTCGAGGATAGAGCCTTTCCTATTTTGCCCCTCGCTTTCGAAAATGGGAGTAAGCTCAAATCCGCAACATCCACTAGTTTCTGGATACGCTTCCGATTCGTTTGTCCGTATTCTACCGGGTTGTCCATGGCCTCGGCAAGCATCACCGGTTCCGGAAGAAAGCTCAAATCAGGCAATGACTTGACTTTCCGGGCCAATCGTCGACGCAGATCCTTCAAAACGCCTGCGTTTTCCGGATTGCCACTAAGATCATTTATTTCATGAGGATCCGCTTCGATATCGTATAGAGTCTCTACCGGACGGGCCTCGAAAAACTGGCGTTGGGCGGCGTTCAACTTGCCTGCGTGATACATATCCCTCCACTCTTCGTATGCCAGCATGCGGTAGCGGTACTGATTGAACAGCCCATCGAAATTGAACGGCTGGTAGTTTCGGATATATTTGTATTTCCCTTTTCGGTACGTCCGTACCAAGTCGTATTTCTCATCAAATCGATCCGCATAGCCGAAAGCCTCATCGCGATTGGCTAAATCCGCAGCGGAAACCCCTTTTCCCAAGAAGGGCTTTCCGTCCATTGTCTTTGGAACGTCAACGCCGGCCAGATTCAGAACGGTTGGACCGAAATCCACAAAACTGACAAATCCATCAATACTCGAACCCGGTGAGGCCGGCAATAGGCGCCGCCACTTTTCCGGGGCATACACGATCAATGGAACGTTCAATCCGCTTTCATAGGCGTAGCCCTTTCCACGAGGAAGCACGCCTCCGTGATCCCCATAATAGAAGATGATCGTATCCTCAGCCAAGCCGTCGTTCTTCAGCGCTTCTAGGAAATCACCCATCTGGGCGTCCACTTCGCGATGATGGTCCTGAAACTTTGCGTAAGTGTAACGAAAAGTCGGCGTATTGGGATGATAAGGGAAAACTTCGATCGAATCGGCATCGGTAACTGTGGCGTTTTCAGCCATGAACGCTTTCGTGAAGTGAAGCTGCCCTTCATGGGTACGGCCAAAATTCTGCACATGGAAAAAGGGCTGTCCTGGCTGACGATTCCGGTAGCTTGCTTTGTTGGAGGACTCGTTCCACATCCCTTTATCGCTTAGATTGTAATCGGTCTTGCTATTGTTGGTCGTGTAGTAGCCTGCTTCCCGCAAATAGTGCGGAAACATTCGCAGTCCATCCGGCATGGGAGCCAACGCCGACCGCCGGTGGTACTGGGCCGCAATTCTTGGCGCATAAGCTCCCGTGATCAATGTGCTACGAGCGACCGAACAGACGGGAGCGTTGGAAAAAGCGTTTTGGAAAACGAGCCCGCCATCAGCTAGTTTCTCGATATTCGGCATAGGGGCTCCACCATCCTGGTAGAGACGCAGCCAATGCTTTGAATTGTCCTCAGATACAATCCAAACGATGTTCGGCCGTTCGCTCGCAGCGTTCAACATGGCTGCTGCCAGAATTGAAAATAGAATGGGGACGATTTTCATGACCAAGCGATTAGGGGCTAATTGCATTGCTGTCCACTTGAATGTCCAAACAATCTCCCCATCCAAAAATTGTACTCAAAATGAGCAAACGCTACAAGATCTCCCACCTCGCCGATATCGAACCCACCCCGTGCCCATGCGGATTAGCTCGCCGGGCTTTTGTGGATGATGACAACACCATCGCCTCGCTCCACCTAGTTGAAATTAAGAAAGATTCCGAGACGCACTATCACAAGAAAATGACGGAGATCTACTTGGTTCTCGAAGGAGAAGGCCACATCGAACTCGATGGTGAAAGTATACCCGTAAAGCCCTTGACCACCGTAATGATAAAGCCAGGTTGCCGGCATCGAGCCGTAGGAAACATGAAGATCATCAACATCCCCATTCCCAAGTTCGACCCAGACGACGAGTGGATGGACTGAGCTTACACCATCGGCCAAAATCACTGAAGGCGTGATCATATATCACGTTTCTCGACCAACGGTCGCGGCTACCGTATACAGCTAGCAGCAAGCGGCGGGTTCCCCAACCCGAACCTACCAATTGCTAGCCGCTAAAAGCTAATCGCCAATCCCCTCTACCGCTCTCTAAACTCGCGTCGCTCTTGCTCTGGAGAGTTCAGGTTGCCGCGCGCTTGCCAATCCGATGGCGTCCGGGCATTCTGGAATATCCGTTCGAACGTCGCTACCATCTCCGGGCGTTGCTTGGCCAAATCGTTTTCTTCAGCCGGATCTTCGGTTACGTCATAGATCTCAATCGGTCCCGTCAGCATAGGGCGTCGCACTGCTTTCCACTTGCCCATGCGCAAAGCTTGCTTGGACCCTTGTTCGTAAAATTCCCAATACAAGTATTCGTGTTCGATTTGCTCGGAATCATCTCCTAATAGCGTAGGTAGAAAACTGATACCGTTCGTTGGAATCTCCAGATTATCGCCAGCGATATCCACAGCCGTAGCCATGAAATCCACTTGACCGCTCACCAAGGAAGTCGTGGTTCCGGGCTCGATCTTCCCCTTCCATTGAACGATGAGCGGCACGCGAATACCGCCATCATACAAAGCCCGCTTTATTCCTGACAGGGGTCCATTGGCGTCGAAGAAGCGCGGATCATTGCCTGCTTCACTATGGGGCCCGTTGTCGGAAGTGAAGAAAATGACTGTATCCTCAATCAAGTCATGATCTTCAAGCCGCTCAACGACCTTCCCCACCATCATATCCAAGTAGGTCACCATCGCTGCCTGCCCCTTGTTCTGTTTCGTCCAAGGTTTATTCTCGTAAATACCGAGATCCGGCACTGCTGTCCCGTCCCCTGTCTCATTCCACGCCTCATTGTTGGCATGCGGCAACGTGTAGGAAAGATAGAGGAAGAAGGGCTCGTCTTTCTTTCGGTCGATGAATCCCAGCGTCTCGTCAATCATCAGAGCTGGCGTGTACTCGACTTTTTCGGAAGCGATTCCTTGGCCCCACTGTCCTTCATTGGGCACCATATTCTTCAAAGGGACGCGATCTTCATTTCGAATCAGAAATGTCGGATAAAACAAGTGAGCATGATGCTGATCCAAGTAGCCAAAAAAATAGTCGAATCCCTGATTTGTCGGCATGCCTGACGTGCCTTCATGACCCAATCCCCACTTTCCGACCTGGCCTGTGGCGTAGCCTTCCGCTTTTAGGAGCTCCGCTACGGTAACGTCCTCCGGCCGAAGATTATTCTTCCCATTTCCACGAATGTAGCAATGCCCTGTGTCCAATCCAGTCATCAATACGCATCGCGACGGGGCGCAGACGGTGGAACCTGAATAGAAATCGGTAAACCGCATTCCGTTCTCCGCCAGCCTATCTATGTGCGGCGTCTTGATCAGTTCCTGCCCATAGCAGCCTAGATCGCCGTAACCGAGATCATCTGCCATTATGAAAATGATGTTCGGCTTTTCCCTGGCGGCCAGGGAAGTCAGCGCTAAGAAGGCAATGATAAAGCAAGGGAATCTCATCATACTAAGGCAATAGATTGGATGTGAACGAATTCGATTCTCGAACATCGAGCATCAAATCCAAAGTGGTTTCAATCGTTTTGCGACAAAATCAGCAAGGCTTCCAAAGATTTGTACTGTCGAGCAAGCTCCTCCGCGCCTTGAGCACTATTCTGGACAAGGCTTTCGAATAGCTCTTGCTTGTCTCGCTTCAGATCCTGAATTCGTTCCTCAATGGTGCCATTGGCAATCATCTTGTACACGAAAACCGTATTCTCCTGGCCGATACGGTGAACACGGTCGATAGCCTGGTTTTCCACCGCCGGATTCCACCAAGGATCCATTAAGAACACGTAGTCGGCAGCATGCAGCGTTATCCCAGAGCCACCAGCCCTCAGAGAGACGAGCATCGCGGCTGTGTCTTCAATTGTCTGAAACTCCCGCACTGGCGTCTCTCGATCCTTGGTAGCCCCTGTAAGTTCGAAAAGAGGCAGGTCTGGAAAAGATTGGCTAAAGAGCGTCTTTACCCGATTCAGGAACTGGACGAACTGGCTGAAAACCACCACCTTGTGCCCTGTCCCTAGCACTTCTTGAAGCTTCTCCAGCAACACCATCAACTTACCGCTTTCCTCAAGCTCGCTCGTCACCCAAGGAAGCAAATCCGGGTCGCAGCTAGCCTGACGCAATCTCGTCAACAAGCTCAACGCTGCAAAACGATTTCCCTTTAATGCGCTATCCAGATCATTCCCCAAACGGGCGATTCCTGCGGCGCAAATCCGGCCGTATTCCCTTTTTTGCAACGCCGTAACCGGGCAAATTTGATCTATCAGAATCTTCTCAGGGAGATCCTTGGCCACTTGTTCTTTCGTACGCCGCAGCATGAACGGAGCAATTTGGGCTCTCAATCTCGCTTTAAAGCGGTTCGGATTTTCCTGCAGCTCCCTTTCGAAAGATCGACGCCTGCCCAGGAGTCCAGGCATGAGAAATTGAAAGCACGGCCATATATCTAAGGGACGGTTCTCAATGGGGGTTCCTGTCAAGGCTACGCGACGCTTGGCCTTGAGTTTCATAGCCGCTCGAGTCACCTTGGCATCCGGGTTTTTGATAAACTGCGCCTCATCGATAACCGCGTATTCAAATTCATGATTCTCAATTAGGTCGATTCGGTTTCGCATGAGAGCGAAACTCGTTACCAATGCGTTCCACTCCTCGCCGATTAGCTCGATCTCTCCTCCTGTGTAGCGTATCGCCTTGAGGTCCGGAACGAATTTCTCGAACTCAGATATCCAAACGGGCACTACACTCGCCGGACAGACTATCAAAGCCTTGGCGCCCCGAGACAAGGCATCCCGCATTAGGGCCATGACCTGTAAGGTCTTTCCCAGCCCCATTTCGTCTGCGAGCAAGCAGTGGCAATCATGAGACAGCAGGCGATCCATCCACTGAACTCCTTCTAGCTGATACGCCCTCAAGCATGGCAAGTACGCAGCTTTTCCACAACCTCCGTGCAAAAGATTATCTCGCCATTGAAGCATCCCCCCTTCCAGCCTCACATTCGCTTTTCCATCGGGGAAAAGGGAAAAAAGCTGATACGGTTTAAAGCTGCCATTCCCTTGTGGCTCCAACTCCTCCCATCGCTGAAGCAATTCTTTGGAATCCCCAGAAAGGGTCACGATACCGATTTCCGGGATCAGCGTGCGCGAGTCGGCGTTCTCGACCAAGTTTCTAGCTAGTTCATCCGACAACGAAAGTCCACCCGATCCCACTGACCAACGCAAAGCCAAGCGGCCATCATTTTCCAAATTCGCCTTCGCCTCTAACTTCAACTCTTTAAAGCCATCGCGGATATTGGATACATTGTCCCGCTCCTCCGTCGAATAGAGCCGTTTCCAGCCCGGCCAAACATTCTGAACGAAGAATGGAATTTCCTGCAGTCTCGTCAGCAGATAGCCATTGAACTCCGGAGAGTAAGTAAAGTGCGACTTGTGGGCTCTGGCGGCCAAGGAAATGAGTCTACCACGCTCTTCCGCGGTCTTCGCCATCGGCGCTCCTTCAGCCACGCTCAAGGCTGGCTCCCTAACCCCCTCATCGGACAACCAATACGCTTCGCAAATCAATCTTTGGAAATGCGTATCCAATACAAGGTGAAGCATGCGCTCTTCCACATTTTTGAAAACGGGTTGGGCGACAGACGCCTTCTCTAGCGATTCGGACTGGTCTTCCTCATCGCTCGAGGCCTCCTGAAAATAGTTGAGCTCCTCATCCGCAATAAGCTCTTCGATCTCTAAAAACCCGGCTACTGCTATCGCATCCGCGAACCCCGAATCAGAAGAAGACGAACGAATTGAAAAAGCTCCATTCTCCCAATCCGCTACCGAGTAGTCTTCCGACTTGCCGATCTTGCAGGTCACGATTGCGTCGTGTTCCCCTATCGATATTTCCCGAATGCTCCCCTTCCGGTAAAGCTTTCGCCCCCGTTTTACCGCCGAGGAGCCAAACCGATCCTCCCATCCGTCGTGCAAGCGGTCTTTCCATTGCTCCAACGAATGCTTGGAATAAAGTCGGTTAGCAGCTCTCCAGCGCATTAACCGGACATTCAAAAACACCGGAACCCAAGGCTTCAATGCTATTTGCAAAAAAAACCGGGTCCCCGAATTCTCGACAAATGGGAACCAAACTTTTCAGGATGCGGTATTATTAATAATCGCCAAACCATGAAAAAGAAAAATAATCCGCCTCATGCTTGTATCTTTTCGTAGAGCTTTCTTTTCCGGCGTTGTCCTGCTCGCTCCATTAGGAATCACCTTTTTCGTCTTCAATTGGCTGGTCCTTAAAATCGGGGGCAGCTTTAAGACCAAAGTGTTCTTCTTCCTGCCACGGGAGATCGTATCCGATCCGCAAATGGAGCTCTTCTGGAATATTACGGCGACGGTTCTCGTGGTTTGCTTGATCACCCTTCTAGGCTTTCTTTCCCGCTACTTTGTCGCCAAATACTTGTGGTCGATCGGCGAACGAATCCTTCACAATCTTCCCGTAGTCAACACCGTCTACACCTCAGTAAAGCAGATCATCGACACTTTTAGCTCCGAAAATCGAGCGGTCTTCCAGAAAGTCGTCATTATCCAATTCCCTCGCGCGGGCACCTACGCGATGGGCTTTTTGACCAGCCGTTCTAAAGGGGAGATTCGCAACAAGACGGCAAAGCCAATGCAGAATGTGTTTGTCCCAACCACCCCAAATCCGACAAGCGGCTTTCTTGTCATGCTTCCCGAGGATGAAGTCAGAGAACTGGACATGTCGATCGGGGAAGGGATGAAGTTCATCATCTCCGGCGGAGCCGTGGTTCCAGACTGGAAACCGGCGGACGCTCTAAGTACCGATACCAACTAGAAAAGCGCTCGGATGCCTTCTCCAGAATTTCTCGCTCAAGGAATCATCCTTGGGAGCGAACCGAGCGGAGAAAAATTCGTGGCTCACTCCCTGCTCACCACTGATCAGGGAATCATAAACCTGCTGGCTAGACGTTCGAACAAGCCGGGTAGGCAAGTGGCCATCGATCTATTTGATGAAGGCGAATTCCAATTCGAACGGAAGCCCGATAGCCGATCCGCTTTCCTCAAAGAAGCGCAGATCCTTCGCAAACACGCTCAAATTGCTCGCAGCTACAAGGCATTCCAGGCCGCCGCCCGACTAGCTCGCCTCATACGAGCCAATCCGATTCCCATCGAGAATCAGGAACAAATCTACGGCTTGCTGAAGCGAGGCCTGGAAGCATGGGAAACGAATAAGGACCCTGATGCCGTGTTGCTCAAATGCCTGTACCTATACTGCCGCTACGAAGGCTATCCTATTAAAGAGGATTGGGCCATGAGACTGCCAAGTAACGAGTATTCTCGGCTCGCCAAAATTTTGAACCAACCTCTCGAATCATCTCAAAACGACAACGACGACCTTATCGCCAGCCTGGAAAAGTATTTAAAACACCATACGCACATCCACCTTGGAACCTAGCGCGACTTCTTCGCCGCTAGAAGGTCGCTATTCTCATTCAAATCGGCTAATTATAACCGCTTACCCGACCCGCGCAATTCCATCTGGCATGCCACCATGGGACAAGATTCTTCCCCCCAACCTCCTGAAAACACCACGCCGGATACCTCGGGCTAGCGAATCCTCCGAAGCGAGCAATGACGCTCAGACAATGGCTCTACTCGCTCATATCCTCGGAATTTTTACGTCTTCTGTCGCGCCACTTATCATTTGGCTGATTAAGAAAGATGATGACGAATTCATCGCCGACCAGGCAAAGGAAGCCCTGGATTTTCACATTACGGTGATTATCGCCTACTTTGCTATCACGATAATCGCCGTAGTGACTATGGGTATTGGCTTCATCCTTTATCCCGTTCTCGGGATTGGAGTATTGGTGCTAGGCATCATCGCGGGATTGAAAGCCAACGATGGCATAGCTTATCGCTATCCCTGCACTCTACGGCTTATCAAGTAACGAATTCCCGCCGTAAGAAATTTTAGCGAGGTCCTCGACGGTCCTCGCCTTTTAGCGTCATCTATTAGCCTCGGCGAAGCTCGGAACCCTGGAACCGTACCAGAATTCTCCATACCTTCTTTAAACGACAGGCAATCTTTCCCGTTTCCGAATCGAATGATTCGGGAATCTCGATCTTGTGGAGATCTATGGTAGCGTGATAGCCGCGCTCGGAAAATACATCGATCACCATGGCCATGGACAAAGGGCTTTCCAATATCGGATTTTCCGAGTTCACATGGGCAATACCGGAAATCGCATGGTGCACGACAATCGGCATAATGTCTTTTTCGATGAAATCGATTACCCGATGAAACTCTTCTCGATTTTCAAATTCATAGGCATCCAATCGCTTCACTAGCTCTTGACGGGCATGGGAAACGATTTCCGATGCCAGAGGCAGTTTGCGCACCGAATCGAACGTGCTTGGATCGAGCTCCAGCGAGCTTTGATACTTCAGCTCCTTTACGATATTCTGTCGAACTTCAGCGATCGAGCCCTGAGCATTGATGAAATGATAGTGGAAGACTTCCCGCAATGATTGCAGAGCGTCGTAGGTCCTTTCCTTGAAAACCTTGTAGCGACGTCGGGCCGCTTTTGGATCCGCATCAGTCGACCGGTATTCTAGCAATTCGCCTATCCCTGTTCGCTCCACCTCATCATTGTGTTTCAGCACTTCGTTACCGCGATTCAACTGTCGCTTAACGCTCTCGCTCTCGTCGATGAAAAGCATCATGATATGCACGATCGGCTGGCGAAATTTGTGATGCAATTCCGTATTATCGAATTCACTACGTAATTGCAGCATCTTGTCGTACAGTAGCTTCATGCACTCCACTTGCACTAGCGTACGGGGGAATCCGTCTAGGATACAGCCATCCTCGTACTGCGGCTCCAGCATTCGCTCGAGAAGGATGCGTATCACCTCGCGATCGCCGATTAGTTGGCCCGCTTCCTTTAATTCCCGCATCTTCGGCGTATCGAGCAACGAACTGACAACGATAGGTTCGCACGTCAGTCCCCTTGCTTCCACGATGAAAGGGGTATTCGTCCCCTTGCCCGCTCCCGGAGCTCCTCCTAGGAGAATTAGCTCTTTTGGAAAATGCAGGCGTTCCCTACCAAATTCGGTTTCTAGCTCGTTCCAAACCGCATTAAAGATGATCTGGGCATCCTTGACCTCAAGGTCCTGATGCTTCTGTGCACCGCTATTCTTGTCCGCTTCCTTGCTATTGTTCGTGCTTGTCTCTTCGGCTTTCATTCAGCAACGCGAACTCCCCGAGCCCGCTTAGGCATTGTCTGTCTCCCAGAAAAAAGTCCCCGATTAGCGGGAAATATCGCGTTGACTCAAGACTTTATGGTTTCGAGCCCCCAATATATCCATGGCGATATCCATGTCCTCGATACTCATAGCCAGAGCCGATCGCCCCATGGGCCGGCTTATAAACGAGTATATGTAGTCTATGTTCACTTCCGTTTCCAGCAGTGTCGTGAGGACTCGCTCCACATCATGCTCTCCCGCAATTTCCACGGCCAGCACCCGGCTCTCAGAAAAGGATACCCCATTGTCCCTCAGCAATTCCCTGGCTCTGTCTGGATCGTCAACGATTACCCGTAAAATTGCACTATCTGTCGTATCTAAGGTGTTTAACGCTAGGATATGGATTTCCCGTTTCCCGAATAGGCGCGTTAGGTCTGCCAGTCTCCCCACCTTGTTCTCGGTGAAAATCGAGAACTGGCAAACGGGATCGGGACGCGTGGGCTCAACAGAGAGCGGTTCCATAAAAGTTCAATATAACACTCTGGCTCTGAATAGCCTGGAAATAGCAATTAAATCGACAGAAACACGAAAAACATGGGCAATTTCCCTAAAAAGGCAAATTCCTCGTAAAGATCTCTGGGGCAAGTCCCGAGGCATCCAAAAGGTAGGGAGGACCGGCTCGGTCCTCCCAACCAAAGACGGCGGCGCAAGCCGAGCGGTTAAACTAGCTTAGCTGAACGATCATAGCGTTCAGTCGTCCCGCAGACGCGCCTGTGCCTCAACTTGAGCTGTATTCGAGCGTAGGCGCCCCGATAGATCGGGGCGATATGTCTTTAATGCTTAATCTTTTGGATATCGCGGTCCACGCTTAGCGGGACCGCTCCTACAGCCCGCAAAGAAACGAGAATTCCCAGCTCGTATGCACAGCCGCTCAACGGCCTACTCAACCTCGGCCGATAGCGTCAGCCGCGCCGTTTCATTTGGAGCAACAAAGGCATTGAGAACTTCGAATTCGAGCGTCACGGATTCTACGGTTTCTCCTGTTTTAACTAGAAGATGCTCCGAGCTATGCTGGGGCACAACAAAAGTCCCTGCACGCTGATGGAAATCAAAGGAGCTCAAGTTCCTGAGATGAAAATCGGAATCTGATTCGTTGGTAATGGTCACGCTCAATATGGCCCCATCCCGGTAGCCGACATCCTGCAATCCAAGCGACGCCTCCAGCAGCGGCTTAAGATCACGTTCCCTTCCTATAAGCCAATTCTTGAACCACACTACGGACCGCCGGTCGAATAGAGCTTCCTTCATTGATTCCACAGTACGCTCTTCCGCAAAAACCAAGGTAACGGGCCGGTGCCCCCCATTGTGAGGTTCGTAGTCCCAATCGATCAAGTCGTGGACATCCGACACCCCGATCAATGCCAAATTGTAATCCAAAGCTATCTGGAAAGCGTCTTCCGAGTAGTTTTTACCATTGGCTATCTCGATGCCGTGCAGCAGACCTTCGCGGATGTTGTTGATGTGAAAATCTGTTATCACCGGAATCCCATTCGGGAAATCGCGCGACCACCATGAATGGTTCCAAAACAAGAACGCGCCTTGCTCGTTGGCGGCAGCGACAGCGTTCTGAGAGGGCCATTGTTTGGCCGCCTCGCTAAACTCGTTCGTCGTCCTAAGCTCGTCGGCACTAGGCACCGAATATAGCCCGTTGGCATCCTTGATGAAGATCGCGTTCATGTGACCCGCCGGTAAATCACGAGTGATCTCCGCGCCCGCGACTACGAGCAAGTCCTTATATTTAGCGGCTTCAGCGGTTTCAATGTAGGAGCGGTTTCGATCGGGATGGGGAATGTCTTCGATGTGCGGCTGATACTCCAGGTGTTCCGTCACGGCCAAGGCATCGAGCCCATCTCGCAGGGCTTCGCCCACCCGAATCTTGGGCCATACGTGACCATCGGAAAAAACCGAATGCGTGTGTGGGTCGAAAACCAGCGTCTTGTGATCCGCCGTATCCGGAAAGCTTATCTTTCGAGCTTCATCATCCGGAGGTTGCGGCGCCAAGCCATGCCCCCAGCCAATGGAAGCGGTTAACGTAAACAGGATTAGAGTAAGAAATATTCGAAGCATAGCGACATGAGGTTCAGGTTAAAATGCATCTTCGCGATCGGCATCCGAATGACAAGCCCTCCGATGCGCCAAACAGGCAAAAAGCTAGGCGGCCAATCGCGAGTTGAGTTCCATGGAATCAATTGACACCTAGCCGGGCCGGGCGTAGCCTACAGACTCACGCAAACCTACACTCGCAGCCACCTCGAGAACCACACGGCCCCCGCTGCGAACGCTTCGCGAAGCCTGGTGCCCCCCCTGAGCACCATAGGTTTTCTTTAAGTAGCTATAAACCAGCTATTTATAAATATAAACGTTTTTGAATGTCTTAAATATTGCGTATTTTTGAGCAAATGTTTGTATGCAAACGCCACGTTCGAAATTCCCCATTGAAGTAAAATCCGGCTCCTCCGTAGTAAAAATTTACGCTAACAAACGCAGCGATGGGCGAGAGATATTCCAAGTCGGCTGGTATCTTGGCGGACGCCGCTTAAAGCAGTTTAATGATCTTCCGTCAGCCAAAGATTTTGCTAAGCAACAGGCTGACGACCTACGCAGACAGACGAGCTCTGAATCTTTAACTCGAAACCAAGTGTTAGAGTACAGCGAAGCAAAGAGGCTTTGCGGCAACGAGTCCTTGGTAACTGTCGTCAAAGAGTGCCTCAAAGCTCGAGAAATGACCGGCGACCAAACCATACTAGCCGCCAAAGAGTTTGCCAACACGATCAAGCCATACAACTCAGCACTCACTCCAGAGGTTTTAGAAGCGTTCATTGGAGCCAAGCAAAACGCAGGGATAAAGATTAAGACGACCTACAAGAACACTTTCGTCCTGTTTGCTGAGGCGTTCGGGAAATTCAAATTTGACTCAATAAAAACGAGCCAGCTGAGATAATAGGGCTCAGCCCGCATTCGGTCAGAATGATCGAGAAAGGCCATATGAAGCTCTCCTAGGACAAAGTCAGTTCGAAAACCGTCCAAACGCCATCCGATCGAACAAGCTTCAAGTCGCCTCCATGGGCTCGAGCGATTTCCCGGGAAAGACTCAAACCCAACCCCACTCCGCCCACGCGATCGCTACGCGAAAGATCGCACTGATAAAAACGCTCGAAAAGCCGTTCCCACTCCGCCCCGGGAATCGCTTCGCCTTCGTTCGCGATCTCAATCCTTTTGAGGCTTCCTTCCTCGCTCAACGACACTCGAACAACGCCACTTGGATCGCCATACTTGAGCGCATTTCCGCAAAGGTTCTGCAGGGCTTGCTCAAGCAGCACTCCATCTGCCTCAATACGAATATCGCCGGCAATCCTTCGCTCTAAGCGCACCCCTCCGGACATCGCCTCGCAATCTTCGACAACGTTTTCCAGCATTTCGCTGACATTCACCGTTTCCAAGCTCAACTCGAGCTTTCCCGCATCCGAGGAAGAAAGCAATGTCAGCTTGTCGACGATCCCGCTGAGACGCGACATTTCGTCAAGAAGATTCGAATACGTAACTTGCTCCTTCGATTCCGGTTCCGCCTCTTTGAGAGCCACCTCCAACTCCATCTTCAAGCGGGCCAAGGGAGTTTTCAATTCGTGCGACGCATCCGCGCTGAATCGCCTTGCTAGATCGAACGACTTCTCCAAGCGAACCGTCATTTCATTGAACATGTCGACAAGACGCTGAAATTCCTTCTCATGCCCAATCCGTTCGACTCGTTTCCCTAGACCTCGCGCCGACAAACCTTCCACCGCAGCAGTCAATCGTTCGACCGGACGAAGCGAACGCGTCGCCACCATCCAAGCGCTCGCAAATGCGATCAGCAAAGCAAGCGGAGCAACCAGATAATAGCTCACTTTCAATCGGTCCAATCGCATATCGAAAGA
>CAZFUD010000024.1:0-32634 GCA_964521705.1 uncultured Opitutaceae bacterium | reverse complement strand
AGCAGAGCTCCCATAGCGTGTTCGCGAATGCCGAACAAAAGGTTTCGGCCCGTATCATTGCCAGGAAGAAAATCGCCAGCATCTTTAATGTAATTCTTGGTCGAACCGTGAAGGTCGGCGGAACCGCTGATCAATTCCTGGCGGGCTGCGGCGATCGGCTGCAACACGTTTGAACCAGCAGCCCGAGTCGCCAGTTTGGCATCCGTTTCCGCTTCTGGAATCATTGAAAGCAGCTCATCGGCATCCACAGGGGCCGCCGCTCCCGACTCTAATCGTTCTGCGAAACCCGGATTAGCCTCGGCCCAAGTGTCATAAGTCGACTTCCATGTATTGTAATCTTCTATACGCTTCTTTTTAAGTTCGTCAAAATAAGCTCGAACGTCGTCGGACACATGAAACCGGTCTTCGGGTAGTCCCAAACTTTCTCGGGCTTTCTCAGAGTGCTTGATGGCCCCGCTCTCTCCATGTCCGGCGCTCGTGCCAGCCACTTCTTCGATGCTTCGAGCGATTTCCGTCTTGGCGATTATCAACTGCGGTTTGCCTTGCGCTGCCTTGGCAGCCGAGAACGCTTGCCCTATCGCATCGAAATCATGCCCATCGATGGTGACGACATCCCATCCTAGGGCTTCGTATCGCTTAGCCGTGTCTTCGCTTTGCGATTTCTCTGCCATCGCATCCAGCGTCACATCGTTGCTATCGTAGATGACGATCAGATTATCCAGTTTCAGGTGCCCCGCTATCGAAGATGCCTCATGCGCCACACCTTCTTGGATACATCCATCTCCCGCCAGAACGACAATATGGTTATCGAGAATAGTGTGCTCTTCCGTGTTGAAGGCCGCAGCTGCCATTTTTTGGGAAACGGCAAAACCGACAGCATTTCCGACACCTTGACCAAGTGGGCCCGTCGTACTCTCAACACCCGCTGTTTCTCCGAACTCCGGATGTCCGGGAGTGTGGCTTCCGAGCTGCCTGAAATTCTTGAGCTCGTCCAAACTTAGATCGAAGCCGGCCAAATGCAGCCAACCATAGAGAAACATGCTTCCGTGCCCGCCGGACAAAACGAATCGGTCCCGATTGAGCCACCTTGGCTCGTCCGGATTCACATTGAGCTCGCTCCCGTATAGGGCAGCGCCGATTTCAGCGGCGCCCAAGGGCAGACCAACATGGCCTGACTTGCAGGCATGGACAGCGTCGATCGCCAGCCCTCGGGCTTCATTGGCGGCTTTTTGGAGAATGTCTTTATTCATTTGAATCGTAGGAATATATGAGGTCCAAGTTGGAGGCAGACACCCCAATTGAGCGCCCTCCAAGCCTCAAGAGCAAAATTGGGGGCTTTCGTGCATTCTTCTGGGGAGATGGTCGCAAACTCGTTCCCGGATGTCGCGCATAGGGATCAACTGAAGATCAAGTAGCTTGTAGGAGCGGGTTATCCCGCGATATTCCGGATGCGACCTATCCCGAAATCGTATGATCTACCTGCTCCTACAAACCTTCTACTAGAGCGTTTTCCCATTCAGATCAAAAACGGAATTTTGGTCACTGGGAGATCGAACGCTCGGTCGTTAACCCGTCTACCAATTCAAACCGGGGCAATGATAAGTATGGCAGGGAGGATCGGCTCGATCCTCCGAGATTTGCTGGAAGAGGACCGAGCCGCTCCTCCCCGCAAAGCAAGCAACGAAGCCGTCTCAGATATCGGGGTCTAGGTCTCTCTTCGAGTTAAACACCTGAGTCGTAAAACAAACGAGGCCGCTTCATAACGAAGCGGCCTTGTTGTAAAATAATGAAACGAGAAATTCTAGCCGGCCCTCAGTGCCCTTTAGCCAAGCGCTTCTCCTTAACCTGCATGGCCTTCTTGCCAACCAGGTTGCGAAGGTAGTACATACGGGCCCGCATGGTTTTGGACTCCTTCTCCACCTCGATCTTCGACACATTGGGACTGTGAATGGGAAAGACCTTCTCAACGCCTTCTCCGTAGGAAATCCTTCGAACCGTGAACGTCTCCTGGATTCCTGATCCTTTGCGTGCAATCACGACTCCTGCGAAAATCTGCACTCTGCGTTTGTCGCCTTCTCGCACGAGAGCATGCACCTTGACGCCGTCGCCCACTTTGAAGTTGGGCACTTCCGTCTTCAGTTGATCCTTGGTAAGTTCACTAACAATCTGATTCATAGTCTCAGTCCTCTAATAAATCCGGTCTTCGCTCGCGTGTTTTTTCCTCCCGTTTCCGCTGTCGCCACCGATCGATTTCCGCATGATTCCCGGACAAAAGCTCCTCTGGAATCGGCATATCTCGAAACATCGCAGGACGCGTGTATTGAGGAAAGTCGAGCAAACTGCCCTCGAAGCTTTCGCTAGTCAATGATTTTTCTTCACCCAAAAAACCGGGTAAAAAACGGCATAGACAATCGATAACGACAGCCGCTGCCAGCGTCCCGTTAGTGAGGACATAATCGCCAATGCTGATCTCCTGATCGAACAGTTTTTCCCGAGCTCGTTCATCGATCCCCTCGTAATGCCCGCTAAAGAATACAATGTGATCCTTATCCGCCAGCGACTGGGCCAAACGGGGGGAAAGTGGCTCTCCATCCGGGGCCAGATACACGCGATGGCAGGCTCCCCCATCAGCTAGGCTTTCCATCGCATCAAAGATTGGTTCAGGCATCAGGACCATTCCCGCTCCTCCACCAAAGGGTCGATCATCCACTTGCTTGTGTTTTCCCTTGGCCCAATCCCTCAAATTATGGACACGAATATCGACGAGCCCATTGCTCCGCGCCCGGCCCATCATACTTTCGGATAGGAAACCATCCAGCATTTGGGGGAATAAAGTAACCACGTCGATCTTCATATTCGATTAGCCGGGTTCTTTACGCAAAGGACATCCCCGAGGCAAGCCCGTGACTGAATAGCAAGCTCAAGGGAATTCGATGTAGCGGGGCTAGCTTCAAGACTTCTTTCCGTTGGCCAATAAAAAAGCCCGACGATGTTCGTCGGGCGCTTTAAAGTGTTAACGGCCTAAACCGGGCTATTTCTAAGCTTCCGCTGCTACTTCAGCAGTCTGCGCTCCCTCTTTCCGAGCGCGCTTGATGAGTCCATGAACCGTCTCAGTTGGTTTCGCCCCCACTGACTTCCAGTAGTCCGCACGCTCAACATTGAGCGTCAGTTCGATCTGCTTACCTTGCGCGCGAGGGATGTAAGTACCCAATTTCTCGACAAAACGGCCATCTCGCCGCCCACGCGCTTCGGCTACAACGATTCGGTAAATGGGATTGTGGACAGCGCCACCCCGTTGCAATTTGATCTTTAAAGCCATGTCTTCGAGTCCTGGAAATCGTGGAAAAAGAGGAGGACGATTTACCAAAATTGGGTCTTGTCAAGCAACATCCGATTCAATGTTCTTCGTCGCCTATGTTGAAGGCAGGTATCGTTGGTCTACCGAATGTTGGGAAGTCCACTCTTTTCAATGCTCTTACCGGAACACGCAAGGCGGAATCCGCCAACTACCCCTTTTGCACGATCGATCCAAATGTCGGTGTAGTCACTGTTCCTGACGATCGCCTGGAGACTCTGAGAGAGATCGCCAACACCAATGTCGTCATTCCCGCGGCCATAGAGTTCGTCGATATTGCCGGTCTCGTGGCGGGGGCCAGCAAAGGGGAAGGGCTTGGGAATAAATTCCTAGCCAATATTCGAGAAGTAGACGCGATCGTCCAGGTCGTACGTTGTTTCGTGAACGATGACATCATCCACAACATGGGTTCGGTAGATCCGATCCGGGATATCGAAATCATCAATACGGAGCTAGTCTTGGCCGACCTTGAATCCGTGGAGCGAAAAAAAGAAAAGGCGGTGAAGAAGGCCCGGGGAAATGACAAGGAAGCTCAAGCCATCTGCGGGCTAATCGATCGGCTCATTCCCCATTTCAACGAAGGCAAGTCCGCCAATACCCTAGACGTGTCACCAGAAGAGGCGGTATTGATGAAAAATCTGCACCTCCTCTCTTCTAAGCCCATCATATATGCGGCGAACGTTTCCGATGATGACCTTTCCGATGCAGATGCCAACGAACTGGTTTCTAAAGTGCGAGCCTACGCGAAGGAGAGCCACGACGCGGATTGCGTCATCATTTCAGCCGAAATCGAATCCGAACTCGTGGATCTTGGTCCCTCCGAGGCCAAAGAGTTCCTCCATGACCTAGGCGTAGAGGACTCCGGCGTCTCCCTCCTCATAAAGGCCACCTACTCTCTACTGGGACTAGAAACCTATTTCACGGCCGGAGAAAAAGAAGTCCGGGCCTGGACATTCGAACGAAGCATGCTCGCCCCTCAAGCAGCAGGGGTCATCCACACGGACTTCGAAAAGGGGTTTATAAAGGCGGAAGTCGTTTCGTACGAAGACTTATCATCCCTGGGAAGCGTCTCAGCTGCCCGAGAAGCTGGCAAATACCGTTTGGAAGGAAAAGAGTACCCGTTTCAAGACGGCGATGTCGCCCTCTTCCGGTTTAGCAACTAGAGGAATCGGGTGGCTCAAAGGCCTTCTCTATTGAGTCGAGCCTGGATACTTCATTAGAGGAAAAGATTTGGCTAGACAGGGTCAACGATCGCTCCTTGAGATCGAGTCAATCGTAGGAACGGGTTTACCCCGCGATCGTCCTAATCCGGCTGTTGCGAAAATCGCGGGATGAACCCGCTCCTACATCCAATGATGGACGCGTATTATTGTTCTATCTTAATCCCTTTTCGACAATTCTGCCAGAGCACGGCCTTCTGACCTCAACCAAACGCCGTCTAGCGCCAAGATTTTCGAGAACCAAGCAGAATTTTCCCGGTCTCGTATAACCGCGGCTTTCCTATTGTCCCGTCTGGCCACTTCCAGACGAAATTGGCATCATTCGCGTAGGTAATTGGGCCCCTTCGCAACCAGAACCCTTAGCTGAACGTGATATCCAGCGATAAACAATCAGTAGACTTTGCCTAAAACCCAATGCGGACATGCCTTCGATCGTCCAAATTAGGGACAGTATAACTTGAAATCCTCCTGAAAATTCGGATCCTGAATTAGCGTATGCTTTACGATCGCCCCTACATGCAATCTGACCAAAATCCTCGCACGCGAAACATGGTGCTGGGGATCATCGTTTTTAACGTGGTCATGTATGCGATCCAGCTGACCGCGGGAGAAGGCTATTTTCGGTTGTTCGCCCTCACTGCCAACGATTATGGCGGGCCAAAACTCTGGAGCTTCATCACCTACTCATTTCTCCACAGTCCCGACAATATTGGGCATATCGTGGGCAATATGATCGGCGTCTTCTTTCTCGGGAGAGCGCTATTGCCCGACCTGGGGGAAAAGCGATTTGTACAGCTCTATCTCAGCTCCGTCGTGGTTGGAGGATTCCTCTGGTTCATCGTCAGCTTCGCTTCCGGTTCTCTGGCGGTCGTGGGGGCCTCGGGAGCCGTCTTCGGACTTATAACCTGTTTCGGCCTCATGTATGCCGAGCAAGACATCTACTTGATGATGGTACTGAGAATGAAAGCCAAGATTCTCATGTACATCTCCCTCGGCATCGCCGCCTTCGGGTTCATTTTTCTGGAACTCCTCAACGGAACTGGAGTTGCCCACTCCGCTCACCTGGGAGGCATGCTGGGCGGATATCTCTTTTACAAACTGGTCTATTTGAGGAATCCAAAGGGCGGCCGGAACGAAAGCTTTAAGATTCCGGATTGGTTCAAGCAGAAGGAAAAGAAGCCAACAGCGAAAGCCTACCCATACAAAGTCAACATAGCTCCGCCAAAAGACATGAAAAAGGATGTCGACCGCATTTTGGACAAGATTAACAGCAAAGGCTTCGGCTCATTAACCGACGACGAGAAGAAGATCCTCGACGAAGCAGGCGATCTTCTGAAAAAAAGGTAACTCGAGGGAACGCCTCTTCCGTTGGCTTTGCTGACGGACCACATCCACCAGCAAATCACTTTACTCTGACTGCGCATCTAGAACAGCAAGCGAAACTCAAACCAACGCGCCATGATTAGATCTACCGTTTTCCTTATCTCACTCCTTGCGAGCGCTCTAATACCTTGCGCATCTGGACTGACCGAAAAGGAGCCTTTGGTCGATTTGTCCGACCTTCCTGAACTCGCCCCGACCGATCTCATGTCCCAGGAGACGATGCGGGTCATAGAAATGTTGGAAACCCTGCACTTCAACAACGCCGAAATCTCTGACGAAACCTTTATCGAGCTCATTCGAGAGTTCATGGGCCGGCTCGATTACAATCGGCTCTATTTCCTCAAGTCGGATGAGGAGAATTTCATCGATACTTACGGTTCCCGCTTGAGCATGCAAATGAGGCACAAAGGCAATCTCGATGCTGCCTTCACGATTTACGAGCGATACCGCGTTATCGCCATCCAACGCATCCAGTGGATTTTGGAAAAGCTGGAGGAAGAGTGGACCTTCGACGGCGAAGAAGAGTACATGTACGATCGCAGCGAAAGCCCTTGGCCAGCAAATATCGAAGAAGCCAATGGCCTTTGGGTGAAACGCCTCAAGCAAGAGATGCTGCAGGAGTTGCTCAACGAGAAGACCGTCGAAGAAGCGAAGGAACGCATCACTAAACGGTACGAGCGGCAACTGCGCAGTATCAAAGAGTTCGGTTCTGGTGACGTGCAGGAAGCATTCCTCACTAGCCTCACCCATATATTCGATCCGCACTCGACTTTCTTCTCCTCAGACACATTTGAAGATTTCAGCATCCATATGCGCCTGTCTCTCGTGGGGATCGGGGCCTTGCTCAGCGAGGAAGACGGGTATTGCGTAATCAAAGAGTTGATACCTGGTGGACCTGCTAAGAACACAACCGATCTGAAACCGAACGATCGTATCGTCGCGGTCGCCCAAGGAGAAGACGAGCCGGTAGACATCGTCGACATGGGCCTTCGTAAGGTTGTTGATAAAATCCGCGGCGAAAAAGGCAGCGTTGTCAAACTCACGATCATTCCCGCCGACGCTGTAGACGAATCAGAACGACGCGTCGTCAGTATCGTCCGCGACACCGTTCGCATCAACTCCAGCCGCAGCGAAGGCGAGATTTACCAAGTGCCCATGGACAACGGGACTACAATGCCGATTGGCGTGATTGACATACCCAGTTTCTACGGATCCGAAGAAATCGACGATCAAGGACGCCGGATTGTAACGAGCGTTACAGCCGACGTCGAGGAACTGGTTGTAAAAATGAAAGACGCTGGCGTCCAGGCCATCGTGCTCGATCTGAGAAGAAACGGCGGCGGATTACTCAACGAAGCCGTGGACATGACCGGACTCTTTATTTCACGAGGCCCTGTCGTGCAGGTTAAGGATTCCTACGACAAAGTATTGGCTCGTTCGGATCGCAACCCGAAAGTCGTCTATCACGGACCACTGGCCGTCCTCACTTCGCGCCACAGCGCTTCTGCATCCGAGATCCTCGCCGGAGCTCTGCAAAACTATGGGCGAGCCTTGGTAATCGGCAACGACAGTACTCACGGCAAAGGGACCGTACAGCAGGTTCTGCCTCTAGAGGACTACGTCCTACGGGCATACAATTCCCAAAACAAGGCCGGGGCCGCTAAGCTTACTATTCAAAAGTACTACTTGCCCAATGGATTCTCTGTCCAACGTAAAGGTGTCGTATCCGACATATCACTACCTTCAGTAGCTGATATAACGGCAGTTGGCGAAGCCGATCTGGACAATGCACTGCCATGGGACTACATCAGGCCTGCACGGTTTTTCGTAGAGATGATCCTCAAAAAGCCGTTCATCGACACACTCAAAACGCAAAGCGAAGGCCGACGAATAAGACTCGAGGAATTCGATTTTCTACGTGAACGCATCGACTGGTATCGAGATCGCGACGAGCAGAAGACGATTTCCCTCAATTTGGAGGAACGGAAGCGAATGATGGATGAAGATCAGGAATTCATCGACGCCATGGAAGATCGTCAACGAGCTCTCGCGGAACTGAACTTCGAATCCTCGGAAATCAAACTCGACGCAGTTCTCGCCGAAGAAGCGGAGAACGCCGAGGAAGAAGAGACGCCGCCCGATCTTTCTCAAAGCGATTCCGCTCCTACTAACAGCGACAGCGAGTTGGCTTCCAACAACGATCTTACAATAGATCAAGAGACGGATGTTGAGGCTGTAAACGACACCGATGAGGAAGAGGAAGAACCCGTCCCGGAATTCGATATTCAACTACGGGAAGCGCTTCGCATAATGGTAGACGCTGTAGAGGCATCGCCAAATACCAATGACTGGAAACAGCCAGCACTGCCATTGGCATCCTCCAAATCGCGGTTCAACAAGTTGCTCAACTAGAGCTTTGCTTTTAGAATAAACTCAAACATTCGCGTATTGGCTTCCTCTATCCATACGAGCGGAGATTCACGGTTCGTTGCGGACCGTAGGAGCGGGTTTATCCCGCGATTTTGCCAGGATTAATCCATAATCATCGCGGGATGAACCCGCTCCTACACTCGGCTACAAGTTTATTTGGCGCACATGTACAGTCGCGGGATCGAGCTCCACCTCTCTTAACCTTCGGCCAGCGGCTTTCGTGTTGTTCGACAAGCCAAATCGGTAGGGCTGACTATCCCTAGTCAGCCGAAACCAACAGATCTGAGGCGACTGCTTGAGGATAAGCAGCCCTACCGGTTAGGCTATTTTGAAAAATGAAATGCGTTAATTGTAGGGGCGATCGATGATAGCGCAGGGCGACGAGTGAAACTTACCAACCATCTACTTCACCGCGTGGATAAAGCGAGGGCGATCTGCCCAATCCAAGATTCCTTCGAAGGATTGATACCCGGCATTCGAGCATGCGTCGAGCAGCTGTTCGTGCTGGTCGATCCCCGTTTCTAGCCAAAGCGATCCCGAGGGCTCAAGATACTCGATAGATTCGCTTATTATTTTCAAGGCGTCCTCCATACCATCATTTCCAGAAAGCAACGCCGATGTTGGCTCGAAGTCTCTAACTTCGGGCTCCGCAGTCTCCAGCTCTGAATCCGTCAAATAGGGAGGATTGGATACCACTAGCCTGAAGGGGCCCTTCCCCTTCAACGATTCAAACCAATGGGATCGAAGCAGTTCAATTCGATTTTGCAGGCCGTTCCCCAACGCGTTCTCCTGGGCCAGGTCCAAGGCATCTTGACTCGCGTCGGTCGCGACAATTTTAGAGCAGGGAAAACGCCTAGCCAAAGTAAGAGCTATGGATCCTGTGCCTGTACCCAGATCTAGAATACTGAACGTTTCATCAATCTCGGGGCCGAGATCCACGATATAGTCGATCAGCTGCTCAGTTTCAGGCCGAGGAATGAGAGCCCGCTGGTCGCACTTGATAAGCAGGTCGTGAAATTGAGTTTCGCCCACTATATACTGTAGTGGTTCGCGCTTTCCCCGGCGCGAAACGAGATCGCGCATCAAATCCAACTCCGCTGGCTGCAACGGTCGGTCGAATTGCATGTAAAGCTCCATTCGTCCGATATTGAGGGTATGGGCGGCCAGCCATTCCGCATTTAATCTTGGACTTTCGACCGACTTGCGTTCCAGGAAATCCGCGCTTTTCCGCACGACATCCAATACTGTCAGACGATCGCCCATTTTCGCTACGATCCGGCCTGAGCAGTCATCAACGCTTCAATCTTCAATTTCCGGTCTTCGGCCTGCAAGGCTTCGATTACCTCATCCAGCTCCCCTTCCATTACCTGAGGCAGGCTGTGAATAGTCAGTCCGATTCGATGATCTGTCAGTCGGCTTTGCGGGAAATTGTAGGTTCGTATCCTCTCGCTTCTATCGCCGGTCCCCACCTGCTTCTTACGGTTTTCCGCGTATTTGGCTCGCTCTTCCTCTTCTTTGGTCTGTAACAGCCGCGATCGCAAAACGGTCATGGCTTTGGCCTTGTTCTTGATTTGCGAGCGCTCGTCGGCGCAGTTCACGATAATCCCCGTCGGCTTGTGGAGTATCTGGACGGCCGAGTCGGTCGTATTCACTCCTTGGCCGCCAGGCCCGCTTGCCCTCGTGACAGTGATCTCCAGTTCCTGAGGATCTATTTGAACATCGACTTCCTCGGCTTCAGGGAGAACAGCTACCGTCACCGTAGATGTGTGAATGCGTCCTTGGGATTCCGTTTCCGGGACGCGTTGCACTCGATGCACACCGCTTTCGAATTTCATCTGCTTGTACGCCTCATCTCCTCGGATCAAGAAGGCTACTTCCTTGAATCCGCTGATGCCGCTTTCGCTCGAACCCAGCTGCTCTAGCGTCCAGCCACGCCGCTCAGCCAGCCTGCCATACATCCGAAAAAGGTCTCCCGCGAATAGCGAAGCCTCATCTCCCCCGGCGCCAGCCCGAATTTCCACAATCGTGTTACGCGAATCCGAATCCTCCGGCGGAATCATGGAAACCAGAATCTTCTGCTCCAGACTTTCGATTTCGGCCTCCAGTTCCGGGAGCTCCTCCTGGGCCAATTCTTTCAGCTCTTCATCGCCTTCATCGTCCTCCAGCAACTCTCGATGCTCGGCCAATGCCGATTTCGCTCCACCCAATGCCTCGTAGTCTTCGATCAATTGCCGTAACTTCAATTGTTCGCGGGACAGCGATGCCGAGCGACGGGCATCGTTGAAAAAGTCGGGCTGATTCATCAGCTCGTCGATTTCTTCAATCCGTTTTTTGAAAGGGGAAATGTCCGGAAGCTCTATTGCCATGTGAAAGCAAGGAGCAATGTCGCGTCGTTTCGGAAACTGCAAATCGAATTTAACAGCGGGGCAGATTGCCATTGCAGTGCTAGGCGCTTCCTCTTTGCTAACGACCATGCCGCAAGGACTGTTCACTCAGAACAGAATCGCTCTCATCTGGGATTTCGACAAAACGCTCATTCCGGGCTATATGCAGCAGCCCATATTCGAGCGCTACAATATCGACGAAAGCCGGTTTTGGGAGGAAACCAATGCCCTAGCCGACCACTATACCAAGCGGGGATATAGCGTCTCGGGCGAAATTCTCTACCTGAATCATTTGCTCACCTACGTGCGAAATGGAAAGCTTAAGGGCCTGAACAACGGAATACTGCGGGAGTTAGGAGCCGAAATCGAATTCTACGAGGGACTTCCCGAGTTCTTTCAAGAGCTTCGAGAAGAGACGCGCTCGAAACCTGAATACGCTAAGCACGAAATCGAGGTCGAACACTACATCGTCAGCACGGGATTGGCGGAAATGATTCGCGGCAGCAAGATAGCCCCATTCGTGGAGGGAATCTGGGGATGCGAGTTTATCGAAGACCCTTTGCTTCCCGGTTTCCTGGATCAAGATGAGCTCCCAGTGGAAACCGAGATGGAGATCAGTCAAATTGGCATGATGATCGACAACACGACTAAAACGAGAGCCTTGTTCGAGGTCAATAAGGGTTCCAACAAAGACCATGGCATCGATGTGAATGCCAAGGTGGCCCATGAAGATCGTCGAATACCTTTTCAGAATATGATCTACATCGCGGATGGTCCCAGCGATGTGCCTAGTTTTTCGGTCGTCCGCAAATTCGGCGGCAAAGCCTACGCAGTTTACAAACCCAGCAACGATGCCGAATTTGCTCAAAACGATTTGCTCCTGCAAACCAATCGCATTCACGCCTACGGCCCAGCTCGCTATGGAAGTGAGTCCAACACCTCGATGTGGCTTCGCCTCCACACGCGAAAGATTTGCGACCGAATTGTGACCGATCGGGAATTGAATTTCGCTAGGCGGATTTCCGACCCTCCGAAACACCTAAAAGACGAGCCTCAGGGATCCGAGGATGGCTTAGATCAAGAGTCACAGGGAGACTTGGAATTGGGCGAATCAGCCCCGAACTAGTCGCTTTATCATTCGATAGCAAGACTCTCACCGAGTCGCTATCGCCAATTGAATCGGGAAATACTTGAAATTGACAACGCTCTCATTTAGATGCATCGCCCTCTAATTATCCCGCTATAGGCAAGAAGAGTTTCTTCAAGCCATCAGTCGGTTAAATCACTGGAAATCAGATCCTTCACTGGAACTTGATCTTGCTTGTCGAATCTATTTTCACTCCCTGAATAACAAGAATAAATCCACCTATGGTTGCTGTAGAAAATCTAGTTAAAGACTATGGTGACTTGCGCGCTGTCGACGGCGTATCCTTTCAGGTCAAGAAAGGCGACATCCTCGGCTTCCTCGGTCCTAACGGGGCTGGCAAGTCCACCACGATGAAGATGATAGCCGGCTTTTTGTCGCCGACATCGGGTACCGCTTCTGTCGATGGTTTCGATGTCCGCAAGCATCCGCTCGAGGCTAAAAGCCGAGTCGGCTACCTGCCCGAAAGCAGTCCCGCGTATCCCGAGATGACTGTTGTCGAATTCCTCTCGTACGTTGCTGAGACACGCGGCTTTCGATCCAAAGACGAAATCCACAATCGCCTAAGCGACGTTATCGTAAAATGCCACCTGCAAACGGTGCAAAGCCAGTCGATCGAAACGCTCTCCAAGGGATACCGGCAACGCGTTGGCGTCGCCCAAGCTATCCTTCATGATCCCCCTGTGCTCATTCTGGACGAGCCGACTGACGGCCTGGATCCCAACCAAAAGCACGAAGTGAGAAAACTTATCAAGGCTATGGCCGAAGACAAGGCTATCGTCCTTTCCACTCATATCCTCGAAGAAGTCGAAGCGATCTGCAATCGAATCATCGTCATCGATCAAGGAAGGGTACGCGTCGACGAGACGCCGGACGAATTCAAGGCCCGCAAGCCAGGCTCCTCGATCGATGAAATCTTTCGCGAAATAACCAGCAGCAAAGCTTACGCATGAACCAAGTACTTCCTGTATTCAAAAAAGAGTTTTTCGGCTACTTTCGCTCGCCCGTGGGCTACGTGATTCTGGCCGTGTTCCACATAGTAATTATCGGTCTCGCTATATTCGCCGGCTACTATGAAAGCAACCAGGCTAGCCTCGGTACGCTTTGGACCTTCCTGCCCTGGGCTTTCCTGATTTTCATCCCGGCAACGGGAATGAGACTGTGGGCGGAAGAGGAAAGATCCGGCAGTATCGAGCTTCTCTTTACGCTGCCGATTCCTCCCATGGCCGCGGTGCTCGGAAAGTTTCTGGCCGCCTGGGCTTTCATCGGAATCGCTCTCACCTTAACCTTTTCGCTGGCCTTAACGACAAGCTATTTGGGCAATCCGGATTGGGGCATTATGTTCTCCGGCTATTTCGGCTCCGTACTGATGTCCGCAGCCTACCTTGCAATCAGTTCGGTTTGCTCCGCTCTAACCAAGAACCAGGTGATCGCCTTCGTGATCAGCGTCCTCATTTGCTTTCTGGCCACCTTGTTCGGCTCCCAGATTCTAATCGCATTGCTCGAGAGTATCGCTCCGGCTGGACTACTCGATTTTCTGGGTAATTTCAGTTTTCTGGCCCATTATCAAACCATGACCCGCGGATTGATCGAGCTGAGCGCCGTATCGTTCTTCATCACTCTAACCATCGCTTTTCTAGCGATCAACGTGGTCATACTCGAAAAGTAGAAAGGGGAAGCATAAAAAATGAAACTCAGAGCAAAGCTTCACACGACTCTTCTCATACTCATCAATTTTCTTCTGCTTCACTACGTCGTATCATCGCTGCCCTTGCGGTTCGATATGACCGCGGAGAATGCATTCACGCTTTCCAAGAGCGCTAAGTCGTTGCTCGCTAAAGTGGAAGAGCCCATTCGATTCGATTTCTACAAGACTAAATCCGTTGAAGGGGTTTCGCCGCAAATCAGGATGCATATCCAGAACTTCGGGAATCGCGTCGAGCAACTTCTGCGTCAATTCGAGCGGGCTTCTGATGGGAAAATCATTCTCGATATCATCGATCCGCAGCCAGATACCTCGGAAGAGGAAAACGCAATAGCTGCGGATGTTCACGGCCAAAACTTGCCCAACGGAGACCGCGTATTCCTGGGCTTGGTTATCAGCCAAGGTGATTCGGAACACGCGATCCCTTTCTTCGATTGGAACAAAGAGGGTTCGATCGAATATGATATCGCCAAGGCTGTCCACGAGGCTCAACAGCTTTCCAAGCCCAAGCTTGGTCTCGTATCCAGCCTGCCACTGAAGGCGCCCCCCGCCCCGATGATGCCCGGCCAGCCGCAACAAGAGGATCAGTACATCATCACCGAATTGGAGAGCAGCTTCGATGTCGAAGTTATCGAACCAACGGCTACGGAGCTTCCCGGCGACCTGGATATGCTGGCCGTCATTCACCCAATCGGGCTAAGCGAATCGCTGATGTACGACATAGACCAAATGGTCCTTTCCGGGAAGCCCATGCTGCTAGCCGTCGATCCATCATCGCTTTTCTTTCGAAGCCAGCAACAGAGCCAGATGGGCATGATGGGGCGCCCCAACCCGAACACGTCGAGCGATTTTCAGCGCTTCTTTTCGTCTTGGGGAATTGAATACTCGGCGGGCGACGCCGTAGCGGATCCCAACATTGCCTACACTCAACAAGGATCCATGCAGCCGGCGTGGCTCATCTTCCGAGAGGACAATATGAGCCAGGATTTTCTGCCCGCCGCTGAGCTCAACGCCGTGCTGCTACTGGAGCCCGGCTCTATCAGCCTCGAAGGCGAATCGGAGCTCACCTTCGAACCCATTCTCGAGACGACGGATGCAGCTGGGACCGTGAATGGAATGATGCTTCAATTCGCTCAACAAGGAGCGCTCCTCAACCAATTGCAGACCGACGGCCAAAGCAAAACCGTGGCCGGCGTGCTGAGCGGCGAGTTTACTACCGCGTTCCCAAATGGGAAGCCGAGTAGCCCAGCCGATGCGGCAGCCGATGAAGATGAGTCATCGGAGGATCAGGATTCCGAGCAACTGTACACGGGCGAAAGCAATGTATTCATTATCGCCGATACGGATTGGGCCCTCGATCAATTCTCAATCCGTCGCCAAAATTTTCTAGGAATGATGACTGTACAGACCATCAATGACAATCTGGCGATGGGTACGAATATCGTCGAGTTTCTCGGCGGCAGCCAAGACCTTATTGGAATTCGCAGCAAAGGCGAGGAAGCGAGGATCTTCGATCGTGTCCAAGCGCTCGAAGTCGAAGCCCAGAAACAATACCAGATTAAGTTGCAGGAAGTAGAAGACCGGATTTCCGAAGTGAATCAGGAGATTCAGCAGCTAGCGACACAACAGCAAGGAACTGGTTTGATTGTCGCCGGCCCCGAGCTCTCGGAAGCCTTGCAACGCCTTCGCGAAAACGAGGCTACCCTTCGAGCAGAACGCCGTATAATCCGTCGCGAGCTGCGTAAAGATATCGACGCTCTCAAATGGAAGCTCGTGTCATTAAACATCGGCTACTCACCCATCGGTTTGGCCATCTTCGGCCTTCTCTTCTATCGTATGCGTAAAAATAAGGCGCTTTAGGAGGAAATATGAATATTAAGAATCTTTATATCAGCGCAGGCGTTCTCGCCGTTCTCGCCATCGCCACCAGCCTGTTCAAGAAGTCCGATAGCGCTCCCCTACTCGACGACCGGGTAGGGGCCGCTATCGTCGATTCTGCAGCGCTCCGAGATACCGCTAAAATCGTGGTAGAAATGGACGACGGAATCCTCAGCCTAGTCAATCAAGGCGAATCCAATCTATGGTTTTTAGAAGAGCGGTTCAATCTGCCTATCAGCTATGATCGCATCTCGGAACTAGCTCAGAATGTATCCGACGCGAAACTTCAGAGACTGGTAAGCGAAAATCCGGATCGGATTGCTACGCTGGGATTCGAAACGGGTGAAAATATTCGATTTGTCGACAAGCTCGGAAACGATATTGTCGCGTTTCAGCTTGGCAAAGAAACGGAGAACGGAAGGCAATTCATGCGTTACGAAGGTGAAGAAAAGGCCTTCCTCGTCGACACGACCTTCTTCATCAATTCCAGCTTGGATTCGTGGCTGGAAAAAAAGCTGGTCGAATTCGAGGCTGATGATGTCACCGCTATCGAGGCCTCGCTCCAGAATGGCGACCGAATCAGCGTCACGCGTGAAAACGCCGATTCCGATTGGGAAACGGCTCACGACTTGCCTGATGGCAAAATCCTAAATCAATCTTCTGTCGGGCAGATTGCAACCCGCTTGTCAGGTTTGACATTCACCGCAACTGCTGAAACTGACGATGCCAATGTGGTCGCCGCGAAAGAAAACAGTCATCAATTCACTCTGAAACTGAGTAACGGAGACAGCTACAATTACTCGATTGGCCGTCAACCCGAAGTCAAAATCGAGAAAGAGGTGGAGAAGGAAGGTGAAAATGGCGAGACGACCACGGAAGTTGAAGAGGAAGTGGTCACCCCTGAAGGGCCCGTCTATTATTTCATCACTTCGTCGAATAGTGACGATCCCGTTAACGCCTATATGGATCGGGCGGCCTTCGAAGCGAGCTCCTATCAATTCACGAGTTTGCCTGACGCAATGGACGGACTCCTTGCCGACGCGCCTGAGCCGGAAGAAGCGCCCACACCGCTTGTTACGGCCCCCGAGGAAGAACCCGCTCCTTAGCAAAGGTTTCTTTTGAATTCGGTCAACTTCCCATAGCCAACTCTCAAACCGGAGGTTGGGTATTTTTTCAGATAATGCGCCATTGGAAAATTGGCACAGGCACCCTGCCTGTGCGCGCGGTCGAATCGTCGCCTTCGCGACCAAATGGCTTAACTGCCGAAACAAGCAGTTTCGATCAAAAAGCCAACGCTTTGGCCTTTTCATACTCGACCATCGCTTCGTCTACATAAGCGTGAAGCGTATCCAAGCGTTCCTGGGAAGATGGATGGGTCGAATTGTAGGGCTGGCTACCCGCCGCGCCTATGTCGATTTGAGCCATTTTGCCCATCACCGAAATAGCTGCATTCGGATCGAACCCGGCCCTGGCCATATACATCATGCCAATGCGGTCCGCTTCCGATTCCTTCGCTCTATCCCAGGCTAACAGCTGTCCACTCATTGATGGCGCTATGTGCACCATGCCTCCCGTCGCAATGGCCGTACCCAATGACGAGATTCCAGATCCCGCCTTTAAAATGCCGGCTTGGGACATTCTCTCGTGAGTATGACGAGCCGTTACATGGGCCATCTCATGGGCTATGACCGAGGCTAACTCGTCTTTCGTCTCCACCATATCGAACAAGCCCGACATCACTCCCACTTTGCCGCCTGGCATTGCGAAGGCGTTCACTTCGCCCGGGGCGTCAAATACGATGAACTCCCATTCCGCCAAGGGCATATCCCAAAATACTTGCTGAGAAATGCGCTCAGATACTTCCAGCACCCAATCGTTCATCCTGGGATCCTGGGAAATCTTCATCTGGCCTTTCATCTGCTCGAAGGCCGCTTTGGTCATTTTCACCACCTCAGAATCGGACATCATATTGATTTGCTTTCGTCCGGTTACCGGTACGGTACTACAGCTGGAAACCAGCATAGAAGTTAGCAAAATGACGGCTGTAGCCTGAAAAAATCGTTTTGTGTCCATGATTCGCGAGTCTTCCCTGTCTACAAGTATACGAAGCGATCCTGATGTCGGATTAGAAAACTTACGTTATGACCAACGATATGCAACTGAGATCCCTCCTTTCGGCGAACTTCTGCTCACATTTAGACGAATCCAAAAGCTTTTCAAAATCGTAGCTTTAACCGGGCATGCTTTACAATTAGCCCTAGCTCGGGCAATCTTTCAACCTGCCTTGCAGTTGTGGGGAATCATCCGCGCAATTAAAAGGAACAACGGGGACTAAATCTCATCATATAAATCGACCATGTCGGACATAGAAGATAGCTATCAAAATCCGAGAAAACATCGCGTAATTCACTGGAATCCTGAAGACGAGGAAGCGGCCGAAAGAGCCCGGTCATCTAGGCGGAAGATGATCACTTTCGGAGTTATGTCCGGCATTTTTGTCGTGGCGGTTATCGCTACCCTGATTCTCTGGAAGAACCCGGACGAGGATGCCAAAGCGCTGGCTGACAGGCTGGGAATCACCGAAGAAGCTGTGCCCGAGCGAAATTTCCAAGAGGCCTTCGCATCGCGTTCGAAAGCGGATTTGGAAATGGAAACGGCCCAGATCGGTTTGGAAAAAATACGCCAAATGCGGGTAAACCACCCCATTTTGACAACCAAACTCGTGGCTGTAGAACGCGAATTCCTGCAAGCCGAAGAGCTGATGGGAAGAAATGCCTACGAACGCGCTCATGACCTCTCTCTAAGCGTCAACGAGCAGGTAGAGGAATTCTCCAATCTCGTGGAAGCGAAAATCGCTACGCAGGAGATGTACGACAATTTCCTTCTCAGAGTAGACGAATTAAAGCCTTCCAAACACCTTAATCCGGAAGCCTACGATGCCGCCTTCGAGGCCGCTAGCGCCGGGAAGCAATTCCTATCAGAAGGATCATTCACCGCTTCCGAATCGAAGCTAACCGAAGCGACGGAGAAGCTTCAGGAAGTCGAAAACTCCATCAACAGTTTCATCCGAGAGAATTCGGCTATGGGCCATCGCTACATCGCCCTGGGTGAGGGCGCTAAAGCAATTGAGGCTTTCACCAACCTGCTCACTGTCGATCCGCAAAACGAAGATGCTATCATCCAGATTGAGAGGGCCAAGAATGCTGATAAGGTTTTCGGACTCTTGACCGATGCAGAGTCACTGGAACGGAGTGACGCCTTCGAGGATGCTCTTCGGAACTACCAGGAAGCTTTCAATATCGACGCCAAGTCAGCCAAGGCTCAAAACGGGCTGTCGCGCGTGCGTCGCAAAATCGAAAACCGGGACTTCAACAAGCATCTATCCATCGCTCAGAATGCTGAACAAGCGGGGCGCTATGACGAGGCGATCGAGCACTTCCAGCTGGCCCTAACCGTTTTCCCGGATCGCAAAGAATTGGCCGATGCGATATCCAAAGCCAGAGCCGACAAGCGCCGCACCGACATAACCCGCTTGATAACCAGAGCCTACGCTCTGGAAACGGATAATCGCGATTGGGAAGGGGCTCGTGAAATCTACCAGCAACTCCACGACATGGAACCGAATTTACAGGAGGCCAAAGATGGTCTGCTGAGAACGGGCAAGGTCATTCGTAGCTTGCTACGCTACGAAAAGTATCTGGAGATCTCTACGATCGAAGCTCAGCGATTGGAATACCAGCAAGCTCGGAGATCATTTGATCAGGCGATGCAGTCGAAACCAGACTATCTGCCCCTCTCCGATGATACAAAGCGCCTGCAGCAACATCTGATTACCCAAAGCCAACCTGTACCCGTACTGTTCGTTTCGGACATGTCCACTTGGGTGAGCGTGCAAGGGCCCACTGCCAGAAAACCCACCAAGCTGAAAGAATCGACCATCAATCTACTACCTGGAATGTACCGAGTTATTGGTCGCAAGAAGGGCTACGCAGACGTCCAATTTCGACTCCAAATCCGCGGTGGAGTCCCTCAATCTCCGTTAACTGTTATTTGCAACGAAAAGCGCTAGATACGATTTAACGAAAGTACCCGTCATGAAACCAAAACACCTTAATCTCGCCTTGACTGCCCTATTCGGCGCCTCCTGCGGCCTCATGACCGTGCCCGTCCAAGCTCAATTCGACCCAGACGTCGGGATCTTTGATGCTGAGGCCAATGGAGCCGGACCCAACAGCGGAAGCAATCAGCGGAGCGGCCGCAGCGGGCCCATGATCAGCACCAGTGGAATTCCTATTGGAGGCAACGTCTCAGTTCTCGACGAGTCCAGCCTACCACCCTTGGGGACGATCAACGTTCCCAGTGGCACCAGTTTGAACATCCCAGTAAACCTGCCCGGAATGCCCGGAGGCATGTCCGGTGGATCTTCAGGCTCTTCAGGCAGTAGTGGAATGCCTATTCCCATGGGAGGAGGCTCTAGCGGAGGCGGAGGCTCTAGCAGTTCAGGAATGCCGCCCATGGGTGGATCAAGCGGAAGCCAGGGGCAATCGGGTCAAAGTAGCCAAGGAATGCCGCCAATGGGAGGCTCGCAAGGAGGCCAAAGCCCGATGGGTCAAAGCAGCCAAGGGATGCCACCATCGGGAAGCTCTAGCAGCGGTGGCCAGCAAGGAAGTAATACTCCCTTGATTCCCATGCCCCCATCTAACTCGAATCAACAAGGGGGCCAACAAGGACAGCAAGGGCCCATGGGGCAAATGGGATCGCAAGGAGAGTCGGGATCGCAAGGTCAACAAGGGCAGCAGGGACAACAAGGATCGCAGGGACAGGGTGGCGAATCGGGCAATTCTCCATTGGGAGAACTACCACCACCGCCTCCTGACGTAGTGATCGGCGCTGCCAGCGAGCAAATCGGTGGACCGATCGGAGACCTTACTGGGAACGATCCCAACGCAACTACCTCCGAAGGAGAGGGAGGCGAACAAGGAGAGGGTAAACAAGCCAAATCGGGTGGAACCCCAGGCGGACAAAACGATAAGAAGATTACTGAGACCGATGGACAAAACGTCGGCGGTGGCGGAAGCCAAGGTTCCAATCGGGCTAAAGGTACCGAGGTTGGCGAAAAGATGTCCACCAATCTGTAGAGGCGCTTTAGTTGAATACGATTTTCAAATCTAAGATGGTCAGGCGCCTCCTTATCGCTCTAGCTGTAGGGATACTCGTGCCTGTTGCTTGGGCTCAAGTCACGCCCACCAAGGTCATCGTGTATCCTCTGGAAGCGGTGATCGATAGCGGCACCATGACCAAAAGCCAGTTTAAGAAGCGGTATCCAGGAATTGATGTCACCGATTTCGGACTTACCGATGAAGGATGGTATATTCGCTATTCCCACCACAAGCTAGTTTACATGTTTGGGCCAAGCGATGATCTCGAATACACTCGAGAGTTGAAAGCCGTGCTTGAAGATATTAGGCTTTCCGCCGTACTCAAGGAACCGAAACTCAGTTCCAGCAAGATAGAAATCGTCGAGTTCAAGTTTTCAGCCCCAACTGATCCTTGACGCGAACGCTCCTCACGAAATATCTCTCGCGTATCCGCCGCTCCATTTCAGTTTCCTGCGAACGACATTGAAATGGGAATAATCCGGCCTCTGGGCGATTGGAAGGCGTTGCGATGAAAGCCTCACGAGAATGGATGCGTCTCGCGACGTAGACAAATTCCGTTGCCCATCGACAGCGATCACAAGTTGGTCATCAGCGGATGCGTTTTCCACCCTTAGTTCCACGCTATCGGGCAGAATGATGGATCGGTTGCTTAATGCATGAGGGCAAATTGGCGTCAAGGACAGCACTGGCGAATCGGGGTGGATGAGCGGTCCACCAGCCGAGAGCGTGTATGCCGTCGAACCGGTAGGCGTACTGAATATCAAGCCATCGCAAACATAGGTCGTCACAAACTCGTCATCCGCGAATACGTTTAAATGAACAATGCGGCTAGCGGAAACCGATTTGATCACAACATCGTTGAGAGCGATATCGGCTTCCCCATTGTGGCTGCTGCACTCAATTAGGCCCCGGCTACGAACCGAATATCCGCCTTGAAGTATCGATGGGAAAATTTCCTCGATTTCTTCGGAAGTGTAGGTGGTCAAGAATCCTAAAGTCCCCCGATTTACGCCCACAATAGGTACTTGCCACTTAGTCGATTCGGAAGCGGCGCTCAAAAACGTTCCGTCGCCGCCGATCACGCAGCACGCATCCATTCCCCGTAAAAACCCTTCCGGTACGGGAAATTCGAAGGTTTCCTTTACCTCAACGTTCTCCGCTTGAGCGATCTCGCGTAGACGGTCCAGCACTTCGAGAGCCCCAGACTTGTTCTGGTTCATCACAAACGCGAGTCGCTTGATTGGCTTGCTGTCCGCCACGCCAAATACTCTCGCGCCTGAATTTGCTTATTTCAACTTAGAAAGCCCGAGCAAATACTCGATATTCCCGTCGGAACCTTTGATCGGAGACTCTATACAACCTTGGAGCGACGCTCCTTCCAATTCGCTCAAAGCGAAGTCCCTCACCCTATTCAGGGCTCGTGTCCGCTCCCGGTCATCCTTGATAACGCCCCTAAACTTATCGGCGATCGCCTTGCCTACCTCGAACTGCGGCTTGACTAAGGCTACCAAAATGCCCTCCGGGGCCAGAAAAGGCCAAACGGCAGGAAACACGGTTTTCAGTGAAATGAAAGACAGGTCCATGACTACCCTTTGGTAGGATGGCAACGGAAGGTCCTCCGCATCTAGATACCGGGCATTGATCTTCTCAATATTATGAATACGTGGGTCGGAGCGGAGTGAACCATGCAACTGCCCTTTTCCCACATCGAGACAAGTCACGCTTCGGGCCCCGTGTTTTAAAGCGCAGTCAGTAAACCCACCCGTTGAAGCGCCCACGTCCAATACATCCAAGCCCTCGAATGAGAGTTCGAATGCCTCAATATAGCCTTCAAGTTTTTCGCCGCCGCGACTGACAAACCGCTTTCCTGGCTCCACTATCAGCTCGATATCATCATCCACTTTGAGGCCCGGTTTCTCCAAGCGGTGGACGCCTTCGCGTACCTTTCCCGACATGATAAGAGCCTTTGCCTCGTTGCGACTGGCTGCGAGACCGCGCCTCACAACGAGTTCGTCTAATCGGGCCTTAGCCATCTCCAGATATTTGATAGAAAGCTCGAGCTTGTTCGATATCTTTTCGAATTTGGGCTTTTAGGGACTCCAGATTCTCGAATTTCCTCTCCGGTCTCGAAAAACGCTCCCATTCAACACGAAGTCGATCTCCATAAGAGAATGGGCATTCACCCAAGACATGGACCTCCAAAACCGGGCGATCCAATGCATTGACGGTGGGCCTGACTCCAAAATTGGCTACAGCTGGAATTCGTTCAGATCCCTTCTCATTGGATACCCGGACGAAATAAACGCCTCTCCTGGGAAAGAGCTCTCCATCAAACGGAATATTCAGAGTCGGCGAGCCGATCGATTGTCCCACCTTCTCCCCTTCGCAAACCCTGCCAATCGATTCGTAGGTATAGCCTAGCAATCGATTCGCCGCCTCGATTTTTCCCTCGGATATCGCCTCACGTATTCGCGTGCTGCTTACCCGTTCTCCATCCAAGTAAAGGCAATCCAACGCCCGTGACGAAATTCCAGAATCTTTTGCCAACCGTTGAAGAAGATCCACATCCCCTTTTCGCCCCTTTCCGAATCTCCAATTCTCTCCGGTGTGAATCGACGCCAATCCCGGGATCTTGTCCCTCAGCATCTCTACGAATCCCTCTGCCTCGATCGCCGCAAACCCCCTATCGAAGGGCTCTTCGATTATGAAATCGATCTGCAATCTATCTAGCTCCGCGAATTTCATTCGTGAAATCAATATCATCGGTACCGGATCGTTCGGATTGAACAAGTGGCTTGGATGAGGCCAAAAGGTTAGAACCCCCGCCATTCCACCAGAAGAACTCGCTGCCTCGATCGCGGAAGCGACTACTTGGCGGTGCCCTAGATGGAGCCCGTCGAACATGCCGATCGCTAAGTGCATCGACAATCCTGTTTCGTTTTCGAACGAATCGAGGGATCTGTAATGGCTCGGCTCTCCCATCAATCGATTTTCACAAAACCGTATTTGGCATGGCATCCTTCTTGGATACCAGCATCCCGGCTATTTCATCTAGACTGGCTTCTTCAAACGCTTCTAATGGAGTAGCGTCTTCAATCGAAAATCGATCAGACGCATTTCGCCGCAACGCGGACAAGTATCCACCACAACCAATCTTCTCGCCTATATCATTCGCCAGCGAACGCACATACGTGCCCTTCGTGCAATCCAGACTGAAATCGACCTCAGGAAGAGCGAATCGCGTGATATCGAATTTCGAGATCCTGATAAACCTAGGTTCACGCTCCACCTCTTTACCCTTGCGGGCCATTTTATACAATGGCTGCCCAGCGACTTTGACTGCCGAAAACATTGGCGGCGTTTGGTATTGATCGCCTATAAAAGTATTCAAGACCTCCTGAACTTCCGCCTTAGAGATCTCAGGGACCGGCTTAGTCGTCATCACTTCTCCCTCGCCGTCATAGGTATTGGTCGTCTCACCCAAAGTGATCGTCCCCTGGTAGGCTTTGTCTAAACTCATGAGATACTGAGACAACTTAGTCGCCTTGCCTACCAATATTATCAAGAGTCCAGTCGCCATTGGATCCAGCGTACCCGCATGTCCGATACGTTTCATCTTAAGCTTACGACGAACGCGATCCACGACATCATGCGACGTCAGACCGATTGGCTTATCGATCAGCAAAACTCCTTCCAGCTCCTTCATGTCCTTCATTCTTCCACTAAACCCTCTGTCATCGAATCAATCTACTCGCGCGCGCAGGAACTCGATCAATCCGCTTTTCAATTCCTCCAAAGACAATGAGCTGCTCATGGCAGCCGCGCAGGCATGCCCGCCTCCCCCGAATTGAGCTGCGATTCGGTCCACTCGTATCTCTTTCCGCTTAGCTCTTAAACTTCCCTTTGTCGTCGCCTTCCGCTCTTCCAGGAGGACGCCGACGGAAACGTCGTTTACGCTTCTTGCGTAATCGACAAATCCCTCTGTATCCAAATAGGATGTACCAGTTTCTAGAAAATCCCGCTGTCTCAATTCCCCGATACAGACTTTCCCATCGCAAGCGTATTCCAAAGTACCGAGAAATCGCTCAAGCAATTTCAGCCTGGCCAAAGAAACGTTTTCATAAAGATTCTCGGCGGCCAGCTGCGGAGATGCTCCGCATTCCATTAGCCTAGCGCAAAGCTCGAATACCCGACTGCTTGTAGCCGCAAAACCGAATCTCCCAGTATCCGTCATAACGCCTGTATACAAGGCCTGAGCCAACCCTGAATCGACAGGTATCCGCAGATCGAATGCTATGCCTGCAAGAACCTCGCAGGTTGCGGATGCCCCATGGTCAACAATATTGAATTCCGCGAAATTGGTATTCGATATGTGGTGATCCACATTCCCCAACCGTCTAGAATCTTCCAAAGAAATCGAGGTTTTTGGTCCGACTCTACCTTCATCAGCGCAGTCGACATAAAGAAGAGCTGCATCGCCCAAGGCCTTACGATCGAATATCGATATTGAATCGCTGCCTTGAAGATATCTCAACGAATGGGGAACACGATCAGCGTTGGCCATGAAATTCTCCACTCCAAAATGGGCCAGCAGCCTACTCGCCGCGATTTGCGAGCCGACGCAATCTCCATCAGGACGGGCATGCCCGATCACGCAAACAGGGCCTGGACCGGCCACTTCAGCCAAGAAACCAAACCGATCGCTCAATACTGGAAAGTGCTCGCTCAATCTTCCCTTTGGTCGTCCGCCACTTCGAGCGAATCGATTATCTCGTTAATTCGATAGCCCTGCGAAAGCGCCTCGTCGAACTCGAACTTCAACGCCGGTATTCGCTTCAATACGATCCGCTTACCCACTTCATACCGTATCTTCCCAGATACTCTATCCAAAAATCGCTGCGAATCCCAACGGTCCGTCTGATCCGCGAGCAACGAATAGTAGACGGTCGCTTGACTATGATCTGGAGAAACATCGACTCCAGTAACCGTGATCGCTACGGATTCTTTTTGGTACCGCGTGTGAAGAATTTCACTTACCTCCCGTTTCAGGAGCTCCGACACTCTTATATTTCGATTGCTCATCGCTTGGCAATTTAGGTCTCCAACCGATCGGACCCTCGGCAGAACTTTCAGTCAGAAATCCCTCTCGTTGACCGAAACGCGGATCTACAATTCCGGCTTAATCTCGTGAATTTCGTAAATTTCGATTAGATCGCCTTCCTTGTAATCGTTCGTATTCTCTAAGTGGATACCACATTCAGTCCCAGCACGAACCTCTTTAACTTCGTCCTTAACCCTGCGGAGTGAATCGATTTTCTGCTCGGCCACAACTTCGCCATCCCGAATCAATCGGGCGTGGCCCTGAGCGACCACCCGGCCCTCGACAACCAAGCAGCCAGCCACAAATCCTTTGGCGATCGGGAAAACGGCTCTGACTTCCGCGGCCCCAATCTTGTTCTCGCGAAATTCCGGATCGAGCATATCGCCCATATCATCGCGAACCTGGTCGATCAGTTCATAAATAATTTTGTGATGCGTGATCTTAACTGCGTGATGCTTGGCCAAGGCCTGCACCCCATTCTCGGATTTGACATTGAACCCGATGATCTCCGTAGCCCCAGCGCTAGCCTTCTGCACGTCGCTTTTACTGACCGGCCCGACTTCCGATCTAACGATATCCAGAGCAACTTTATCGCTGTGGATTTCCGTGAGGGCATTCTTGATCGCCTCCACCGATCCATAGACATCCCCTTTGATGATAAGACGCAGGGTTTTCTTCTGGTTTGCGGCGATCGCAGCGAAAAGCTTCTCTTGCGAGGTTGGCATCCGCTCCTCTTGGTCTGCTTTCTGATCGGCTCTCTGCAAGATAGTGTTTTCTTCCGCTTCCCGCTTGGCAGCCTTCTCGTTCTTTGCTGCGTGGAAGGTAGCTCCGCAATCCGGAACGCCTGACCAACCGATGATCCTTACAGGTGTAGATGGAGGGGCTGCTTTCAAGTTTTTGCCATACTCGTTGAAAAGGGCTTTAACCTTGGTGAAGTGAGGACCGCAAACAAGACCGTCGCCTATCTTCAAGGTGCCCGCCTGCACGATAACCGTAGCCGTTGGGCCGCGTCCGACTTCTACTTGTCCTTCAATAATGACCCCTTCCGCAGCCTTCTTGGGATTCGCTTTCAATTCCAAAACCTCCGTTTGCAACAGAATCATATCCAGCAAGTCTTCGATACCATCGCCCTTCAACGCTGATATTGGCACAGTGATCGTTTCACCTCCCCAGTCCTCCGATGGGATGCCGCGCTCCTGCATTTGAGTCTTAACCCTATCTATGTTCGCCCCTTGCGTATCGATCTTATTGATCGCCACAATCGGCTGAACACCCGCTTTTTGGATGAACTTCAACGCCTCGTCGGTCTGAGGCATGAAACCATCATCGGCAGCGACGATGAGAACGGCGACATCGGTCACATCAGCCCCACGAGCCCTCATCTGATTAAAAGCAGCGTGCCCTGGCGTATCCAGAAAAGTGATTTTCTTGTCTTTGTGATCTACTTGGTAAGCCCCTATATGCTGAGTGATTCCACCCGCTTCCTCGGAAACGACGCTTTCCTTTCGGATATAGTCGAGCAACGAAGTTTTTCCGTGGTCAACGTGCCCCAGGATGCAAACCACAGGCGGTCTTTCTTCAAGGAGAGCGGATTCGTCGACCTCCTTAACCTCTTTTTTCTTCTTCGCTTTCGGACCTTCGCCACGGTGGCGAATCTCAAGGATGATACCCCGCTTCTCCGCAAGCTTACTGGCCACGTCCTCTTCTAAACTCTGGTTGATTGAGGCGAAAATGCCCATTCCCATCAACTCCGAGATCAACTTAAAGGGTTTAACCCCCAATTCAGTCGCTAGATCGCGAACGACAATCGGCGGTTTGACGACAATCGTCCGGATTTCACCTAAGTCTTGAGCTGCCCCTTCACCCTTGGCGTCGTCAGTAGATGCTTCCGCACCAGCTGCAGAAGGAGCTGGCGGAGGGGCGATACTCGCCGGACCCATTCTTGATGGCGGGGGTGGAGGGGCCACTTTCGCAGGGCCCGCCGGAGTAGGGGAAACTGAAACTGGACCAGAAGTCTTATCTGCGGGAGGAGGAGGCGCACTGGCCGGGGCGGAAACTGGTGGAGGTGGAGCCGCGGGACTTGGTTTTGGCGGTGGCGGAGGGGCCGCTTTGGCCGCTGGCACTTCTTTGGCTGCTTCCTCCTTCTCTTGCTCGATTTCGTCTTTCGTACGCACAAAGGAAGCCGGAGATGGCGGAGCTACAGGGGCAGCCTCGGCCACCTCTTCTGCGGATTCCGCTTCCGAAGCCGGCTCGCTCTTTTCACTTGCGAACTCTTCTTTGATAGATTCGGCGGAAATATTATCGATCGTACTCGATGCGCTTTTCACTTGAAAACCGCGTTCACGAAGAATGTCGAGAAGTTCGGCATTCTCCATTCCGATTTCTTTGGAAAGCTGGTAGATACGTACACTCATGCAGAAGGTTTACGGCGGTCTATTCTCTGTGTAATTTTTATCCGAATACAAAGCGTTGATTTAAGACGAAATATTCTGCTTTTCCAGGAACGCATTCACTTTCGCCAGAATCTCGTCCGCTTGCTCCTGATCGAATCCGAGATCCTGGAGATCGGATGATTCTACGTCCAAAAAGACTTCAGGACTGATTAGCCCATTCATGACCAGACGTTCAGCAGTCTCATCGTCAATCCCTTCGATCTGATTCAGCCCGGCCGCAGCCTGTTGCTGCTTGGCTTCCATACTGACTTCGCGAACTTCCTCCTTCACGATATCGATTTTCCAGCCGATGAGTTTCGAGGTTAAGCGTGCATTCTGGCCTTTTCGGCCAATGGCGATGGCCAAATCATCTTCAGAAACTTCTATCCGCAAACGCTTGTTTACCTCATCGACGTCCACATTCCGGGGAATCGCGGGCTTCAAGGCCTCTATGGCCATTTCCTTTGGACCTTCCACGTACCTGATGATATCGATCTTTTCGCCCCCGAGTTCGCGAACAATGCTTTTTACTCGAGCTCCTCGGGCTCCCACGCAGGCGCCCACGGGATCCACTTTAGGATCAGAGGAGGAGACGGCGATCTTGGTACGGTATCCCGGTTCACGGGCAAAGGCCTCGATAGTCACGGTTCCGTCGGCAATCTCCGTTACCTCCAAATCGAACAGTCGATGCACGAATTTCGGGCTCGAGCGGCTCAAAATGAGTTCAGGTCCTCGGTTCGAGGCTTCGATCTTAAGCAGGAAGCATCGGATTCGCTCTCCAGGAGCATAATCTTCGCCAGGCACTTGCTCGCGAACTGGCATGATCGCCTCCGCCTTGCCCAGGTCTATGCAAAGGTCGCCCCGCTCGCGACGACGCACGATCCCGCTGACGATATCCCCCACCTGATCTTTGAAATCGTCGTAGATCCTTTCCTTCTCAAACTGTCGGAGTCGCTGCATGATCGCCTGCCGCGCGGTTTGGGCCGCGATTCGCCCAAGATAAGCCGGATCCATCTCCTTCTCGAAGGTGTCTCCCAACTGGATATCGGGATTGATCAAGCGGGCTTTCTCCAAAGGAATCTCCGTTTTGGGATCGCTCAGTGAATCAACGACTTCGTGCAAGGACCAGGCCTGCATCTTGCCGTTTTTCGGGTCAATCTCGATCTTGAGCTCCTGCCCCGCATTCACGCCTTTAGCCGCGGCGTTCTTGATCGCGTTGACGATAGCGGAGATCATGTCTTCACGACCGATCCCCTTCTCCTTTTCCATGTACTCGAGTACGGATAGAATTTCGCTGCTCATTTCTGTTAACCTATATGAAAAAAAAAGCGGGTCGAAGACCCACTTTTCAAAAATTGAAAAATTAGGCAGCGAGTAAATTTCTCGACTCCTTAAAAGTCAAGCATCGCATTTGGGTTCTAATGGGCTGCAATTCCGATAAAATTCGACGGCCCAAACCGGCTAACTAAACGCCAACGGCGACAAGGGCTATCGCCCGTGAGAGCTATCCTCGATTCGCCCTAGGCCGGTTGAAGAGCCCCGCCCATTTGAGAGTGCCTTAAATTCAATAGACCCTGCATCCAGCCATTGGCTAAAGGGAACGTTTTGGGCTCAATCACCCCCAATATGCGAAGACTTGAGCTCGCCTCCTTGGGGGCATTCCCCGCATACCAATGAAACCATAGCTTCCTAAATGAAATTGCCTTCCGGGCTGACAACAAGGGCAGAAACCCGTCGCATATGAGGGTATCGAGCTTCGAGCCACCTACACTATCGCAACAGATTTCTGCCCCTATCTCCCGCTTCAACCTAGGCATTTCAACTGCTCTTCTTAATACTCCAGTTGGCTCGCTCGCCAAAGCATCATCTACAGGCCCTGTTGAAACCCATCTTTCCAGAGCTCTCGGCCAATCCGGATTCTCCGCCACCCAATGGAGGTATTGCTCCAGCCGCAGGCGAGGATAGTTAGCAGGTCGAGTCCCTCGAGTCGTCCACATTCCACCCCCGATTTCATAAAGCGACTCTAAATCAGAGGAAACTTCCCTAAGCTCTGCCAAGGAAACCGTTGTGGCCACTCGAAGCATAGGAATACGGTTCTCGGAAAAACCGAGTATTTCCATCGCTGTGGTGTGGCAGGCCTCCTCCCAACCAAGCCGGTCAATCCGCTTTTCGGCAAATCCGCATTTTAGATTCCAGCGCTCCCAGGCTCTTTCCGCCAACAGGCTCCGACAGTCTTCAACTGAACGGCTGTACAATGGCTCGATGGCGCCTTCCAGCGATACACCGGTGGAATCGATAATAGAATCTTCGCTAGCGTACTCCTCCAAATCGTACCAGAGGCAGTCCAGCAGTGACACGGTCGGAACTCTCGATCCCGAAAGGGTTCTCGTCAGGGGATCGTCAGGCTTCACCGGATAGAGGACGACGTGCAGGACAACGTTGTCGAAATCCGAATTCTCTGCGTGCCCGTGCCCTCGCCAGTCTCTGGCCGAAAAATGGATCTCCACATCTCCGTATCTCCGCTCTCCTCCAATGGAGAGAGTTGCGTTCTTAAAGTCCGGGCCCGAAAGGCGGTTCCAGTCCCCAGGATGGATCAACTCGACCGGCCGCCCTTTGTCATCCCGCATTCGGGAAGTATCAAAGGCCGACTTAAGCCAAATTCGTTGCAAAACGAGCTCGCTGACCTGAAACGGTCCATAGAGCCCCTGGAACTCTTCAACGCTGGGGGTATTAATCATAACAGCAGAAATCCAATCTACAGCCCAATATACTCTACTGAAAGCGAATTATTGTCTGGCCCACGAAATGATACGATCAGCCATTAATGCTTTCCCCATTGACGTCTCATCAAGCTAAGACATTACAAACCGAGACGCGCCTTATCGGAATTTCATGACGAACAATGACGATCCAGAATGGGAAGTCGTTGACTCCCTTCCTAACGAGAAAAAGCCACGGCCTTCAAAACCGTTCAAGGTTCGCATCTCGAAAAAGTTTCTGATCGGAGCCGGGATCGGCATAGCCATAGCCATCATCTCGCCGAGATTCGTTGTGAATCTAGTCCGCAATGTCGTCGCCTATTGGTGGCTTATCGTGGCCATTGCCGCCTACTGGATTATTCGTAGACGCGTCAGACGCTGATCGCCCCTGGCCTAGTTTTCGCATGTACAAAAAAGTCTTCGGTATCGTACTCATTATTCACCTAATTGTGTTCGCCTACTTCGGCCTCAGATCTGGGAGTCCCAATTCAAAGCCCAAGCCACAAACGGCAAATGAGTCTAGCGGAAGCGCAGCCGTCCAAGATGATCTCCTACAAGAGGACGATCTACTCGAAGAAATCGTGCCGGAGCCAGAAGTTGCCACTCCAAAAATCGTGGAATTCAACGAGGCCCTGCATACTGCTCTGCCGACAAGCATAAATGCGGAAGGCCTCGATTCAGCCATTTTGTTCGACGCCAATGCCAATCTCGTTCTTTGGGAGAAGGATAGTAAAAAGCCCGTTCGTATGATGACCGCGCTTCTAGTATTCGAGGACGTGGAGGAACGGGACGATTTGTCCATGGATACAGTAATAAAAGTATCCAACGCGGCCTTTCGCATTGGCGGCAGCCAGGTGTGGCTCGACCCGAGAGAGAGTTTCTCGCTGGAGGAACTGCTCATTACCATCATGGTCAAAAGCGCGAATGATTCATCGTACCTAGTTGGTGAATACATTGAAAACGGAAATATGGATCAGTTCATAGAGCGCATGAATACGCGGGCCGCCGAATTAAATATGACGGACACGGAGTTTCTCAATGCCCATGGCTTGCCCGAGGGAGCGACCGGCAATAAGGCCTCATGTCAGGATCTGGCAAGGCTAGCCCTTGCTCTCTACCGTTTTCCCAAAGCTCTCGAATGGGCTTCCATTCCAACCTACAAATTTCGTTCCGAGGCGGAAGAACCGACGATACTGGCCAATCACAATCGCTTGGTACTGACGACCGAGGGAGTGAACGGACTGAAAACCGGTTACACCAAGGCCGCCGGATTTTGCGTTACCGCCACTTGCGAACGAGACGGGCGAGTCCTCATAGCCGTAACAACGGGTTTCGGCTCCAGCAAGCAGCGGGACAACTTTACCAAGGCTCTGCTTGAGTGGGGCTACTCTCAGTAGCCGATACGAATCTAGGAGCTATTCTGTCTTTATTGACACAATCGTCTCACTAATACCGTCATGGGCCGTTACGCCAACTTGGAGTCCACCATGTATGCCCCGCAATTCATCCAATTGTGCGACGAAATCCTAGAGGAAGGCGTCACCGAATTATCCATGGGCGATGGCGTATACCTCGCGATCGTCAGCCATATAGTAGATGACTTGTATGAGATCGTTTCAGTGCGATCTGCTACCAAGGTTTTCGTTCCCGGGGAATCGTTCCCGCTAGACGATACCCTTTGCCG
>CAZFUD010000023.1:0-33532 GCA_964521705.1 uncultured Opitutaceae bacterium | reverse complement strand
AAGCTTTTTATCTGCTTCGCCCCGTAGCCAATTCCTTCATACACGATTCCGTACCGGTCGACCAGCAAAGTTAGCCGTCCCCGTCGCGCATCTTCCGCTAGCGCTTTGGCAACGGGTTCCCGCTCATTGACGGAAATGAATAGCGTATCTGGAAGCTGACGAGCTATCTCGACTGAAAGCGCCTGAGGATGCCTTTCTAGTTTTGTCTTCAGTTGACCTATGTCCAAGCCCAGCAAGTCCAGCTCCCTATCATTCAAATCGAGGTATTCAAGTACCCAATCTCTCGGTAGAGCATCGCTTTCTACTACAATAGCCTTAACCGGCAACGCTCGGCCCGCCTTTGACAGCGAAACCGAGAGGTCTTCATTCATGACAAATAATTTCAAGGCAGCCGCAAGGATCAGAAACGCTCCCACAATCACCCCTACAGCGCGGCAACGAGACAATAGGATTCTTTTGAAGGCGGCTTTGCTAATGCTTTTCGCCTTGACGTCCTGGTCAATCTCTTTCCAGGAATTCGTTCTTCGAGAAGCTCCTGCCGCCTTTTTCCTAGCCATATCAACAGATTGAATACTTAGATCGAAATCTCAAGATTGCAGGCTCAATAATGCATTTTAACATCGCTTTGAAATTCAGCCCTTGGCAGCTAGCTGACAAGGGCATCAGACTCGTCTCCTTCATTCCGGGAATGGTGTTCAATTCCAAAACGTAAGGCTCATCTAGACCGTCGATCATAAGATCCACTCTAGCATAGTCTCTACAGCCGCAGGCTTGATAGGATTCTCTGGCGATTCCTTTAATGCGATCGGCAATTGCTTCTGGCAGCGGAGCCGGGGCAACGAACTCGGTCTTACCTTTCGTGTACTTGCTCTCGAAATCGTACTTACCCGATTTCGGGCGAATCTCAACGATTCCCAGGACCTCGCCATCGATCACGCCAACCGATACTTCCCGCCCGATAACCCGTTTTTCCAACATCCACGTTTCAAAAGCCAAGTTTTCTAGCAAAGACTCCAGCTCAGATGGCGAATCAGCGAATTCAAGTCCGAGACTGCTCCCTTCTTTAAGAGGCTTTAGCACCACAGGGCCATCTAGTATCCCAAAAGCTTCAGCGCAGTCAGGCGGATTTTCCCGGTCGAAAACGATTTCCGGCAATACAGGAACACCCGCTTTCTCGAGAACGCTCTTCGCGGCGCTTTTGTCGAATGTCAGCCGGCTACTTTCGCTATCACAGCCGACATACTCTATGCTGGCTGCTTCCAGGAGCTTCTGAAAACCTCCATCCTCGCCAAATGTCCCATGCATGGTCGAGAAGACTAAATGCCAATGCGGGTCCAGGTCGCCGGGCAGGCTCGCCTCTTGCAACTCAAGCATCTCAGCTTGGCAAAATTCCGACATGGCAGAGAAAACCGCTTGCCCTGAACCCAACGACACCGAGCGCTCTTTAGAGACGCCCCCGCAGACTACCGCTATAATAGGATTCTCTGTCATACTAGGAATTCACTCCAATCGTTCCCATACAATAACGCTTCTGGCTCCAACACGACCCGCCGTTTTTCCTTCGCCTCTCGACGAACCAGTTTGACGAGTTCAATCACGTCTTCACTCGAGGCTCCACCGCGATTTATGATGAAGTTTCCGTGGACTTGGCTGATCTCGGCCCCACCTATCGCCGTACCCTTTAATCCAAGGTCTTCAATAAGCCGTCCAGCTGAATCGCCCTCTGGATTTCTGAAAATGCAACCAGCGCTGGTTCACGAGGCTGGCTCTCTTTGCGCTTCGATTGGTAAACATCAATAGCTCGCCGCAAATCCGATTCCTTCTGGCCCGATGCCTTGGATTGCATCACGACATCGATGGCGATCGAATTTTCGAGTTCCCGACACTGCCGATAGCCTACGGTGAGATCTTCGGCCTTCGCCTCGACAATAGACCCATCGAGTTTAGCAAAGCGCACACTGCTAACCAAATCGAATATCCAGCCACCCATAGCTCCAGCATTCATCCGAAGAGATCCACCCACGCTCCCTGGAATTCCTTCCAAGAATTCAAACCCTTCGAACCCGTGTCGACAGGCTAGGCTGCAGAGCTCCTTGATCCGCAAACCCGCGCCAACGCGAATAGACTTATCATCAATGCGTTCAAATCGTTTCCAGCTCGGTCCAGTCAATCGAATGACCAATCCTTTAACACCATCCTCAGGAACGATCAGATTCGACCCCCTCCCCAAAGGGAATACCCGTATCCGATTTTCGGAGCAGTATTTGAGTACCGCCAAGAGCTCTTTCTCAGAGCCTGGCTCAAGATACATCTCAGCCGCTCCTCCTACTCGCAACGTAGTTTTCGTCCGAAGCGGCTCGTTTCGCCTAAACACTGTATTCGGAGATGCCACTGGACCCAAGGCTTCAAAGAAACCAGCCCAGCGCGGATCTCTCGCTTTGAGGTTTTCGACAAATTCATTAGCCAGTATATTCGTTTCTCCAGCGCCAAGAAAAACGATATTAACCTTTTCTCCACTACGGACCTCTCTAGATAGCGTATTCAATAATTCTTCACGATCGTCTACGTATTGGCAATGCTTGGTCCTATCAGAAAGGCATTCAAACAAATCCTTCCCCGTGCCACCTTCGATCATGGACTCGGAAGCGCTGTATACATCCAGTAAGTACACGTAATCGAATGCAGATAATTCGTCAGCCAATCCGGATTTCAACGTGAAGGTTCTCGAATAGCGGTGAGGCTGGAAGATGACCACGGTTTTGCCAGGATACGCTTCCTTCAATCCTTCACGGAAGGCTCGCGCTTCGACCGGATGATGGGCGTAGTCCTCAAAGACGCGAGCTTCCGTCGATACATATAGAAGCGCTTGACGCCTATCAATAGGCGTAAATTCCATACGGATGGTTTCAGGCAATGGGAATTCCAATGCAGCCAGAGCCGCTAAAGCCGCTCTCTGATTCTGCCGGCTATAGGCTCCAATCTGATTCGATTCGATCTCCGGCAAATTCCCTTCATCGGCCCACACGATTTTCTTAGCATCGACCTTCCTTCTTAGCGATTCTCTAAGTTCGCCAGCCAAGACAGCCTTGCGTTTGGTCCTGCTAAGCAATCGTTCAAAACTCGCCAAGTAGTCTTCGTACCGAGAATAATAAGCATGATGGTCATGGTCTGCGTTCAGAATAATGGTTACGTCTGGGCTGAATGCCTCAATCGTCCCATCACTTTCGTCTATCTCGATCACAGCCCATTCCGATTCATTCCAGCGCCCGGGATCTTTCGCGTCAGAAAACAAGCCCCCGATAAGGTAGCACGGGTAGATTCCCAGGCTCTCCAGAAGATCGACAAGGATTCCACAAGTAGATGTCTTCCCATGAGATCCAGCGATTGCTATCACTCGCTTGTCTTTGACGAGTCCCGCTAGCTGCTCGCCACGGGCTAATATGCGGCACCCTCGCTTTGTAGCTTCAATAACGGAGGGGTGCTGATCTCCTATGGCGGAGGAACGAACAACTGTTTGAATGGACTCCGAACGTTGTAAGGATCTCAAACTCGATATGGCAATCTCATGCCTATCAAGAATACCCTGAGCTTTCTGGGCGAGTTTATCATCTTCGCCACTCACCACATAACCATCCTGTTTTAGCATTATGGCTAGCGGAAGCATGCCCGCTCCGCCAATCCCAATGAGATGAATCCTTGTTACGGCAAATTCGTCTTTCATCTCAATTCCGTTGTCCTACGGCCTTGTTCGTTCCAGCCGATACCGAATCCGAGAGCAGAGCTTCCAGACTATCTACAATACCGGATCTCGAATTGTCCGCATCGATTGATAGCAATCCGTTTCTCATTCTCTCGAGTTTCACATCGTCCTCGATTAAATCTTCAACTATTCCAATCAGATTCTCAAGTTCCTGATCGGCCAGAAGTATTCCACCACCTTGTTCTTCGAACCGCTCCGCATTTCGAGCCTGGTGATCGTCTGCGGCAAACGGATACGGTATCAATATCGCAGGCGCCCCGCATCTGGCGATTTCCGCTAGACTACCAGCTCCCGCCCTGGAAACTACCAAGTCCGCCGCGGATAATAAGGTCGGCATGTCATCGCTAAATTCAATAAAACGAGCGAGGGGCAAATTGTTTTTTCCCCTGGCTTCCTCTCCTCGCTCGCTAGCGAATCCCAAGCCCGCAAGGCTAATCAACTGAAGACCGTTTTGCCCGAGCTGTTCAGCGTGGTTCATCGACCATTCCGTCAAGGAACGAGCTCCCTGACTTCCTCCAAAGACTAAGAGGGTTCTCCTAGACGGGTCCAAACCAAGGGAACGTCTAGCCGCTTGCTTGTCCATCGGCCGAATCTCCGAACGCAATGGTATCCCCGCAAAACTAACCCGATCAGCGCGGCTCCCTGGCAAGCTTACTCCTTCAGGCAAATAAATTCGATCAGCAATACGACTAGTCAGTCGAGTCGCTCGACCCGGGACTCGGTTGGCTTCGTGAATCGCTATTTTCGCCCCCTTTCTTGCCCCTGCCAATAAGCTGGAAGCGGAAATGAAACCTCCGAATCCGACCACGACATCCGGCCTGTACGCTTCTAGGATTTTCAAACTCGATCGATAGCCCTTAATGAAATCGCGAACGAAGCGGAAAAGCCCAAGAGGTCGAAAGCTCAGTCCGCTGCCCGGAATCGAATCGTATGCTATTTCCGTATACTTTTCAATTAGCCTCGTATCTACTTTTTTGCTACTAATAAGTAGACGACAACTCCATCCGCGCGACATCAATTCTTGAGCAAGGGCGATTCCCGGCGAAAGATGCCCTCCTGTGCCACCGCATGCGATTAGCGCGCGACCCATGCTTAAATCTCCTTGAGTTTCCGCTTGGAATCCTTGAGAGCGGGAGATTGCCACGCCAAACTTGTATTCAACAATAGCGCCACGCATATCCCCATCACCAAAAAGTTCGAGCCTCCGTAGCTTATGAAAGGCAATGGAAGTCCTGTAGTCGGCAAGGATCCGGTCACCACTCCCAGATTGACCAATGCTTGAATACTGATAGTCAACAGGCAACCCGAGACCAAGAGGAATTGATAGGTGTTTGGGGCCTTTCTAACATGAGCGACTCCGGCTGCGAACAATCCCATGAATACGACCACTACTGCCATGGTCGCGATCAGTCCGAATTCCTCGCCAACGATTGCGAAAATAAAATCGGTATGGGCCTCGGGTAGCGAACGCAGTTGCTGCCTGCCATTTCCTGGTCCCACACCCTCTATTCCGCCCGCCGCGAAAGCCAAAATCGCCTGCCATACCTGATAAGCGTCGCCAGACTTATTTCCCTCCATATCCATGAATGCCGTCAATCGGCTTAGGCGCTCGGGATCTTTGGATATCAGGAAACCAACGGGTACGAGCGCCGCTAGTGATGATCCAGCCAATAAAAAAATGTTAGACCCCGCCAAATAGAGCAGACAGAAGCTGACCATAGAAATAATGAGGGCTGTGCCGAGGTCCGTTTGCAGCATGATCAAGCCGACTACCAGTCCAATGGCTAGGCATGGGACAATAAATCCTTTCCAGAACGTGCCCGAGTCCTTGCGAATCAGGCTGTAATAGTGAGCCATGAAGAAAACGAGCCCCACTTTGGCGAATTCGGCGATCTGTAGACTTAAAGGGCCGAAACGAAACCAGCTGCGGCTTCCATTTATGGACGAACCTATTCCCGGAATTAGAACTAGGACCAAACCAGCCACGCAAAGCCCATAACCCAGCCACACGAATTTTCGAGCCCATTCCAAATCGACTTTAAGCACTAACAGTCCCGCGACGAAAGTAATCCCCATCCAAAGTGCTTGCTTCTCGATTATTCGATAGGGGTCCTTTGTATCCACAGGTAGCGAAGCGCTGAAAAGAACAGAGGCTCCCAGCATGGCGAGAGCGAAAACGCATACCGCTATCGCGATGGCCGGGTTTAGCACGCCAACGTGCCCCGTGTGTGCCGCTCTAGGTTTGCGTTTCGCCATCGTCTCTCGTATCCAAAACATGAATCCTTATCAGTTCTCGATAGGAATCACTGGCTGTTCAATCCGCTCTTCGTCTTGGAGAAAATCCTCCTCATCAAGAAGCATCAATTGAGGATCCTCTGGGATTGTTTCCGGTGGTGGACTAGGTGTCGAAGGAGCTGTTCGAGGCGTAGGTTGGGAAGTGGTGGTAGTTGGGTTCGACTGCCGGGCGCTTTGAGAGCTCTGGCTAGGGATGAAAAGCGTCTGTCCCGGATTGATGAGGGCCGGGTCTTGGATATTGTTGCTCAGTACGATGTCCCTGCCGGAAACGTTGTATCTCTCCGCTATGGAAAAAATGCTGTCGCCCGGAGCCACGACAACCCGCAATCCTTGTCCGCGGCTCTGTAAAGCCGACGAGCCTCTAGCACCTCCGGACCGAGGAATTACCAGTTTCTGGCCAACGCGGATCAAATCGCCCGAAAGTTGATTCGCCGACCGCAGTTCGCTCAAGGTCACTCCTTGATTTGCCGCTATACGGGAAAGAACATCGCCGCTCTTTACGGTATAGACATTTCCTTGCGTAACCGCTGGAGCCGGAGCTTGATAGGACCCAACTGGAGAAACCGCTGGAGCGGCTGACGCGCTGCGAGGCACGTTGATGACCTGACCCGCTTGAATATTTACCGTGAGTCCCGGGTTCACGGAGTGCAGTTCATCCCGTGAGATTCCGAATTTTTTGGATATGGCCCACAAACTATCGCCACTTCGGATCGTGTATCGAATTATATCGGACGCTTGAACAGGAGCTATTATGCTTGATGGCTGGTTATTGGAGACACCTGGACCTCCAAGAGGAGTCAACACGGATTCATCGTTATTAATGGATGGAGCCGGGGTCCCTCTAGTTGGAGCGGATCTAATGCTACCGGTTTGGGCCTGACCGCCATTTGGCCGCCTAGGAGCGAATCGTTCCCTACTAGAAATTTCGGGAACCACTGCCCTAACCGAGCCCCCTCCTTCCTCCGCGTTGTATCCCGACAAATCCGCCGCTCTCGAATCAATACTCGCCGTCGTTACCGTGGGGGCTTGAGCGTTGGGCGAGTCGCTCGACCAGTTCACTATTCCATTAGCCCCGGCTGTAGCCAAGCCTTCACGCTCTGAACCCGTATCGCCAAATCCGCTCATCAAGTAGATAACAGCAAGCGCTACGAAATGAGCCGCTACAATTATTCCAATTCTGGCCGCTTTGATGCCATTCTCTTTCTTATAAAAATCAACCATTGTTCGCATTCCTTTCTGAGTCTAGGAGACCGATCGCCTCCCGAAAAGCCTCTCCTCTTTTTGCATAGCTTTCAAACATATCGAAACTCGCGAAGCCAGGACTAAGTAAGGCGTCGTCACCGCTTCGACCTAATTCTAAAACCAAATTTACAGCTTCTTGGATACTTCCAACCTCATGGGCCACCAGTCCGAGGGATTCCAATTCCCGCTTTATTGAGAATCGGGTCTCCCCCATCAGGATCGCATGTTTGAGATGCGGTGTTAACTGCTTGGCGAAAAACCGAATCGAGCCACCCTTATCCTTGCCTCCCCCTATCCAGATTACCGGCTGATGGAATCGCTTCAGACCTGAAAGCGTAGCGTGGAAATTGGTCGCTTTCGAGTCATCCCAAAAACGTATACCATGCTTGACCCCACTGAACTCCATCCTATGAGGGTCTTTTCTGAAGTCCTGGGCGGCTTCCTCGAGACTGCTTTCGCTGAGTCCTAGAGATAGCCATAGCGAGCAGGCCATCATATACGATTCGATCTCAGGTTCAGATTCGAATACGGTGCCTTTTACGCGCTCGCGATTCTCTCTATTGGCGACTTCCAGAATTTTAGCATTGGGAATGCTCAGTCCCAAACGCTTTCCGTAACTAAATACTGACTGATCCACAACTACGGAATCGCCCCGCATATTGGATATTAGGCTGTATTTACTCCTGTAATACGAGTCCAAATTTCCATGCCTGTCCAAATGGTCCTCAGCGAAGTTTGTCCATAGAACGTAGTCCGCTTGCAATCGGGTCGAAAGCTCTGCTTGGAAAGAACTCACTTCGCAGACCGCAATCGCCTCTGAATTGCAATCCCCCGACAGGATTTCGCACATCGACCGGCCAATATTCCCCACCGCGAACGACTCAATCCCAAAGTGCCTGAAGGCATGGTCGAGAAAGGCGGTTAGCGTCGTTTTCCCATTGGTGCCGGTTACAGCCACGATGGGCCCCTTCCACAGGGATGCGCCGAGGTCGAATTCGGAACATACGCGACAGCCCTCCTTTTCGGCCAATCTGACCCAAGGATGCCCGGGAGAAAATCCTGGACTAACTACCACCAGTCGAGAACGTCGGGCATCTTCCTCCAAAAATTCCTTCCCAACTCCCCGGTTGGAATTCTCGTCGTAAATCCTGGCCTGACCATCAAGGCTTTCAATTAGCGACTTCGCTCCAATGCCACTGACACCTCCACCCAGGATCGCCACCGGAGATTCTAGACTTTCTTCCAGCCAATTGGGAATATCTTGAGCGTGCTGTATCATCTGATTTTCAACGTAGCCAAGCCAGCGAATGCGAAAATTAGAGAAAGTATCCAAAACCTAATAACAACTTTAGTCTCAGCCCAACCCTTTAGTTCAAAGTGGTGATGGATCGGAGCCATTCGGAATATCCGTTTCCCCGTACTCTTGAACGACAACACTTGGAGAATCACTGAAACGGTCTCCATCACGAAAATCCCGCCTACGATGATCAAGGTTACTGCCTGATGGGTCATAAACGCGATTACGCCCACGAGTCCACCCAAAGCAAGAGAACCCGTATCGCCCATAAAAACTTCGGCAGGATGGGCATTGTACCATAGGAAAGCGAGCCCTCCGCCAACCATAGCTCCGCATAGAATACCCAATTCGCCGACTCCTGGTACATTCGAAATCAATAGGTATTCTGAAATTATGACATTTCCTGCCGCGTATGCCATGATAGCGTAAACAATCGCCACCGTAATCGTACATCCAATAGCCAGACCATCAACGCCATCGGTCACATTGATGGCGTTGCTAGAGCCTACTAGCACGAGAAAAAGAAAGCCGAACAAAGCCCATAGCGGCATTTGCTCGACCACCGCATTCTTGATGAATGGCAGCCACAACTCTTGCACTTTATCCGCGCTGAGCGGATGATTCAACAGGATCAGCAAGGTGATCGCCGCCGTTAGACTTTGCCAAACGATTTTCCCTTTGGACGGAAACCCTTTGCTGTTTCGCTTGGATACCTTGAGATAGTCGTCAAGAAAGCCGAGCGCCGTCAGGCTCGTGTAGACCATCAGCGCAGTAAGCGTCCACACATTGAACTGAGCCCAGAGGAGAGCGCTGAATGTTACAGATACATAAATTAGCAATCCGCCCATTGTCGGCGTGTTCTTCTTTCCGGAATGCAGCTCGGCAAGCTTCCCGACTTCCGATTCCGTTCGAAAACTCTGCTGGAAACTTAAGCGCCTCAAGGCTCCGATGAGCCACGGACCCAGCAAATACCCGACCAAAAGGGCTGTTCCCGATGCTAGCAACATGCGGACCGTTAAAAACCTTAATAGGCGAAGCGGTCCAAAGACCTCCTCGTATTGCGCTAAATAGCTCAGCATGTCGCTTTTTCCGTTTCCGTGGATCGCTCGAGGAATTTCACTGCTGACTCAAGTCCGTAACGTCTGCTCCCTTTGATGAATACGTCTCCAGAAAAACCCGAGAGATATTGTTGGGCCTCATCAAAGCGTGAAATTAGCTCTACTCTACCGCTGCCCCCCGCATCCCCAAAACCTTGTTTCAAGGCCGCTGCTCCATCGCCAATCAATACCGCGATGTCATTCTTCCTTAGATCTAGGGAGGCGCCCACGCGTCGGTGCCATTCGTCGGAACTCTCGCCCAACTCCCCCATTGAGCCCAGGAGAAAAACGCGCTTGTCCGTCCCTCCCGATAGGCGATTGAACGTGTCCAGCGCGTCTATCATCGATTGAGGATTAGCATTGTAGCAGTCCAAGTAGATCCGCGTCGAGCCCAGCGTCTTCCATTCCCCCCGCATATTACTCGGACTCCATTGTCGCAATCGCTCTCCAAGCGTTGAAGCGTCAAATCCGAGATCCAAGGCTACGCAAAGAGCCAGGGCCACATTACTAACCAAGCCCCTTCCGATTCCGTTTACCACAAAATCCCGATCGATCCCTTGGAGCGATATTCGCGTGGAGTCGCCAGAAATGGAACTGCTAAAGTGCTTCACTCGATGCCCTTCTTCTCCTTCTGCCACAACTTGATAATCCAAATCGCCCGCCAATTGCTCCTTAAAGGAAAGGCACGATTCGCCCATATAGACACGTCGCGACCCTCCCTTTCTGGCTAATAGCCCTTTCTCTTCCGCGATTCCTGCCAAGCTTCCCAGTCCCTCAAGGTGGGCAGGACCAATGGAAGTAAAGACAGCTATTTCAGGATCTATAATCCTCGCGAGACTCTCCATTTCGCCTCGCTCGCTGATGCCTGCCTCGACAATCGCAAACCGGCAATCACGAAGCGGCATTCCTAAGATTGTAACCGGTACTCCGATACGGTTATTCAAATTGCCTTCCGTGCTCCAAGCATCCGGTTTTCCTCCTAACAAACGATCCAAGAGGTCTTTGAACGTCGTCTTGCCACAACTCCCCGTTACTCCAATTATGGTAGCCGCGCCACCCTTGCGATACCCCTGCGCTAGATCCCCTAAACCAACCAGAGTATCCTTTACGACAAGTTGAGGCAATTCAACAGCCATGCGGGGCGAGCTAACCAGGGCAGCGGCAGCCCCTTTCTCTTTTGCCTCTTCAATAAAGTTATGACCATCACGCTTCGGACTCTTCAGAGCCACAAACATATCCCCAGCAGCCAGCCTGCGAGTGTCATAGGAAAAACCTAGCACGCGCTCCCCAGACGGCGCATTCACCCATTCTCCACCACTCCATTCTTCAAGGTCCTGATAATCGAACTCCAGCATTCTCAAATCCGTTTACCAAGCTTGATCAGGTCGAGCAGCTCCTTAGCAACCTTTCTGTCATCGAAAGGCACAACGGTATCTCCGAATTCCTGAAAGGGCTCGTGTCCTTTTCCCGCTATCAGGATGCAATCGCCTCGCTCAGTGCTTTTCAGAGCAACCTCAATCGCCCGTCGTCGATCCAGCACAAAATCGATCTTTCCGCCATCGACTATGCCTTCCCGCATGTCATCAAAGATTTGCTCTTGGGCCTCAGAGCGAGGATTATCGGTCGTAGCCCAACTAAAGTCTGCGAGCGATGTTGCCGCCGTGGTCATTTCCGAACGCTTTCCTCGGTCCCGATCGCCACCACAGCCAAATACAACTTTCAACTGGCCTGGAGTGATCTCCTTGAGCATCCGCAAAGCGTTTTCCAAGGCATTGCCCGTATGGGCGTAATCCACAACCACTTCAAACGCTTGACCGTGTACTATACGCTCCATCCTTCCCGGGATGCCCCAAAATGTCTCCAAACTGGCGATACATTCCTCAATGTCCAGGCCAAGCAGTATAGCAGTAGATAGCGCTGCCAATGTATTGCTAATATTGTAATTGCCGATTAAGGGAGATCGAATCAGGTAGCGTTTCCCTTCGTAGTCCAAAGTAAAGAGCGAGTGATCTGGAGCCAGTTCTACATCGGTAGCTTTCAAGGAAGCGTCCTCTGAAAGCCCGAAGGTAAGCACGCGTTCTTCCCTAGATTCGTCGGCCAACCTGCGCCCATAAGGGTCATCCACATTGATCGCCAATCGCTTCGGCGGCGGGCCAATCTCCCCATTGATGAATTTCCGCTTAACCGCGAAGTAGGACTCCATGTCTCCATGATAGTCTAGGTGATCGCGAGTCAGATTCAGAAAAACGCCGACTTTGAACCTCAATTCAGCCACTCTCAATTGATCAATACCGTGAGAGCTCACCTCCATAACGGCCCGATCGCAACCGAACGCTCTCATTTGCGAAAGCAATTCGCAAAGCTCGTGAGCCTCCGGCGTTGTCCTAAAGGATGGAAGCACCCGCTCAACCAGATCATAGCCTACTGTGCCTAGGCAACCCGTCTTAGAGCCGTCTACGGAAAGAAAGCGCTTGGCCAGATGGGCGACCGTCGTTTTCCCGTTCGTTCCCGTAATCCCCACCAATTCAAGATCCCTGTCGGGTTTCCTGTAGAATCTCCTGGCTACCTTCGCCAAGGTAAGTCGAGGATCGTCAGATTGAGCGAATACCGCCTTGGAAAGTCCGAATTTTCTCGGAGCGTTCGAAACAACCGCGATCGCTCCCCGATTCAACGCTTCATCCACAAACGCATTACCATCTCTTCGCAGCCCAGGCAGAGCGAAAAAGAGACTTCCAGGAGTGACGCGTCGGCTATCGATGACCAGTCGCGTAACTCGCGGATCAGAAGAACCTCGTTTTAGCTTCGCCCCGCTCTTCTTCAGCAAAGCGCTCAGCTTCCTCCCCTCTTGCTTCTTTTTTTTCGTATTTTCCATCCGATCCCCATTCCCTTTTTTCCCACTGGATCGATTTTTCTCTGCCGATACCATCTTTGGTTACGCCTCTCGAGCTAATGGCTGCCGCCTCCCAACGCATAAGCTCTACCTTGATCCACGGGCGTAATCGCGTAATATGGTATCAATTTTTCCGCTACGTTTTTAAAAGCGGGCACTGCAGCGCTGCCGCCAGAAACCGGCATGCCGCTATGGGATCCATCGACGATCACGGTAATTACCAGTTCCGGATCGCTCGCAGGAAAGAATCCTGAAAACGAACCGACGTGGCTCTGCGAAGAGTAACGGCCGTTAATGATTTTCTGGGCCGTACCCGTCTTTCCCGCGACTTGATAGCCCGATATCGCGGCCTTAAAGGCCGTCCCCCCCTCTGAAGCGGTTTTCACAAGGAGTTCTGACATAATTCGCGCGGTTTGGTTCGAAACAACTCGTCGTCTCACCATGGGCCCAAAACTAACCGCCTCTTTGCTATCCGTGTTCAATATCTTGGATACGACTTGGGAACGCATGAGTAGCCCTCCATTGGCTATCGCCGCCATAGCGTAATGCGTTTGCAACGGAGTCGCCGAAATAGCGTGTCCCATGGTCATCCGCGTCAAAGTAAGGCCATCCCATTTGCGAACCGGATTCAAAATCCCGCGTGACTCGATCCCAACATCCAAGCCCGTTTTTTCACCAAAACCGAACTTCCGTACATAATCGTAGAATCCATTCGACCCTACGAGCGCCCCCAATTGGGCGGCCCCTCGATTGGACGATTTCGCTACTATATCTTCGACGGTCAAAATCCCAAATGGCTTCCAATCCATGGGCAACTTCGCCACATATCCACTGGGCATCTGCAAAGTGGGTATGGAACAGTCAAAATAGGTCTCTACCGATACTAATCGTTCTTCCAGAGCTGCGCTCGCCGCCACAATCTTGAATGTGGATCCCGGCTCTATGGGATCCGTCATCGCCCTATTCTTGTGGGCCGATTCATCGAATTCGGTATACCGATTCGGATCGAAAGTCGGGTAATTCGACAAGCCGAGAATGAAACCACTGTAAGGATCCGTAACGATGATGCATGCCGTTTCTGGAGCGAACTTCTCCACAATATCCGCCAATTCTAGTTCGATCTGGTGCTGCACGTAGGGATCGATCGACAAAGCCAGGCTCATACCATCCCGCGGAGGTACGTAGCGGCGGCGGAATTGGGCCATCTCCTGACCGGCAGTAACCTCTGACTCTCTCCATCCCCGTTGTCCACTCAAATAGAAATCGAATTCGCGCTCTACCCCTAGGACCGCTTCTCCATCATGCCTGACCAAGCCGATAATGTGGGATGCCAAGGAATTCTTCGGGTAAATTCTTTCGTATTTACGTGTTCCATACAAACCGGAGATACCCAGCTCCAGCATTCTATCATAGAGCTCTTCTTCAATCCTCCTGCTCAAGAGCCTCCAGCGATCTCTTCTAGTGGTCTCATCGCCAATAAATTCTCCATCTCTTGCTCCGAAAACCGTCTCCACTCTAGCTAGGTCCAATCCCATGAGACGAGAGAGCTGCGGAAGTTTGACCAAATCCTCTCTCTTCAAGGCGACGGGATCAATGCCAACTTCCAGCAAGGTCTTGCTGGTAGCGAACAGCTCTCGATCCCCATTCAAGTCGTAAGAGAAAATGTCGCCCCTTCTGGAGTTCAAAGGGATCAACCGATAGCGGCTGCTTTCGAGCTCTTCAATCAGTCTTGGCGCTTCAACAACGTGGAGCTCGAACAACCTATATCCAATCGCCCCATACCCAGCAAGTATGACTAGGGCGAGTGTCCAAAACCTGAATCGGGGGGCAAAGCTCTTCACCATTGGCTCATCAATTGCCGGATAGCGCCGTAGCCGTAAACAGCGCGCTGGCTGATTTCTCGTAGAGCCTCTTTTCTACATTCTCCTCGACATGAACGATTTGCGTAAACGATGGCTCTTGAAGCTCTAACTTGTGCTTTCGATTCAATTCCAACAACAGATCAGTCGACATGGCAACCGCCAGTTCGACATCGAGTTGGGCGTGTATACGGCGTTCCTCTACAATTTTCTGTTCAATCGATTGCAGATGATTCGCGGTAATCGACGTTTGATGCCGGAGCCAAACCGTTATCATGCCTAAACCGCCAACCAAAGCCAGCATAGCGACGGAATACAGGATAATCTGATTCAGTATGCGGTTGGCTGTACGGCTCTTTATATTTCTGCTGCTCATCTGCTTCTTAGGGGAATGGTCAATCTGTCGCTTAATATCGGATACTCATCTTCAAATGAGCCTATCGTGAAGCCCGGCGCTCCCGAGGCTACCTCTTCAAATTGCTGGCAGCTGAAGAGCCCTTTTTCCAATGGATGATCAGTGGCTAGAGCCACGAACTGACGGTTTAGCGCTTCTTTAAGTGTCGCGTTGTTTTTCATTATCCTGCTACTCCTTTTTTCGTACGTTTTCATTGTTCCGCTTTCCTTAGCGCTCTGAGCTTCGCCGAACGGCTCCGCGAATTGGCCGCAATTTCCCTATCGCTGGCCTGAGTGGGGCGACGAGTTAGTAGACTAGCTCGTCGCTGACGCATATCTTGAGGTCGATTGTCGCCAGGAGCAGGTCTTCCTGCCCACTGCCTAAACAGATTCTTGGCGATCCGGTCTTCCAGTGAATGAAAACTGATCACGCACAATCGGCCGTTCGGCTTGAGTCGCTCGAACGCGGCCGGCAATCCCTTCTCGATAGCCTCAATTTCGTTGTTAACAGCAATGCGAATACCTTGGAAGGCTTTCGTCGCTGGATGGATTTTCGAAGCGTAGCGCTGCTTTGCCGGAATGCAGGATAGGATAAGTTCCGACAACGCCGTTGTGGTGTGGAGCGGCGTTTTAGCTCTAGCTTCGATGACGGCGTCGACGATACGACGCCAATTTTTCTCCTCTCCGTAATCCTTGATCGCCTCAATCAGCTCAGGTCGACTCGCCTTAGCCAGCCATTCCTCAGCCGATGGCTGACCGGACTCCGGATTCATTCGCATGTCCAGAGGCACGTCTGAGCGGAAGGAAAACCCGCGGTCAGCTTGATCCAACTGGAACGAAGATACCCCGAAATCAAAAAGAATCCCATCGAAGGGCCCTTCTTCAATTCGATCGATATCCGCGAAATTCTTACTCTGGAACTCGAATCTCTCGCCATACTGCGCTTCGAACTCCTTTGCCCTCTGGGCAGCGTCAGGATCCTGATCCAGGGCTAGCACTTTGGTCTCCGCTGCATCTAGAATAAGGCGGGTGTGTCCCCCGCCGCCAAAGGTGCAATCCAAATAGTAACCCCCGCCGTGAGGGGCTAGAAACTCGATGGTCTCCCTGTACAGGACTGGTTTATGAACCCCCATCGGAGCATGTGAAACAAGGCTATCAGCCAGGCCAATCATCCCTATAGCCTGTCGCTGGCTGCCATTCTCTGGACCGCTTCCTCCCGGCGCTTTTCAGCAATCTCCCCAATCTCCTCCCTTACGGTCAGCCGGTCGGGCGAATCTTCGCCTACGTTCCAGCTGTCGCAATGCCTAACGATTCCATATCCAAAGGTGCCTCCCATCCCAAACAACTGCAAACGGCCCAGTTTATGTTCACGATAGCGTCCCCCAAACAAACGGGACAGGGGGTTTAAAAACGATATTCGGTTCGATTCCTTCTTCATCATTGTATATCAGCAGGGTTATAGGTTAGCGCGTTTCATCAGTTTCCCAATGTCGTCATTGTTCGACTTCGGATCGATCGTCGCCCAGCGTTCGGGACTCCAAATGCGGAAATTGATCATTCGACCAATGAGAACCGCTTCCTTGCCAATGCCTGCATGCCCAAGCAAATCGTCCGGCATGTTCACACGGCCTTGTTTGTCGCAGCTGAAAAACGTCGCTTGCGAAAACAGCTTGTCTTGAAGCTCCTGAGCATCTTCATCGCTCAACTGTTGGTCCTCGATCTTGTCGTAGAGCTTGGCGACCTGCTGAGGCGGCAAAACTAAAATGCACCCGCCAGGATCCGGCAGTCCAAGATAGCCGTCATCCGTGTCCCCGTCAAAACGCCACTTCGAAGGAATCGCTAGACGATTCTTCGAATCTAAATTACGTTGATGCTTGCCAACGTAGATCATTCTGGAGTGGGAAGGCATTTGTCCTAATACTCTACAAAGTCCCCCAAAATTCCCCATTTCTCCCCACTCTGTCAAAATCTTTCGCCACTTAATCCCAACTTAACTTTGAATAAATCGCTAAGCCTCTTGGATTTAGCGGGTTTTTTACGGCAACGACGCTCGCTTCTATCGATCGCAGCAACTCTGAATCAATATTCACCAGCCTTGCATTGAAATCGCCCGCCTCCCTCCTAAAGTCCGATCAGATGATTCCGCCGAAAAACATGCAACTGATAGGCACCGAACTGGCAATCCAGTGGGAGGATGGGAGCGAAAGCTATATATCCTCCGAATCGCTTCGGGCAAATTCTCCAAGCGCCTCCGTATCTGGCGAGCGAGACATTCTTGGAAACCAATACGGAGGCGAAAGCGGCAAGGATTACTCGCAGGTTACTATCGATTCGTGGACTCAGGTAGGAAACTATGCATTCCGATTTCAATTTTCGGATGGTCACAATACCGGGATCTATAGCTACGATCTGTTGCGACAGCTGGGCGGAGAATGAAGCCATTTCCATCGATTCGCGGAGTCACTTTTGACGCTGCGGGCACGCTATTTTTCCCTTCGCCCTCAGTTGGGGCCATTTACAGCGAGATTATGGGACGCTTCGGCTTGAAACTAGCCCCCGACGCCCTCAACAAAGTTTTCATTAAGTCGCTCCAAGCGGCGGAAAAAGACTGGTCCATCGAAGATCCCGAGCGTCGGGAGTGGGAATTCTGGCGTTCGATTGTCTCGGGGATCGTGCAAGATCTCGCGGAGCTGCCAGAAAACTTTGATGACCTATTTCATGCCCTTTGGACCGAATTCGCCAAGGGATCGCGATGGAAACTGAACCCCGAGGCTCTGGCCGCTTTCGATTTTCTCGCAAACAGAGGAATCAAAATCGCGCTCTTAACGAATTGGGATCGACGGGTCAGGAATGTCGTCAGCGACCACAAGCTGGAATCAAGATTTTGTCGGCTGTTCATATCCAGCGAAGCCGGATTCGAGAAACCCGACCGCCGATTTTTCGAGTTCGCCTCGAGTGAGATGGGAATGCAGCCTTACGAGCTGCTCCACATTGGGGATCACCTGAAACAGGATTTCCACGGGGCCCGCGATTCCGGGTGGAACGCCCTGCTGCTCTCGAGCAAACCAGAGAACAGCTCGAATCCCCACGCTATCCAGAGTCTACTGGAAATCAGGGATCACGTTCACTAGAAAAATATCCCTGCATAATCAGCGCTTTACAGTTTTAAAAGTCTTCGATTCATTCCTGCGACTATGCCAAAGAGCTGTCTACACGAACGATCTTCCAAAGAGGCCATCGAGAAAGGGCTGCAACTTCAGCCCAAGTTCGATGCCGATGGTTTGATACCTTGCATCACCGCGGATGCCAAAACCAACGAAGTGCTTATGTTCGCCTTCATGAATCGCAAAGCGCTCGAGCACACTATCGAGACGGGAAAAGTGACTTATTTTAGCCGCTCCCGCGGAAAGCTATGGGTAAAAGGCGAATCCTCTGGACAGGTCCAAAAGCTGGTGGAGCTTCGTACTGACTGCGATCAAGACGTAATCCTCTGCAAAGCGGAAATTGGAGAAAATGGAGCGTCTTGCCACAATGGATACCGTTCGTGTTTTTATCGAAGACTCGATTCCGATTCAGGAGAACTGGTATTCGACGGGGGCGAGCCGCTTTTCGATCCAGAAGAGGTTTACGGCAAGGGCTAATTTCTGCAAAACGCCTTTTGATGAACGAATACGCCACCTACCATCTCGGTTGCCCCGTCTGGCATTGCCGCGATTGGGCCGGCAGCGTTTTCGAGGGGACTGTCGATTCAAGCCAAGCCCTTCGAGAGTACTCCAAGATACTCAATACTGTGGAGGCCAACTCGATTTTCTATGCCGTACCCCCTCTATCGACAATCGAGCGATGGATGGCCGAATCAGAGGACGGCTTCCGGTTCTGCCCGAAATTCCCTAAGGCGATATCCCACGAACGACGCTTGATCGACGCGGAAACGGAAACTGCTGCCTTCATCAAAATACTCGATTCTCTAGCCCACGGCAATCGGTTGGGCCCCAGTTTTTTGCAACTGCCGCCGTCTTTCAATGCCAATAGCTATGATCAGCTTAAGGCATTTCTTCAACAGTTGCCCAAAGATTTTGAATACGCCGTTGAAGCGCGACACGTTTCTTGGTACGACAAGGGCGACAACGAGCAACAGCTGGATGATCTACTTTCAGAACTAGGCATGGACAAAGTGATATTCGATAGTCAAGCGCTCTTCGCGACTGAATCGCCAGACGATGACGAACGATCCGCCCAATCCAGAAAACCTCAAACTCCCATACGCAAATGCGCTTTGAGCAGCAATCCATTCTTGCGATTCGTCGGTCAAAACAACATCGCCGCCAACGATCATTGGATCAAGGAATGGGCTCCCATCATAAACAAATGGATACTAGAAAAGAAGAAGCCTTACATTTTCGCCCACTGCCCAAATGAGGCTAACGCCCCCTATTTCGCCCGCCAAATCCACCAGCAGATCCGAAAGCTGAATCCAACCCTTCCTGAATTCACTGCATTCGCTAGCGATTATAAGAAAGCGAGACAGGAACAAGAGCAGCTAGATTTGTTCTGAAAACCCAGCCAGAGCCGATTCAATAAGCGGTCTTCGGACACGAAGAAACCCGCTCCTATTGAATCCAATCATCACGCAAACTACGTAACTACACCCATGACCCGAAAACCATCGCGCCTCATCGCCTTTTTATCCCTGATTTTCGCTGGGCTCACCAAGGCGAGCGGCTTCGAGCCTTCAGAGGACGGTCTCTATGCCGTGTTTGACACCTCAGAGGGTAAATTTACAGCTGAATTGTATTTCGAAAAAGCCCCTGTCACCGTCGCTAATTTTGTCGGTTTGGCAGAAAACTCTATCTCTCACTTCACCCAAGCGCCTTTCGCTGCCCAGAATCAACCATTCTACGATAACACGGTATTCCACCGGATAGTGAAGGATTTCGTGATTCAAGGAGGTTCTCCAGATCGCACGGGAACCGATGGTCCAGGTTACAGCTTTGCGGATGAAATTGATCCTGGGCTAAGCCATGACAAGAACGGTGTGCTTTCAATGGCGAACGCTGGACCTAATTCGAACGGGAGCCAGTTTTTCATTACCTACTCTTCAAATCTTGAATTATCTCCTCCGCCCACATTCCTCGACGGAGGGCATACTATCTTCGGACAGGTTGTAGATGGTATTGAAATAGTCGGGACAATAAACTCGCTCGTTGATAACAACGGTTCTATAACTAAGGATACCGTTATAAATTCCGTAACTATTTTGCGCAAGGGTCCCGCTGCAGAGGCGTTTAAACCCGCTAGCCTCATGCGCCCCTTCGAAGTCGATGTCGATCCTGCTATCGAGATCGCAGCGAACGGCGCGGCAATGGTCTCTTTTTCTCGAAGCGAGAGGAGGGACTATTTCTTATACAGGACCTCAAACTTCCGAGAAATCGAGGGGCCAATTCGACTTCTTTGGACTGAAGAAGCGCCTGAAATTATCGAGCATGACATCGAACTTAATGAGATTAATGGCACGCCGATATTCTACTATTACTCCGAATTAGCGCTACCTTGGGCAGAATCGAATCCCGGAGCTAAGATAAGCTTCACACTACCTGAGGATCGCGGTTTCGGCCTGCACACTGTTTCCTTAGGCGAGGATCTGACTGGAACGTTTACCTCCGTGTTTAATCCCGAGGAATCGTTTGAGTGCAACTACCAATGGTATGACTTGGGTGACAGCGTACAGATATACTTCTTTTTCCCGTTCCAAGTATCATACGAAGTTCAGATCTACCTAAAAAAGAAAGATCTTAACGGCACTGAAGCCTTTATGCGTCTCACTGAGCCGCGATTTTTGCCCGATGGCAGGCCCAATGAAAATCCGAGTTTCAATCACATTGGAGCGTTCACATTTACGCCGGCACCTTGATTGTCGCTTTTGCTCGGACAAGTAAGATTCCCGGGGGCAAGCCTCAAGGCATCTTGGACAACGGGCGGTGTCGCGTAACGGTTTTCCTGATGAGTACTTGCTATCGGGTCTGATGGAGGGCAAAACTGCCTCTTTGTCAGATCATGAAAAGATCCATCGAAGCTCTCAAAGAACTCAATCTGCCAGCCACGGACAGCAAAACGGCTTCCGAAAAGCGTCTCTCGGACGGCAGAAATTATCGTATCGAAATTCCCAGCACGGAATCCCCTGAAACATTCCAGGCCATACTCAAAGAGGCCGACCAGATCGGGTGCCCCGTTCATCGTATTAGTCAGGGAAGCGGGATCCAGATGCTTAATGACGCTCAAATTCGATCATTTGCCCAGATCGGCTCGGAGCGAAATATCGAGGTCTGTCTTTTCACCACCCCTCGAGCCAACTTCGATACTGGCGGCCTTTGAAATGCTCCCGTTGGAAAGCTTATCCAATGAAAAGTGGGTTTGAATTTCGAAGACCTCGGCGTGCCCGAGATCTAAGAACATGACTAAGATTGCGGTGCAGGAGCGGGTCTATCCCGCGATTTTTACTTCGGACTGTTCGCCAATGCTCTCAATCACGGGATAGACCCGCTCCTGCAATTTAGATAATCGAATGGAACCCGACAGGGAAACGCTATTGCATTCCCACCCTCTAGAGATCAATCTTCGAGGACTATTCCATTCAACGAGAGCCACATTTCGATTCTCGCACCCACCACCTAATTACGTTTTACAAAATGCCAACTGAAGACCTTGCCATAGTAGCCGGCCGATCTATCATCGGTTTCTCCATTGCCAATCAGGGAACCGACTCAACCCGAGCAGTCGATCCATCAACGGGACAGAAACTCGATCCTCCGATTTTCAGCGCTACTAGCGAAGAAGTCGAACAGGCTGCCAGCTTGGGCGAGCAAGCATTTCTTGAATACAGTCAAAAAAGCGGCAAAGAGCGAGCCCGCTTCCTCTATGAAATCGCCGATCAGATCGATAACCTAGGCGATGTTCTAACGCAGCGAGCCATGCAAGAAACCGGTTTGCCGGAAGCCCGCATAAAGGGGGAAACGGCCCGCACAACCGGTCAATTGAGACTATTCGCTAGTCTCGTTGAGGAAGGCTCATGGGTACAGGCCAGAATCGATACTGCCATTCCTGACCGCCAGCCGCTTCCCAAGCCCGACGTTCGTTCGATGCTACGCCCACTGGGACCGGTTGTTGTCTTCGCTGCCAGCAATTTCCCATTGGCGTTCTCTACCGCCGGGGGCGACACAGCCTCTGCATTGGCGGCCGGGTGCCCCGTAATTGTTAAGGCTCACTCCTCTCATCCGGGCACTGCCGAATATATTGGTCAAGCGGTCCGGGCTGCAGCGGAAAAGACGGGGATGCCCGACGGCGTCTTCAGCCTTCTCTTCGGAGGCGGGAGAACTGTCGGCTCGGCCTTGGTATCGCATCCAGCGGTAAAAGCCGTGGGCTTCACAGGTTCGACTGCGGGCGGAACTGCGTTGATGAAAATCGCTTCAAACCGACTTGAGCCAATTCCCGTTTATGCCGAAATGGGCAGCGTAAACCCCGTTGTGCTACTTCCCAAAGTCCTCGAAGGGAATATCGACTCTATAGCCAGCGGTCTGCATGTATCCGCTACCATGGGTGTCGGCCAATTTTGCACCAACCCGGGCATTGTTCTCGTCGAAAAAGGCGAAACCGGCGATCAGTTCGTCCAGGCTTTCTCGGATCAGATGATGGGGACTTCCGACCAAGTCATGCTGAACGCCTCGATACGGACCGCTTATGCGTCGGGCGTTGAAAGACTGGATGCCAACGACCGAGTTGAAACTCTGGTTTCCGGATCGTCCGACTCAAGTGATCCGATCTGCCTGGGATCGACGGCAGTATTCGCCGCCGACGCCGATGCATTCCTGGAAGACGATTCGCTTAGCGAGGAGATCTTTGGTCCCGGAACGACTATTGTCCGATGGTCCAACAAATCCGAGCTCTTGAAGCTCCTTGAGAAATTCGAAGGCCAGCTCACGGGAACCATCCACGGAACCGACGAAGATCTTGCCGAATTCTCGGATGTCATTGCTATCCTAGAACGGAAAGTCGGTCGCATAGTTTACAACGGGTTTCCAACCGGCGTCGAAGTTTGCCATTCAATGGTTCACGGAGGACCGTTCCCGGCAACCTCTGATGGTCGAAGCACATCGGTTGGCACGCATGCCATCACTCGATTCACACGCCTGATCGCTTACCAAGCGAGCCCTCAAGATCGATTGCCCGAAGAGTTGAAGGACGATAATCCTCTGGGTATTAATCGCCTCGTTAACGGAGCCCAAGAATAGTAACCGTCCAATCCTGGGCAATATGGGTAATCCGCTTCAGAGTAAACTGATAGAGGGGAGCAGTCTATCGTAGTTCGGTTTTGCCCTATTCAGCGATTCGCGATCTATCTGGCACCATCAGACTTGCCGTTCTAATGGACCAGTTCCGCAAATCGTCTAGGAACGTAAAGAAAAGCGGGACTACGATAAGTGTTAGAAATGTAGATACAAGCAATCCGCCAATAATCACCCTACCCATAGGAGCGTAAGACATATCCATTACCTTCGAACCCCCAATGGCTATGGGCACCATGCCGAAAATCGTAGTCAGGGAAGTAATCCAGATGGGCCGGAATCGACGTTTGCTCGCCTCAATCAACGCTTCGTTTCTCGAAAGCCCTTGCTTCATGAATCGTTGAGACAAGTCAACTAAAACGATTCCGTTGTTCACTACGATGCCGATCAGGATCATCGCCCCAACACTCGCCATTCGTTCGAAGGCTGTGTCTGAAGCAACCAGCATCCACACAACACCTACACCAGCTATGGGAACGGTTCCTATCACCGCGAGCGGCAACACAAAGGACTCAAAGAGAATTCCCATCAAAAACAGGACAAAGATGAATATCATGATGAGGGCGAAGCGAATCTCCTGATTCTCTTTGTCCATTTGGTAGTAGCTACTACCACGATCCCAACGGTAGCCACGAGGCATTTCAAAACCTTCCATCAAAGCCTCTATCTGAGCATCCGTCCTTCGAACGTCATCCGTCTCCATCAATGCCCGAATACGCATAGAGGTCTTTCGATCATCTCGCCGTATATAGCGAGCCGCATCTCGAAAATCCAATTCAGATATCGACTGCAGGGGCACTTCATTGCCGCTATCGGATATGAAGGTCAACCGGCTTAAGGCCTCTAAGGTCTCGCGATCTTCCTCTTGTAATCGAGCCTCAATATTAATGTCTCGTCGACCATCCTGATAGAAGCGGCCGACGCTCGAGCCGCGCATTGCATAAGAGATGCTATTGGAAACATCGCGAGTGCTGATTCCCATTTGCTGGGCTTGTTCCCTATCCAGCTCGACATTCAATTCCTGATTGTTTTCTTCCAGCTCCAAATCAAGCCCTACTAGCTCCTTGATGGTTGAAATTCGCCTGACAACCTCTTCGCCAAGCTGATAAAGCGTTTCCGTGTCGTCGCCATAAAGCATTAAATAGAATGACCGAGTAGAATCACCTGAACTACTATAGCTATAGCGCATCCTCAACCCGGGCGGCAACTCCAGCCGCTCCCCAATGTCCCGCATGATATCTCCACGGCTCATCGACTCCTCTGGAGCCTTTCCTATCTTTTCGAGAAACCACCTAGTAGCCACTTGTTGCCAATTCAACGTTTCCTGAGCCATATTCAGATAGACGTACATTGATGAGTAACTGAAGTACGAAGTATAGCTATCGAACTCGTACCGATCCATATTATCTTCTATGAAGGCTTCCACGTAGTCGACCCATTCGGCGACTTCCTCTTTCTTAATTCCTGCCGGCAATTCAAATCGGAGCGATATTCTGCCCGAACTACTGCTTCGATCTCGGGTTTCAATCCAGTCATCGTAAATAGGATACAATGTACCTCCAATAATCGCGAACAGAATAAATGTGGCCAATGCTCTGTCTTTGAGCGTTCGGTCCAGTAAAACTTGATAAAATCGGCTAATGAGCCCTTCCCGTCTCGATCTCCGTTCCTTCGCAGCCTTTGCGAAAAAGATCTTGGAAGCCAGTGGGATGACCAACAATGCGATTGTCAATGAGGCCGCCAAAGCTGAAACGACAGGAATACCAATGCGATGGAAATAGAAACGTATTTCCCCGCCTGACTCCATCAAAAGCAACGGAAGGAAAACGACCATAGTTGTCATCGTCGACATGGTTATGGCCAAGGAAATCTCGCTCGCTCCCTGAAGAGCGCCCTCCTTTGGACCCAAACCCATTTCCCTTTTGGAATGAATGTTCTCGACCATGACTATCGCATTGTCGACGACGAGACCTATGGAAATCAGTAGGCCCATCATAGTGAGAATATTCAATGTCCAGCCCATAAAATAGAGCACGGTCACCGAACATAAAAGAGAAAGAGGAATAGCTAGCGTAATTGTTAATGTGATACTTAGAGAACGCAAAAAACAAATTAAGACGATAAACGAGAAGACGCCTCCCCAAAGGGCCGACATCTTAAGATTGTTCATCGATTCTAGGATGTATTTCCCCTGATCTTTAAAGACACGAAACTGGATGCCATCCCACCGCCTAGAATTCTCGAAGCGTTCGAAGACACGGTTAACGGCCTTGCTTATCTCAACGATATTCGCGTTACCCGACCGCATGATCTCGACGCCGTAGGACTTCCCGCCATTCAGCCTCCATGTGCTGTAGTTCTCTAGGGTACTTATGTAGACCTCTCCTAGATCCTTTAGTCTTACGCCTTTTTTCCTGTCGACGATATAATCCTGTAATTGGCTGATATCCTCAATTCGCCCAACCGATCTCACCATATACTCTTGCCCGCCTTCCATCACTCTGCCGGCACTCAGATTCAGGTTTTGGTCGCGAAGATTTCTGGATAGCTCATAGACATCGATTTTGTGGGTCTTCAGCTTTTCTTGATCCAACGAGATTCGCACTTCTCGACTGGCGTCCCCTTTGATATCCACATCCCCAACACCATCAATCCTTTGCAGAGCGGGCTCGATGTACCGCTCAATAAAGTACTCTGGATTATCGATATTCGGGCCTAGCGTAAGAGCGGAAAACAATATAGGCTCATCATCTTCGTCGTATGTGTAAACACGGATCTCTTCCACTTCTTCCGGCAACTCCGGCAGCACTCGATCCATACGATCCTTGATATCATCGTAAGCCCGGTCCATATCGACGCTGTTATAGAAGTAGACATACGCCCGTCCGGAAGTTGAATACGCTCTAGTGTGAATACGCTCTATACCGGTGATCGTTCCAAGTATATCTTCGATTGGCTCGACTACTTTGTCCAACGTATCCAAGGGGGTCGAATTTTCATAGTCCGCCCGAACCATCAACCGCTTTGATTCCAACCCTCCGGGAAACCACTCTATCCCAATTTTATTGTAGGCGATTGCTCCTAATACGAATACCAGCAATAGTCCCATCATTACCGTGACTGGGCGATTCACGGAAATTGATGGAAGTAGACTGCTCTGGTTCTCTGGCATCTCTATTTAAACTTCCGCCGACCTTCCCGATTCCTCAACCTCGATATCGGATTCCACCTCGATCTTTTTTCGATCCACAAGCAGGTAGACAGAGGGAATGACGACCAAGGTAAGAAATGTCGAAGACGTCAGCCCGAAGATTACCGTTATGGCCAAGGGAACCCGCATCTCCGAACCTTCCCCTAGACCTAAGGCCATTGGAATCAAACCAAGCACGGTTGTCATTGTGGTCATGAGAATCGGACGAAAACGGGCCATGCACGCCGCTTTAACCGCATGCGATTTCTCCTTTCCGCTTCGCCTCAAGTTGTTGATGTAGTCTACGAGCACGATGGCATTATTGACCACAATCCCGGCTAGCATGATCAGTCCGATGAAGACCAGGATGTTTAGCGACCAGCCGCCCAGGTAGAGGGCAAGCATGACCCCGATAATAGCCAATGGTACGGTGAAAAGGATTATAAACGGATGAAGAAGCGACTCAAACTGGCTAGCCATGACCAAGTAGACCAGGAATATCGCCAATCCCAATGCGAACATCAGACTATCGCTTGACCGTTTCATCTCTGCCGCTTGACCCGTGACATTGTATTCAAACCCCAATGGCAATTCTAGATCGTAAAGAGCCTCCTCGATCATCAATGTCGCTTCAGACAAACTGATCCCTTCAACATTAGCCGAAACGACGCCGCCTCGTTGCTGATCGAGATGGCGAATTTCATTAGGACCTTCCCGCACGCGCAATTCAGCTACAGAGGATAAAGGAATGGGCACCTCTCCGCGCGGATTGACGACGATCTCGCGCAAGTCGCTCAAGTTCATCCGATCCTGCTCATCTAGCCGAACCATAATATCGATTTGCCGGTCGCGTTGCTGAAACTCGGTGGGCACCTGTCCCTGTATCTTATTTCGGATTAGCTCGGCGACAGCTCGTAGCGGCAGACCAAGCTGAGCCAAGCGTTGCCGATCGTAGATCACCTGAACCTCGGGGTTCCCTTTTTGGATGCTCGATCGAACGTCCACTACTCCAAATATCCCATTCATGGCGGCAACGACCATGGAGCTAGCGACCTTCATATCATCAAGATCATGCCCGTATATTTCCACTTCTATCGGGTCCTTCACGCTGAAGAGCTCCGGATAGCTGATCTCAACTTCCAAATCCGGGATACCCAAAGCGAAGTCTCGCATTTCTTCCAAGACCAGCGTTTCGATCGCCTCGTCCGCTCCCTCGATTAGGGCTACAGTAATCGTTCCTGTATTCTCGCCTTCGTCCGCCTCAGCCGAAGCGCTTCCGTCGCTGCCAATAAGGAGAGCCGTTCGATCGACATGCTCGCTTTCGAGCGCAACTGCTTCGATTGTCTGAGCGACCAAAGTAGTTTCCTCGATGGGCGTTCCCACCGGTAGCTTAACATGGAAATTGAATTCCCCCTGATGCACCTTCGGTATCAATTCGCTTCCCAGCTTTGGGTAAACGAAGATTATCGTAGCCGCGAAAGCGGCAAACGCTCCACCTACGATGAACAATTTGTTATTGAGAGCCCAGTCCAACAGTCGCCTATACAGAATAACGAGACCGCTAAGCATTCGATCAAATAGTTTAAGAAATGGATACAAGATCCACAAAAGAGCTTTTCCTATCCAAGCCAACGCCACCACGATCAACATCATCAAGAAGGCCGAGAAAGCCAATAGCTTCCCAGCCAAGCACATCGTAATCCGAAAGGGAAGAGTCAGAATCAGGATGGTGAAAACCAATGGATAGCAAAGTGACCAAAGGATTCTCGATGGCCAAAAAGAGCGTCTAATGAGAGCATGGTAATCCGAGAGCGAAGTAGAGAACTTTCTCCAGGACTCCCCAAGAAAACTCAAGCTGAGCAAAGCTTTCCATCCACCAGTGCGGCCCTCCGATTTGTCCCCAAACTTTCGAGACGCCAACATGGGTATAAAGTATAGGGCCACAACCAGCGATGCCATCAATGAAAATACAACCGTAAGGGCCATGTCGCCAAAAATCTGGCCAGCCACCCCTTCCACGAAAACGATGGGAAAGAAAACCGATATGGTTGTGAGCGTCGAGGCAACCACCGCGCCACCGACTTCAGAAACGCCCCTTATCGTGGATTTGACGAAATCATCGCCTTTTTCCCGGCAACGAAAAATGCTCTCCAGCACGACGATGGAATTATCCACCAGCATCCCTACTCCGAGGGCCAACCCACCTAGGGATATGATATTTAGAGATACTCCGGACAATTGCATGGGAGCGAAGGTCGCCAAAATGGATACCGGTATTGTAATCCCAATGATCGCCGTGTGGCCGGCGTTTCTCAGAAACAGAAATATCACAAAAACGGCGATACCGCCTCCCACGATGGCGTTGCCTCTCACCTCGTCTATCGACTGCTTGATGAATACCGACTGGTCCGTGAGAGTCTGCAACTCGCATCCCTCCGGCAATTTGTAAGCTACATAGTCGGTCATCAAGCGTTCTTCTCGCTCCGCCAGCGCTGCCTCGCGGCGTCCCTGGCTTAGACTCATTTTGCCACTTCTGACCTCCTGCCTGATTTCCGCCCTACGTTGCTCCCGGGCTTCAATAGCGTCTTGATTGAAATAGGTTTGCTGCTTCTGCGTGCCATACAGCTTCTCGCGAACGCCCTTTGCGGCTTCCACGATATTGGCGTCCGCCTCTTTGTATATCTCGATTTCAACGCTCTCTCGTCCATTTACAAATGTCTCAATCTCGATATCCTTGTGACTACGCTCAATCACAGCGATATCGTTGAGCTGGACATTGACCCCATTTTTCTGGGCGATCACGATTGAGCCGATGTCTTGCATCGATTTGAATTCATTCAGCGTGCGAATCGAGTACCGAATTCTGCCTTCCTCCAATCGACCACCCGGCAGATTTACGTTGTTCTGAGCCAAACGCGTATTAATCGTCTGGATATCCAAATTCAAAGACACGAGCTTGTCTTCGGAAATCCTCACTTGGTATTCCTCTTCCAGGCCGCCAATTACCTTTACGGCAGCCAGGCCTTCCTCTCCTTCCAATTCCCTCTGTACGATCTCCTCAGCGTAAAGACGTAGCTGATCGAGGGGGTAAGGACCTGTCATGCCGATCCTCATGATTGGATCCAGAGTGGGATCGTAACGCAGAATCAGCGGTCGCTTTGCGTCCCGAGGCAACCGCAAGCGATCGAGCTTTTCTCTGATCGATTGAGCAGCCTCGCTCATGTCCGCTCCCCATGCGAACTCCAAAAGAATATCGGACTGATCAGCCCTCGAAATCGAAGTGATTTTATTGAGGTACTGGACAACTCCGAGCTGCTGTTCGAAACGTTCGGAAATCTGGGCTTCCACTTCTTGGGGAGCAGTGCCCGGATATTCGGTACGAACCGTTAGAGTCGGATAGGAGATATCCGGCATCAAAGTGAGCGGCAACTTCTGATAGGATACGTACCCAAAGACACAGACAGCCAATACTACCATTAGAACGGAAACAGGACGGCGCGTCGCTATTGCGAAATGGGAATCCTTTTTCACAGCAGGGATAATCGGGCCCTATGCTCGAATGAATAAGTCGAATACATACAGCGAAACCGCCGATTTTCAACCTTGGGATGAATCGGCCGCTGCAGAGTCTTTCTCTTCCGCGGCTACCGCATCTCTAACTATCTTCACATTAGCGCCGTCTTTCAGGGCGCTGTGCCCCATAACGATAATAAATTCGCCCTCGCTAACGCCCGAGTTCGCTTGAACGTATTCTACATTAGAATACCCCTCATGCAATAATATCTTTTCAGCCTTGCCCTTACTGACTCTATAAATGTATTTCAGATCGCCCTCGTGAACGATGGCGTCTTTCGGTATGAGCACGGCATCTTCAGCGGTGTCTACGATCACCCTTACGTTGACGAACATTCCCGGATATATGGGCATGCCATTTACACTGGCAACCGCTACCTTCGCCTTAAACGTTCCACTGGCGGGATCGACGATTGGGCTCACCAGCTTGACAAAGGCCTCGTATCGAACGCCTTCAATCAATTCTGAGTCGATTATCGCAGGCAGCCCTTCCTCGATGCTCAACAAATGCTGCCCTGGTATATTCACGCTAGCGAAGAGCTCATCGAGATTCATGATCGAAAACAGCTTGCCATTGGTCGTTACTCGTCTGCCTGCTTGAGCCTCCCTTTCTGTAACCACGCCGCTTACCGTCGAGCGAACGATTGTATTCTCCAGCTGGATTTTCGCTCTCTCAAATCGTAAGCGAGATTGCTCGAGACCGAACCTCTCATTATCGTACTGCTGTTGATTTATGAGCTTGCGAGCGTGCAACTCAGTAGTTCGTTGGAAATTCGCTTTGTCGTGCTCGTATCGGGCTTTCGCCTCTTCAGCATCGACGCGCTCCTCTTCATTTTCCATGCGAGCGAGAATCTGGCCCTCGACGACGCGATCCCCCTCCTCAACCAGGACCTCAAGAATGATTCCAGAGGCTTCTGCGAAAATCTCCACTGAACTCTCAGTTTCCAGCACCGAGTCGAAAACCAGAGACGAAGTGATTTCCCCTTCCGACACCTTGACTACTTTGACGGGCACAGCTGGTCTCGTTCTGGCGGGTTCCCTTTGAACTGCTGCCCCTTTAGCCTCCTCGCGTTTGGCAGCTTTCTCTTCCCGCTTAGCAGAATCCGACTTCTTCCCCGCTGCTTTTGACGCCTTTTCGCCGAGTTCGGAACATCCGAACGCAAAAAGCCCCAAAAGGGCGAGCAAAGCAATCTGTGCTAGGGTTCTCATTAACGATTCAAGTTACTGACTACGACACAGTTCTGGACATTCAGTTCGTGTCAAACGTAGACAGATAATTGCGAACCGTCTACTAGATCACTCACTGAAGAGCCCCACTGCAACTGGAACCGGCTCCGGCCGCACAGCCAAAACAATGGTTTCCCAACGCAATCGGGTCATTTATAGGTTTATCTGGATCAAAATCCCAGAGGAATCTTAAATTTCTTCCGCCCAAAGGCAGGTCTATCATCTGATTGAAATCGCAATCGTAAACGCGGCCGAGCCAGTCAACGCTCAGCGTGTTCCGGCACATCAGGTTTTCCACTGCCTCAGAATTGAAACGATCCTCCAACAGACGCTCGTAGCTCTCTCGTTTACCCTCTCGCTTTAATTGACTGAGAGAACGGGCGATCGGCATGTTGGTGATGGTATACAGACGGTTAAAAACGACGCCGAAATTCGTTTCGAGGACCGCTTTGTAATCTTGTTCTAGCTCTTGTTGATTTGGCGGCAACGTCGCTCCAACCGGATTGTAGACCAGATTTAGGAGCAACCTGGGATCCAAACCATATCCTGCTGCGTTCAATTGCCTTAAGGACTTCATTCAGGCCTCGAAAACGCCATCGCCCCTTCGCTGATCCACATTCTCCAATTGATAACAAGGCAATGAAGCAACGATCTCCACTCGACTCTTAGCCAGGAAGCCTATCAAATCCTCGTATCCTGGCTCTAAAAGTATGGTCAGATTAGATCGGTCGATAATGCCCACTTCGGGCCTTATCTTTTTGAGGGAGCTTACCAGGTAGCGGAATTGGGGGTTCATTTCAGGGGCTCCCCCGGTTATGTCCACCAGGCAGATGGACTTCGCCGAGCTAAACCATTCCAGCACGCGATCCACTGTTTCCCGGTTCATGAGCTCTTTTCTGGCCGGGCCCGCGTTCACGTGGCAATGCTCGCAGGTCTGGTTGCACAGCTTTCCTATGTTCAACTTGCAAGGTTGTAGACCCGCTCCGGCTCAAATCGAAACCCTCCAGAATTAAACGCTTTTCAAAAGCCGACCGCTTATTGCCCTACCTCGCATCTGTTATTGAAGATACTGATTAAAGGTTGGCCATGAACTTAGCTCGCTCGCTGCAAGAGACAACGCACTAAAGCAAAACTCTATTTCAACAAATCTCGAATCCGCGGTTTGAAGAAGCCGAAACGCAATGCTTCACCTCGATTATCGATCTTTTCTAGCGATGTAGTAAACCACTCCGCCAATCATCAATAGCGGCAGCAAGGTAAGCAACGCCGTTGTCGCATAGTAAGCATATCGGGCCGCTTCGTTGGTTATCGAACAAACAGAACAGGCGAACGACTCGCTAGAGATGGCTGGTATAATCAATAGTCCCAGTAGCTTCTTCATTGGTAACCCATCTCCTCTAACTCAGATACACCAACACGTAGAGTATTGGCCAAACACCTACGACGAAGAACCAAAACAGTTGAACAGCTTGAAAGGTTTCTAGCCTGAGGATGCCTTTTCCCAGCTTGATAGACAATCGCCTCAAGCCGATTACGGCCCCGATCGCGTGAATCGCATGCGTGCCGATAATCAGGTAGAAAAATGCTCCATATTGGCTGGAGGTCATAGTCAGACCGTAGCTCAGCAATCGTATCCATTCGATCCCTTGCACCGCTACGAAAACAATACCTAGCCACATGGTGATTCTGACCAATTTGCTCGTTTCTTCGCTGAACGAGGTCGCCTTAAACGACTGGTAAGCTTTGAACATCATCCAACCGCTCGCAAAGAGAACCAAGGAATTCAATGCGGTAACATAAATTGGCAGGCGTGGCTGACCTTCAGGAGGCCAGGCCTCCGCGGCCGAGCTTATGATCAGAAAAGCGCTGATCAAAGCAGCGAAGAACATGAGCTCCGTACCAATGAACGCAATCATGCCAAGGGCGCTATTGCTAATCTTTGGCTCACTTTCAGGGCGGCTATGTCCGCCGTACGCCGGTTCTAAAGTTTTCATATTTCCCTCTTCGTTTCTGGTCCCCTACAGAAATTAGTCTTACCCCAATAACACAAATCTAGTGAGCCTCGCTATCGTGGTCGTGGTCATCCCCATGACCACCGCCATGCTTGTCTTTATTTAGCACATAGCTTCTCGCCATCGCCTCCTCAACCTTTTCGTTTTCGTCCATGGGCTTCACCCAATTGTGTCCATTGGCGAACATGGCGTCCGTGGCAGTGCCAAAAAAGAACACGAAAAGCAAAGACAGGCAGGCCAAAAGGATGTAGGGGGCATAAATTTTCTCGAATTTGAGATGCATGAAATACGCGCAAACGAGATAGGCCTTCCAGATGGCGATTCCGAACGCGGTCAAGAGGACTACGGGTTTCGCGAA
>CAZFUD010000022.1:0-34114 GCA_964521705.1 uncultured Opitutaceae bacterium | reverse complement strand
CCCGAATATCGAAGTGTTGCGTGTGGATGGGCATACCGAATCGCAGATGCTTCCTCTAATTCGTATCGACGGAAAAATGGTGGCTTTCATGGGGGACCTGATTCCATCGGTAGGCCATATTCCCTTACCTTATGTAATGGGGTACGATATTAGGCCATTGTTGACGTTTGAAGAGAAAGCTAAATTTCTGGAGCGGGCTGTGGATGAAAATTTCTTTCTCTTTTTCGAGCATGATCCACTTATTGAACTCTGTTCGCTAGTTCAGACGGAAAAGGGCATTCGTTTAAAAGAAACCTTGAAGCTCGAAGATGTATATTAGTTCTGCTCCGCTTAATAAAACCGCGCCAGCGACATTGACAAACCGATATGGAAGTGGCTAGGCCGGAAGGAATTCTTTTCGATCTTGGAAGCACGCTACTTCAAGATAGTTTGTCGGGCGGGCTCAATACAAGACTACGGGCCGTCTTGAAGAGCGATTCGTTTGCACCGCTTGTCGAAAATGGGTTCGATCTTCCGGCTTCGCTAGCGAGCGCGATGGAGACTGTGTACAATGAAGGGCTAGGGGAATTCCATGTTAGAAAGTGGCTGGAATCATCCCTCGATCCGCGTATTCCGAATTCGCTTGGCGCCCCAGCGGACTTGGAGCGGATGATCCGCTCCACCATAATAGATTACTCGCCCCCGGAGGATGCTAGTCGGGTATTGCGTGAATTGATCCAATTGAAGATCCCGATGGGAGTCGTTAGTAACTCAATCTTCAGCGGTGTTTTGCTAAAGAGCGACATTGAGCGGCTTTCCGTACTGGAAGCCTTTCAATTTGTTATTTCGAGTGCGGAATTTGGCTTTCGAAAGCCACATCCGGCAATCTTCGAACACGGGGTGAGCGAACTCGGATCAACTCCCTCGGCAACTTGGTATGTTGGTGACCTATGGGAAAATGACGTGCTGGGATCGAGTGGGGCAGGGCTAATTCCTGTGTGGCTGAATGCTACCGCCGCTCCGCCCGATGTATCCGTTCCTCATATACGGTTAAAGAACTGGACTGAGTTGGGGAAGACGCTAGGCATTTGAGAGGGTTTGGATTTCGAATCTGGTAGCGAGCCGTCTTCAAATGATAGAAAAGGCTTATGGCCTGCTGCCCAATAATGAAACAGGCAGGATGCCTGTTCTACTTTCCTGTAAAGTTGGGCGATCGTTTCTCGATAAAGTGGGCGACTCCTTCCTTGAAATCGTCGCATTTGAAGCTGGCCGCCATATCTAGGTTGGCTGCATCGGTTGCTTCAGCCAGCGTTTGAAAAAGAGCGTTGTAGACTTCACGCTTCATCTCTCTTAGCGAGCGTGGCGAAACATTGGTGGCAAGATGTTCCGCGTATTGCCTGACTTCGTCCATTAAAGTGTCATGTGGAACCACTCGACTGACTATTCCCATGCGAAGGGCTTCATCTGCATTTATCAAACGCGCCGAGTAGAGGAGGTCCAACGCATTTGAGATGCCGATCAATCTTGGCAGGATCCAGCTGACACCGTGTTCAGCGATTAATCCCCGTTGGGCAAATGCCGTTCCGAATCTAGCCTGATCTGACGCGATACGAATATCGCAATAAAGCGGAAGTACAAAGCCAAGCCCGACGGTGGCTCCATTGATCGCGCCTATGATCGGCTTAGTGATGGCTGGAAAGTAGCTGTTAGTCTTTTGGAAGTCCTCTCTGGCATCGTCTCGGGGATGGGGAAGGCAATTGGCCTTTACCCACTCTTCGTCGGTTAGCTCTGACGTGCCAGCCTCTGCTGATGTATCGTCTAGAAGTTTCATGTCGGCCCCGGCGCAAAAGCCGCGGCCGGCGCCTGTAAGGATAATAACGCGAACGTCATCGCTGTCCTCTGCTCGCCGCATAGCATTGAAGAGATCTTCTTGCAGCTGCCGTGTAATAGCATTGAGGCGGTCTGGACGGTTAAGGGTAACCGTGGCGATATGATCGCGTTCGTCGTACAGGATAGTTTCGTAATGCATAATCTTATACTTCTGTTGTTAGAGGATTGTCGTACGCTTTAAGATAGTCGAATGCCTTTTTGCTAGGCGTTAAGAAGAAATGTCGTTGAGTCCATTGATAATATCGCTAGCCTCATTCATGATGCGGTCGACCAGTTCCCTTACCGTTGGCACATCGTGAATCAATCCTTGAATCATTCCGGCCGACCAAATTCCATGTTCTGTATCGCCATTTTCGAATACAACGCGTCCCCGTTGTCCGGATACTAAGTGGGCAACGTCATCGATGGTCGCGTTACCCTTGGCCTCGATGGATACGACCTCACGGCTCACCGAGTTGCTTGCTACCCGAGCGGTATTGTGAAGCGTTCGGAAGATCAACTCGGTGGCTCGTTCGTCGTTTTCCACCATCTGCTGCTTCACCTTGTCGTGAATAGGAGCTTCTTGAGTTGCCATGAATCGAGTCCCCATGTTCATCCCTTCGGCCCCCAGGGCAAGAGCGGCCACCAGCCCGCGGGCGTCACCGAGGCCTCCAGAGGCGATCATGGGAATCCTGATTTTATCTCGAGCTATGGGAAGGAGAACCAGATTGGTCACGTCGTCTTCCCCAGGGTGGCCCGCGCATTCGAAACCATCCATGCTAATGGCGTCGCAGCCGATGCTCTCGGCCTTTAGTCCGTGCCGGACGGAGGTGCACTTGTGAATCACTTTAACTCCGGCGTTCTTGAAGTCGGGCAGGTGGGGAGCGGGATTGTTGCCTGCAGTTTCGACAATCTTCACGCCCGATTCGATAATCGCCTGCCGGTATTCATCATAGGGGATCTTTTTGAGCGAGGGAAGAATGGTCAGGTTGACGCCGAATGGCTTGTCAGTCATATCGCGGCATCGCTGCACTTCTTTAGCGAGGTCTTCCGGCGTCGGTTGAGTGAGGGCGGTAAGGAAGCCGAGAGCTCCCGCGTTAGCAACTGCGGATACTAGCTCTGCTCGAGCCACCCATTGCATGCCACCTTGGACAATTGGATGCTCAATTTCGAATGTTTCAGTGAATCTCGTTTTAATCATTTGCAAATCTGGCTAAGTTTCTAGGGTCGTTGAAATTATACTACGCTACTTGGGCATGTATTAAGACTCGTGGGCGATCATTTTGCTGCGAAGCCGACGCATGCCGCCAAGCCAACGGTCGTAATCCGATGTCTTGCGTTGCATGTAGTTGAGGACTTCTGGGTGAGGCAGGATTAGAAATCGCTCTTCTTCGATGCCTTTAACTACCGAATCGCAGACTTCGTCCGCTTCCATCATGCCATCCAGTCCGGCGCTGCCGCCATCCGTGCCCGCAGTCATCGCCGTGCGCACAGCTTGGGGGCAAATAACGGATACGCGAATGCCGTCGTCGTAATGGGTAATAGACAGGGACTCGGCGAATCCGATGGCGGCGTGTTTGGTAACCGAATAGGGGGCGCTTCCGATCTGGCTGAGCAAGCCGGCTGCCGAAGCGGTGTTCAGCAAGTATCCGCTGCCTCTCTCGATCATGCGAGGCAGGACGGCTCGAGCGGCGTAGACGTGGGCCATAACATTGACGCTCCAAATTCGCTCCCAGACCTCGTTGGGGGCGGAGGCCGCATGGGATACGTCATAGCCAGCAATGCCAGCGTTGGAAGCGAATATATCGATGCGTCCGTATTCCCGTTCTGCCTCCTCTACTACTTTGATGACGTCAGCCTCTATGGATACATCAGCGCCGATGCCGATTCCACCAACCGAGTCGGCGACCTCCACGGCGCCCTTGGCATCAATATCGACGGCAACAATGCCGGCGGCTCCCTCTTTGTGGAAACGTTGGCAAAGCGCTTTGCCAATCCCGCTGGCCGCTCCGGTTACGATGACAATCTTATCATTCAATTTCATTTCGGTCCTCTATTCTAAGTATTGGTTTTGAAATGTACTCATTGCGTACGCCCCGGCGCATTAACCAGGCCATGAAAACGAATATCGCGGCCCACGCGTAGGCGAAAAATGCCTCTCCGGTGAACCAATTAAAGCGGGATTCCCCGCCGTTGGGGGCCAAAGCCTTTTGGTAAGGAGCCACGTAGAAGATCAGCATGATAGTGGTCATGGCGATGCCGAAGACTCCGACCGCGAGAGCGTATCTGATCGTTGTTCTCGCCTCTTTCTGATCCAGTTCCTCTTCGGGAGTTTGCAGCAGTGAAAGCCGGTAGTCGTTTTCCGCTTTGGAAACGGTGGTCATTTTGGATACGAGTACTACGACGCTCAGGCTAACGACGGCCCCGATTAGTATCGGATCCAGATAAACTGGAAGGGCGATGATCTTCATAGTAACGAGAAGTTTAGGAATGACGTTGCCAGCGAAACCGCAGGTGATTCCCCAAAACGCGGCGCTCGACGTAATTCGCTTGCTCCAAACGCTCATCAAGGCGACCGGTCCCCAAGCGGAGGCGAACAAGGTTCCAGCGAAATAGGTTAGCCAGAATATATTTTGCTCGATCGTTAGGCAGACGATCAAGGTGGCGAGGCTTCCGACGAGCATCATGATTCGGCTGAATCTCAATTTCGCTCGTTCATCCGCTCCTTTTTCGTGTAGTATATCATGACTCAGATTGAATCCGATTAAGGAAAGGAACGTGGATGCCGACGATAGGGCGGCGGCTACCAGGCCGGCCAGCAGCAAGGCCCCTACGACAGGGGAGAGAATGTTTAAGGCGGCCCAAACCAGCACTTCATCTCTTGGCTCGATCGCCGCGTTGCTTAAATTGACGACGGGAGCGGCCGCGTAGACCATTCCTTGAATCACTCCAATACTGATGGCCGCTGCGCACGCCGAACGCAGCACCACCTGCTCGCTTTTAGCCATCAAGTAGCGACTTGATTGCCATGGGCTGATTGCCGTGACGAAGCTCCATGCCACCATGATTATGATGAACCAGATTAGAAAGTCCGCTGGCGTTTCAAATTGGAGACCGGGGCCCGTAATCCCATGCCAAGCCATCAGGTCCGGTTTCTCTTCCAGCTGGACCAGGCTTTCCATGGCGGTAAGCCAACCACCGTGGGTATCGAAAATGGCATACATGGCAATGAATGTGACCACCGAAAATAAGGCGAACATCATGGTGTCAGTAATAACCACACCTCTGGATCCCGCGTAGAGAGTGAAGGAAGTGTAGCTGATCCAAGCCACGATGAGCGCTTCGCGATAGGAAAGCGGTGTAAGGTTGGAGATAATCAAGGCCACCGCCTGGGACACGGCAATCAGGTAAAAGCCGATACCGACGATAACGGTTAGACCCGCGACCGCCCTTACGGCCTGGCTATTAAACCGTTTGGCGAAATACTCGGCGACAGTCAGCGCTCGGCTACGGCGAATGTAGCGCCCAAAGTACAAGGCTCCATAAATATATCCGCAAAGAAGTATGCCCGGAGCGAGAACGATTGCGGAGTTTTTATCGTAATTGAATCCGGCCTGTCCCATGAACGTATTCGTGCTGAGAAAGCTGGCGACCAGCGTCCCTACAATGAGGAGAACAGGCGCTTGGCGGCTAACAACGAAATAGTCTTCCAGCCCCTTCACTTTACGGCCCACATAGTTTCCCACCACCACATAGGCGAGAATGCTGAGAAGAATCGTTACCGTATAGATATTCACACGTGCCGATACGTTATCCCCATTTTGCGGATATGTTCCAGGTTTTCGGAGTCGGTGGGGAAGGGTGTCGCATTCGATTATTTGAACATGTCCGTGCCGCCGCAGATTGTTAGGGCCTGTCCTGTGATCCAACTCGCTTCGTCGGAGGAAATGAATGCCGCGATACCTTTGAAATCCTCTGCCTCGCCTAGTCTGCGCAAGGGCGTTTGCTCAACGGCTTTTCGAGTCGCTTCCGGGTCGTCCCAAAGCGCCTTGGCGAAATCGGTTTTGACCAATCCTGGGCAGAGGGCATTAACGCGGATCCCGTGCGGTCCGAACTCCGCAGCCAAGTTGCGGGCCAAGGCGACAACGGCCGTTTTGGATATCCCGTATACACCTAATGCCGTGGAGGGGCGGAAGGCGGCGACCGATGCCGTAAGCAATATAGAGCCCCGTTTCTTTTCCACCATATCGGGGGCGACTATTTGGGCTAGCCAAAGATTGGACTGTACGTTCGTTTTCATCGTCTTTTCATAGGCCGAATCAGGAACTTCGGTCATGGGTCCGTAGTAGGGATTGACGCCAGCATTGCCTACCAGAATATCGATCTTCCCGAGTCGGTCTCGAGTTTCCTCGACTAGCGCTTGAAGTTGCTCCTTATAGCCCGCATTGCAAGCGATGGCGATCGCGGATTCGCGGCCCGTCTTTTGGTTGATGCTTTGGGCAGTAGTCTCGCAAGCGTCGAGATTTCGACTCGAAATGACAACCTTGGCCCCTTGTTCGGCGAGCCCCTCAGCCATGGCGGCTCCCATTCCTTTCGAAGAACCCGTCAACAGGGCGATCCGATTTGTTAAGTCAAACATAGTGTATCCTTTCTTTGGTTAGCGATGCTCAATCGCCCAATGTTCCGGGCGTATCAATGGGTTGAATTATTTGGCGTCTCTACGATTGACGGTGATAGTCCTTTTCGCACGGGATTGGGAATGGGAACGGGCTTGTTCGTCGATCGATCGACCCAGACGTGAACCATATGGCCCCAGGCAGCGGCTTCCTCTTCTCCGCTCAAGAAAATGCCTACCTCGCAAGTCAATGAGCTATTGCCTAACCGACTCACTCGGAACCCTGTTTCTGCTTCCACAGGATGGGTAAGGGATCGGCGAAATACGAGATGGGTTTCGGCTGCGATCGCTATTATCCGCGAATGGGGGAAATCAGGCTGAAATTCGTGAAAACGATTTGTCACGGCTGTGTCCATCCAAGAATTGTATACGGCATTGTTTATATGGCCGTAAATATCGTTATCTCTCCAACGCGTGGATACGCTGGCGAATATCCGGTATCGCTGGCGAGTCTCAACAATTTTAGGTTTAGCCATTATAATGCTCGAGTTGGATTGCTTTCTATTGGTTCGTAAACGGCGAGCGTTTACGTATTGGAGATGGGGTTAGGAACGATATTGGCAGATTTTTCATGGTTTAAAAAAGTGGATACGCGTCTGAAATTAGATAAAGAAATCTTGGGCTAGATCCGAGCCTTTCACAACCGAGTAATCTTCGAATTCCGATACGCCGGATTCAGCCAGAACCTCTTCGTCGATAAAGAAATTTCCTGAGCATTTCCGACTATCTTGCGTGAGGATGGCGTGGGCCGCGTCGCCCATAATACTGGGCTTACGACTTCGCCGCATAAGCTCGTCGCCTCCGAGCAAGTTCTGGATAGCCGCGGTCGCGATCGTCGTTTTCGGCCACAACGCGTTCGCGGCCACTCCCCGCTCGCGGAATTCTTCCGCGAATCCGAGTATGCAGAGGCTCATGCCGAACTTGGAAATCGTATAGGCTGGGTGAGGCCCAAACCATTTCGGTTCCAGATTCAGGGGAGGCGAGATCGATAGTATGTGAGGATTCGATGCTTTCAACAAGTGAGGCAGGCAGGCCTTGGATAGGAGGTAGGTCCCTCGCGTGTTCACGGAGTGCATGAGATCGTAGCGTTTCATCTCCGTATCCAAAGTGCCCGTAAGCTGAATGGCGCTTGCGTTGTTGACGACAATATCGATCCCTCCGAATACTCTAATCGTTTTGGCGACCGTCTCTTCGACCTGTTCCTCAAACCGTATGTCGGTCGGGCAGGCCAATCCCTTGCCTCCGGCTTCATTGATTTCATCGACTGCGGTGTATATGGTACCTTCCAATTTCGGATGAGGATCGACGGTTTTGGCAACGACAGCGATATTCGCCCCATCCCGGGCCGCCCGCAATGCGATGGCTTTACCAATTCCTCGGCTAGCCCCGCTTATCAAAAGTGTTTTATTCTCGAGTGTCATAAATCAGCTGGTTGGAATATTTCCGGCCTATGCTTCCTGTATCGGTAGCAGGATTTCTCTAACCGCGCGCTTCAGCAGTTTGCCGACGGAGTTTTTGGGGAGAGCGTCTAGGAAAACGACGCGCGATGGAATTTTGAAGCTGTTCATGAGCGTCGCCGCGTGGTCTTGAATTTCCTTTTCCGATACATCGGCGTTTGGCATGCGGGCGACAACTGCCCAAATGTCCTCTCCGAATTTCTCGCAAGGCATGCCGACTACGGCGCATTCGGCCACGGCAGGGTGACGGTAAATCGCTTCCTCGATTTCGCGCGGAGATATGTTTTCCCCCCCTTTAATTATCAGATCCTTCTTGCGGTCCGTGATATAGACGAAACCATCTTCATCCAAATTCCCGATGTCTCCGGTATGCAGCCATCCATCGATGATCGCATTGCTAGTCGCCACTTCGTTCTTCCAGTATCCCTTCATGACGTGCGGGCCCTTAACGCATAGCTCGCCGACGCTGCCATCCGGAAGGATCGTATTGTTTTCATCCTGGACGCAGATTTCGTAATTGGAGACCACCCGGCCAGCCGATCCCGGTCTGAAGTCTTCACTTTCACGATAGGCAGTGATGACGCAGGTGGCTTCTGATTGTCCCCAACCATCGGTGACAATGCAGTCGAATTTCTTTTCGAACGCCAGCCGCGTTTCGTCGGGCAAAGGAGCGCCGCCGGAATTCACCCGTTCCAATGACGAGAGATCGTACTCATCGATATTAGGGAAGCTAGCCATGTAGGTCATCATTGTCGGCACCACGCTTATCCGTTGTATACGGTATTTCTCGATGTCCTCGAATGTCTTGATCAAATCGAACTGCGGATGAAGCACGTTAATCGTTCCCATGAGGCTTCCGAGATTCATGGTGAGTACGCCGTAGACATGGGCCAAAGGAAGCACGCTAAGAAACCTGACTTTATGCTGGCCTTTCATCAGCTCTTGCCCGGCCTCCGCATTGGCAATGACATTCGAGTGGCTTAGCATGACTCCTTTCGGTTTCCCGGTGGTCCCCGATGTATAGACCAGCAAAGCCAAGTCATCGGGCTCCCTAGCCTGTAGGCCCTCAATTGCGGTAGCGGCTTCGATCTCCTGTCGGATATCCGTGGCGGATTCTTCGTCGCAGTTCCCGGTGACCAGAATATGCTTTAAATGCGTCAATCCTTGGGACGCTTCCACAACCTTTGCCGTGAGCTCTTCGGATGTAATTATGACCCGAGCTTCGGAATGCTCCAAAATATAATTCAATTCCTGGGCTACCAGTTGAGGCATAATGGGGAGAATGGCCGCCCCCAATATCCAGGCTGCTTGGAAGGAGGCGGGAACCTCAGGGCAATTGTTCATGGTGACGGCCACGATGTCACCGGCTCCCACTCCCTTGTCGCGCAATACGGCCGCCAGGCATTGCCCGTACCGCATGCGTTCGACATTGGTATAGCTCTCCCCTTCGAAATGAAGGCAAGTGTATTCACCAAATCGATTCAGATTTTCGTAAGCAAGTTGGCCGGCGTTCAAGGGGTATGCTATTGAGGATTGGGGTTGATCGAGGCGAATCCCTCTATGGATTAAAAGGTTGGACTATAAGCCGCTTGGTTTTAGGCCGCTGGTCCTAACGCATCTAATCTAAAATGAGCTGGGCTAGTTGTTCACGATGATGGCTTTGATCGCCAAACAGATACTCGCTCGCTTTTGCTCGCTTATAGTAAAGTTGAAGGTCGTGCTCCCAGGTAAAGCCAATCCCTCCGTGAATTTGGATACCAGAGTTGCCGACCAGTCGGGCTGCTTCCGAGCAGTAAGCTTTAGCGATGCTTACAGCTTCGTCGCTTGAGGGGTCGCTTTCGTGGAGCGCCCAAGCAGCGTAGTAGGTAGCAGATCTTGCGCTTTCGTTGAAAAACAGCATGTCGGCGCATTGATGTTGGACGGCCTGGTAGGATCCGATTGGCTTATCGAATTGCTGTCTTGTTTGGGCGTATTCGACGGTTGTTTTGAGGACCCATTCCATGCCGCCCAGCAAATCCGCGCAAGCGGCAATAGCCCCAATCTGGATCGAGCGCTTGAGCGCGGTTTCCGCAGCGGCGCCGCTTGCCAATACCTCGGCCTCCACTTTGTCGAAATCGACTTGATAAAATCGGCGAGTCAAGTCCATCCCGGGTGTAGCGGTAAGACTCAATCCTTCTGCTGATCTGTTCGCCACTGCCACGATCAATTCGTCACCTTGACGAGCGGCGACAAGAATCGCGCTTGCGGAGGCGGCATCGAGAACGAGCGTTTTACTGCCAGATAGAACGACGCCGGAGTCGGAAGCTTCTGCGCTCATTTGAACGGATGCTAAATCCCAATTGGAGCTTTCTTCTAGAAGGGCAACTGTAGCGATAGATTCGCCAAGCGCTAGATCAGGTAGCAGTTTCCCTTTCAGTTCAGCATTATCCGAAGCGGCAATCAACGAAGATGCCCATACTGAGGCGGTAAAAGGCGAGGGCAAACAGAAGCGTCCCATTTCTTCGGAGACCGCAGCCAAATCGACGAGGCTTAAGGCCAGGCCATCGTGTTCTTCTGGCAGAGTCAGACCGGTCCAGCCTTGTTCGGCGATACCTGTCCAAAGCTTGGTGTCATGTCCGTCCTCGGAATCTGCGATTTCGCGGACTTTCGAGATCGGACATTCCCGCTTTAGAAAATCTCGCGCAGATTCCTGCAGCATTTTTTGGGTTTTGGAGAGATCGAAATTCATTTTGCTTTTGATTTATAAATATTGATTTTAGTAGCTTCTCGGCAGTCTCAATACGCGTTCCGCGATGATGTTACGTTGGACTTCGCTCGTGCCCGCTTCAATGGTATTGCCTCGGGAACGCAGATAGCTGTGAACCCAAAAACCGTCATCGAAGTCCTGGAGTTGCGCGTGGTCGCCTAGAATTTCCATCGCCCTTTGTACATAGCGCTGGTTCATCTCGCTCCAATAGAGTTTGAGGATAGAGCCCTCAGGGCCTGGGACGGCATCGTGGGTAATTTTGGAAAGGGCCCGATTGTTGGTATGCTTGAAAATTTCGAGCTCCAAATACATTTGGGCAATCTTTTGCCGATTGATCGGATTGTCCGCTAGACGTTCGCCTCCCGATTTCAGTTTCTTCATGCGCTCGATTAGCGTAATTAGGCTTTTCCTGAACTGGATATAAATGGCTGAACCCAGATTTGTCCGTTCGTTCATCAGCATCGTGATGGTAATGCGCCAGCCATTGTTAAGCTCGCCGACCAGATTTTTCGCCGGAACACGAACGTTGGTGAAAAATATCTCGTTGAAGGAGGATTCGCCTGACATTTGGCGAAGTGGTTTAACGGATACACCTTCGCTTTTCATGTCGACAAGCAGCGCGCTGATCCCCTTGTGCTTGGGAACATCGTTGTCGGTTCGCACCAAAAGCAAACACCAGTCGGCAACCTCGGCGAAACTGGTCCAAATCTTTTGGCCGTTGACGACGAAATCGTCGCCGTCTCGCACAGCCTTTGTCGACAAAGAGGCGACATCGCTTCCAGAGTTGGGTTCCGAAAATCCCTGGCACCAGATGTCGGTCGCGTTTAATATGCGGGGCAGAAAGAACTCTTTTTGCTCTTCAGTTCCTTCAGCCATTAAGGTTGGGCCGATTAGGCCCTCGCCGATCGTTCCGACGCGCTCAGGCGCGTTGAAGGCCGCCATCTCCTCCATATAAATGCTCGCTTCGATCGAAGTGGCGCCTCGCCCGCCGAATTCCTTGGGCCAATTGACGCCGGCCCAACCACCTTCAAACATTTTTTTCTGCCATCCTCTTAGATAGGCCCAATATTCCGGGTCGTTGTCTTTCTTCGCCTCATATGGCTTTTCGGGAAGATTGTCTTTCAACCACGCGCGAAGCTCGTCGCGAAACTGTTGCTCACTTTCTGTAAGATTAAGATCCATGATTATTATTGGTGTTGTTGAATTTTAAAGCTGTAGTTGATTAATGGTTGCAAATTGATTTCACTAGTCAGTGACCTCGTTCAATAGTTCAGCCAATTCTTTGACTTCGATCTTCTGGTCATCCTTGGTGGCATTGATGCCATCCTCCATCATGGTGGCGCAAAATGGGCATCCAACCGCGACCGTATCCGCGTTGGTGGCCAAGATTTCTCTGGCCCGTTCATGATTCACGCGTTTGTCCGATGGCTCGTCGACAAAGCTCATACCGCCGCCTCCGCCACAGCAGAAACTATTCTCCCGATTACGGGGGAGTTCTGTCATCGAGTTTTGGCTCGTCGTATTTAGCAATTCGCGGGGCTCTTCTGTCATGCCGTTGTGGCGGCTGAGGTAACAAGGGTCATGGAAAGCGATTCTCCGCTCGGACGGTTCCGTGATCTTCAATCTGCCATCTTTGATCAGATTGCCGAGGAATTCGCTGTGGTGAAAGGTTTCGAAGTCCGCTCCTAGCTGCGGGTATTCGTTTCGAAACGTATTGAAACAATGCGGACAAGCGGTAACCACTTTCTTGACGTTGTGCTTCTTGAACGCGTCGATATTCTCCTTGGCCAGGGATTCGAATAGAAACTCGTTCCCTATGCGTCGGGCCACATCTCCCGTGCACTTTTCATCCCGCCCCAAAACAGAAAATTTTACTCCCGCTTTTCGCAACAGTTGAGCCAGGGAGCGAATAGAATTCTGGTTTCGCTCGACGAGAGACGTTCCGCAGCCTGCCCATACTAGGACTTCCGCGTCGTCGGCTACGCTGGCATGGGGAATGTCCAGTTCTTGCATCCAGTCGGCTCTCGAAAATCGGGAACCGGAGTAGGGATGCTGTCGCTCCTCTAGGGAATTGATGGCTTGCTGCATCGTTTCCGGAAATTCCGCTTCTTCCATAACTTGGAATCTGCGCATATCCACGATTTTAGGTAGTTGCTCAATAGATACGGGGCAAGCCTCGACGCATGCGGCGCAGCTCGTGCATTCAAATAGGCGATCGGACTCCAGGGCTGCGGTGGAGCCGATCAAACTGAATTCCCCAGTTGACCCTTTATGCAGCCATCCTCGCAAATCCAGGATGATGTCTCGCGGAGAAAGTTCTTTGCCGACGGTGTTTGCCGGACAAGCATCTGTGCAGCGTCCGCATTCGGTGCAGGCGTCCAGATCGAGCAGATCTTTCCAAGTGAATTGCTTCAAGGCATTGACTCCAAATGTTTCCGCCTTTTCGAAATCGATGGTCTTGAGCGAAGCTCCAACGGGTTCCAGATTCGCCGCGTATATGTTGAGGGCTGATGTAAGCGGATGGAGCATCTTTGTATAGGGAGCCCAGGCCAGAAATCCGAAAACGAGAATCAGATGGAACCACCAGCACCAGAGGTGGAAAAGAGTGAGTGATTCGATGCTGAATAGTTTAGCGGATACAATTCCCATTGCGTATCCAACGGGAGACCACATAGCCCATGGATCTTTCGTAGCCACGATGCGCCAGCCCTCCAGCATAAAACCGGTAGCCAGGATGATCCCCGCGATGATCAGTATCCAAGTAGCTTCGTCAGAATAGACCAGTTTATCAGGCCTTGATTTCCAGCGGCGGTAGCCCGCCATAGCTACGCCGATCAGGGCCAGCAGTCCCAGCACATCTACAAAGAGCGACTGGAAATAGAGATAGAATGCCCCTCGCATGATGGGTATGCCGAAGTCGTAATCGATCATCACTACCGTGGTGGCGATCGTTAGGGTGATGAACCCCCAGAAAATCATGGCGTGGAATATTCCCGCGTAGCGCTGACGGAGATTTCGCCTTTGCAGCAAGGCGTGGTTCCAGAGAAATTTCAGACGCCTGCCAGGATTGTCTAGTCGACTATTGGCGGGAAGCCCTTGCTTCCAGGAGTTGAAACGCCTCCAGATGCCGTAAAGCCCAATAGCCATGGTCGGGGCCAGCAGGACGTACATGATCCAACCATGGGAAATATTCCAAAGGACTTCGCGCGTGGCCTCGGAGGAACTCATTTCAGAAGTTCAGCAAGGCTTTCTTTCAAGGGCCCGATCACGTTCCGGAAGTCTTCAACCAAACCGAATTGGCAATGCTTGAAAATGGGAGCGTCAGGATCCGTATTGATCGCGGCGATTGCTTTGGAATCAGCGATGCCCATCATGTGTTGGCTGGCGCCGGAAATAGCTATGCCGAGATAGAGTTGCGGAGCCACTTTTTTACCGGTCTGGCCAACCTGCCAAGAGTGGGGAACCCAACCCAGGTCGCAAGCGGCTCTGGAAGCGGCGTTTTGAGCCTTTAAAACGCTTGCTAGTTCCGCGAGCTCTTCAAACGGTTCGGGACCTCCAAGACCGCGTCCCCCGGAAACGATGATTTGGGCGTCTTCGAGCCGTTCCCGTTCCGATTCTTCGATATGGGTTTCCAACAGCCGGGCCCGCGTTTCAATTTCGGAATCAAGGCTTCCGGCGGCGATCCCTCCAGGGCTCGCTTTCTCTTCGGCGGGTTCCATAGACTGAGCCCGTACCCAAACGACCGCTGGACTCGTGGCCAGTTCGATCTTGGCAATAGCTTTGCCACCATAAACGGAGCGAGTTACGAGGATACTCTCGCCTTCGACAGCAACGGCCTGGGCGTCTCCTATCGAAGAGCCGCTCAATCGGTGGGCGATCCTGGGCGTAATTTCTTGGCTGAGGATATCGTTGCCTAGAACGATGGCGGCAGGATTTTCCTGGGAGCCGATCAAGCAAATACAATTTAGCCATTTTTCTGGCTGGCCGCTGGACAGGTCTTCAGATGTGAACGCAATAACTCGATCCGCATAGCCGCTTAACGTAACCGCAAATTCGCTGTCGCTTTCTCCGGAGCAAATGGCGACATGCTCGCCGCCCGTTTCTCTAGCCAGCCTTTGGCCTGCCCCGAGCAAGCCGGCGGTTGCGGTATTCATCTCCGTCGTGACAACGGCGGTTATGACACTGGATTTTTCTTCACTCATGACTCGCTATCCGGCTCGGGCGATGGCAGCGATTTTGTCTGCCAGCTCTTGGATTTTCTCCTCGGTTGTATCCCCTTCAATAAACTGGCAATCGCCTTTTTCTTCTGGAATGGAAAGCTGTCTAACCCGGGCATTGAGCTGGCTTGCGGAAAACTGCTCCTGCGAAATGTCGAGGTCCGCGAGCGTCCAAGTCGTCACGGGCTTGCGGTTTGCCAATATGATGTCTCGCGTTTTTGGAATGCGCGGCAAATTATGGTCGCTATTGGTAATCGAGGCGACGGCAGGTTTGGGAGCTGAATACATCCTCCAGCCGGTGTCGGTTTGCTGACGGAGGATCACGCGATCATCGCCCTCGGGTGAGATTTCATCTACGAACGCGGTATAGGGAAGCCCCAATTCCTCGGCCAGTAGGCCTCCGGTTTGGCCGGCCCCCCAATCTCCTGATTCCCGGCCCGTGAGAATGAGATCGAAAGCGCCCAATTTCTTGATAGCGGCCCCCAATGTTTTTGCCGTTGCCGCGGAGTCGGGGATATCGCCTGTATCGTTCAGTATCATGACTGCCTCGTCGGCTTTCATCGCTAATCCCTTTCGCAAGCTATCTTCAACCGATTGGGGTCCCAGAGAGACCAGAGTAATCTTTCCTCCGTTGGAATCCTTGAGCTTAAGGGCGGTTTCCAAGGCGTTTTCGCAAAATATGTTGGTTACCTGATTCGCGCAGGCCGGGTTGGCTTGCAGTCCCGAACTGTCGATAGAAAAGTCGCGGACCGGCACTTCGGGATCCAGTATCTGTTTAAGGCAAACGAGGATGTTCATCGCAGATAGTTGTCTGATTTGCTATCCCTGCAAAAACGCCGTTCGGGTCGCCGGTCTCCCGATGGCGCGGGACAATGAGTCTGGATCTCTGCGGATTTGGTGGTGGAAAAGAATTCACAGTCTTTAGATTGGAGTTCTTGAATATCAATAAGTATCCAAATAAATACTACTTTAAAACCGAAGCAGTGGCGAATTTTGCAACTTCGCGAGCTACTCGCGATTTGCTCCATCCCTTCTTCGGATTGTGCCAGCGGGCGACTCCTACGATGACCGCGAATATATTCATGGAAGCGAGATTGATATTCAATTGGTTCAATTTTTTTTGGGCCCTCAATTGCCGCAATGTTTCCCGCACGAAGTCCATGTAGTCGCGCTTCATGGCTACGATAATTCGGCGATGGGGCGGCGTTAGATTTTGGACTTCGTCGGTGAGGATGGAAATCGATCCGCCCAGTTCTAGGATAAGCAAGGTGTGCTTTTCGATCATCTGTTTCAATCGTTCCTCTGGATCTTCGATTTCCATGCTCGGGATAATCACTTGCTCTTCCAACTTCTGCATGCCGAACTTGATTATGGAAAAAAGGAGGTCTCGCTTGCCACGTATGTAATAATACAGCCCCGCCTTGGTAAGTTTGAGCCGTTTGGCGATGTCGTTCATCGACGTAGCTTCAAACCCCTTTTCGTGGATGAGATTCGCAGCGACTCGGTAAATTTCAGCAGTCCGTTTTTCAGACTTAGACGGACTTTGACTCTTGGTTGATTTGGGAGTTCTTGACATAGACGCTTGCAATCATCGCTGAATGAATTAGTCGATGACAAGGGAATTAAAAAAGATCCCATTATCGATCGTTTTACTTGGATTTCAAGCTTGAATTCTACTGACCGGTCGGTAAAACGAAAATCGAAATATGAGAGAGGCAGTAATCGTTGCGACGGCGCGCACTCCGCTTGCAAAATCTTTTCGCGGATCGCTTAATATGACTCGGCCAGACGACATGGTCGCTCATTGTATCACCCATTGCCTGGAAAAGGCTCCCGGTCTTGATCCATCCGACATTGAAGATGTCGTCATCGGGTGCGGCAACCCCGAAGGGACGCAAGGAATGAATGTAGCTCGGGTAGCTGTTGTACGAGCGGGATTGCCGCGGTGCGTTGCCGGCACGACGGTGAATCGGTTTTGCTCGTCGGGCTTGCAATCTGTAGCCATGGCCGCCCACGAAATTATCAACGAGGGAGCGGACGTGGCGATTGGGGGCGGCGTAGAGAGCATTACCCAGATCGCTAAATCAAAATCCGAACCCAATCCTTGGGTTCTCGAGCGTTTCCCGGGCATCTACATGGTGATGGGCGACACGGCCGAGGTCGTGGCCAAACGCTACAATATTTCCCGGGAGGCCCAGGACGAATATTCATTGGCGAGCCAGCAGCGGACAGCGAAGGCTCAAGCGGACGGTTTGATTGACGAGGAACTCGCTCCCATGCATGTGACGCGAGCCATTCTCGAGAAGAAGACGGGCAAGGTTCTGGGAACGGAGGAGCACGACTTGACAAAGGACGAATGTAATCGTCCGGATACTACGCTCGAAGGATTGCTTGGTCTCCAACCTTATTTTGACCGGGATAGCGGCAATGGAAGTGTTACTCCGGGCAATGCGTCGCAAATGTCGGATGGCGCCTCGGTGAACTTGCTGATGTCACGGGAAAAGGCGGAATCTCTAGGATTGAAGCCCAAGATCGCCTTTCGCGGTTTTGCCGTCGCGGGATGCGAGCCTGATGAGATGGGAATTGGACCTGTTTACGCAGTGCCGAAATTGCTGAAACGGAACGGTCTCTCAATGGATGATATCGGCTTGTGGGAACTAAACGAGGCCTTTGCGGTGCAGGTAATCTACTGTCGCGACAAGCTCGGAATTCCCATGGACAGATTGAATGTAAACGGAGGTTCGATAGCTATCGGCCATCCCTTCGGCATGACCGGTTCGCGATTAGTCGGAACAATCGGCAACGAAATGCAAAGGCGAGGTGTTCGCTATGGAGTCGTCACCATGTGTGTCGGCGGTGGTCAAGGAGCGGCCGGGCTATTCGAGCTGTGCGATTGACCTGGCGAGATTGATCCACGCTTCCGCATCGCGAACCCAGCGAGTCATATTTTGCCTAGCCGACGCATCGTCTACTCCAAGCTACCGTTAACCTCCTGCCACTAAGAAATAATATGACCGTAACGAATCGAAAAATTGTTCTCGCTTCCCGACCGGAAGGGATGGTGACTGAAAGCGATTTCCGCCTTGAAGAAGAGAAGATTCGCGAGCTTGAAGATGGGGAATTGCTGCTTCGAGCCTTGTACTTGACCGTGGACCCTTACATGCGGGGCCGGATGAGTGACCGGAAGTCCTATGCGGATCCGGTTGAAATTGGCGCGGTTATGGTTGGGGAAATCGTGGCTCGAGTTGAGCAAACGAAAAATGAAGCTTATAGGGAAGGCGATATTGTCGCGGCTCGGCTGGGTTGGCAGGAATACGCGATATCGGATGGGAAAGGCCTAAGAAGGATCGATTCTTCTTCAGCTCCAATTTCCACGGCCTTGCACGTGTTAGGCATGCCCGGAGCCACTGCCTATTTCGGTTTGCTCGATGTCTGCAAAGCAAAGGAAGGCGATACGGTCGTCGTTTCCGGGGCGGCGGGGGCAGTGGGATCTATAGTCGGGCAGATAGCCAAATTGAAGGGTTGCCGGGCGGTTGGAATTGCTGGTAGCGACGAGAAACTGAAGTGGATTACCGAGGAGCTTGGATTCGATGCTGGCATCAATTACAAAACGTCCGAAAATATTTACAAGGACCTGGCTCGGCATTGCCCCGATGGAATCAACTGCTACTTCGATAATGTGGGGGGGCCGGTTACTGACGCGGTTTTCCCTCTACTTGCCCTGAATGCCCATGTCGCTGTTTGTGGACAAATATCCGTTTATAATGCGTCCAAGGCTGAGATGGGCCCGAGGCTGTTATGGAACGTGATCCCCTCGCGGGCCACCATCCAAGGATTTCTGGTCTTCGATTATTTCGATCGCTTCCCGGAAGCCATGAAAGATCTGACTGAGTGGGTCGTGTCCGGAAAAATCAAATACCGAGAAAACATCGTTGATGGAATCGAGAACGCCCCTAATGCGTTCATCGGGCTATTCCATGGTGAGAATACCGGCAAGCAACTCGTAAAGATATCGGACTGAGTTTTCGGCATGGGCGAATTTCCGGACGTGGATCTAAACGAGCTGCCGAAAACGTTTTCAGGAGAGGTCCTCGAGAGCTATATCGATGCGATGGGGCATATGAACGTAGCTTGGTATACTCATTTTTTTAGCGAATCGATGATTGGGTTGTACCGCCACCTTGGTTATGAAATCGATGAGATTGCCAAGAGCGGAGCCGGCAGTTTCGCATTGGAGACGCATATCCGCTATTTCAGGGAAGTCTTGATAGGACAGTGCCTGGAAATATTTAGCCGGTTTATAGCTCGAAATGAAAAGCGGGTGCATGTGATGAACTTCATGTGGAATGATTCTCGAAAAGAGATTTCAGCGTCATTCGAAGTAGTGAGTATGAGCATGGATACGGTAGAGCGAAAACCGAGGCCTTTCCCAGAACCTGTGGGTATTGAAATGGACGCGATAATCGCCGCCCACAACCGGCTTGATTGGGATCCTCCGCTCTGTGGGGTCATGGGGGTTAGATGAATGTCCGATAATGGTTTCGAAGTTAGGAGCGAAATCCTTCGCAGAATCGAATCCAACGGGCTTTTCCCTCCGGATCATGGAAGGGATGAGAAGGCGTTCTTCAAGAAGGCTTGGCCCCTCCTGCGCGACCTTGGCTTTCTAGGTTTCCTCATCGCAAAGGAAAACGGTGGATGGGGCTTGAACGCGGTGGAATATGTCGTGGCGTTGGAGACGATCGCGGAGTTGGATCCCATGGCTGCCTATGTCGTCAACGAGCACTCAACCATTGGCGGGCTGGGCGTATCGACGAACGGATCGCGGTCTCAGAGGGACGCGTATCTCCATAATCTCGCTACCGGAGAAATGCTGGCCGCTTTTGGATTAACCGAGCCCGGTCATGGCTCTGATGTGACCTCGCTCAAGACCACGGCCGTGAAAAAAGGCGATAAATACATACTGGACGGTAAGAAGATCCATATCAGCCTGGCTGCCCACGCGGACCTATTCACGGTTGTGGCGGCGGTAGCCGATGGTACCGAGCGGCTGAGTACGGCCTTCTTGATTGAAAGGGAAAACAAAGGTCTTCGATTGGGCGAAGAGAATTCAAGCCCGCCCGGCTACCTTATTCCGGGTGCGGGTTCCATCGTTCTCGATCATTGCGAGGTGGATTCTAGCGCCCTCTTGGGCGAGGTCGGGAAAGCGGGCAAGGTCTCCCGGGGGGTTTTGGAAATAGGGCGATTCGGATTGGCTTCCATATACGTTGGAAGCTCGCAAAACGCATTGAACCGTTCGCTAGCCTACGCCAAGGAAAGAACGCAATTCGGGAAGCCCATTTCGGACTTTCAAGCGATTCAATTCAAGCTAGCCGATATGAGAGTGGGAATACAAGCCGCGAGGCTATTGGTTAAAGATGCGGCGATGATGTACGACCGCGGAGAAAGCACTATCGAGTCCGGTGCCATCGCGAAGCTGTTCACAACAGAAATGGCTCGAAACGTGGGTATTGAAGCCATCCAAATCCACGGCGGCCAATCGTACTTGTCGAATCCTCCGGTCGATTGGCTGATGAGAGACGCGAAGATGGGAGAGATACTCGGTGGCACGTCGGAAGTGATGCGCTTGCTCATCAGCAAGAAACTTCTGAAATCCCAGTCCGAAAAAGATAATAAAAATGCGGATACGTAGTGCGGATTATCTGATAAGCTCTTTGCCTCTCGGGTCCAACTGATCTATAGACGATGGGCTATTAACGGGATAAGATATTCATGGCGGCCACGAACGACATCGTAATCAGGAATCTGGTCAAAGCCCAGGCCGAAGCGAATCCGGAACGGATTTATATTCAGCAAGCGGAAGATGGAGAATCCCTGAGTTTCCGGGAGCTTTACGAGCTTACAAACCGGATAAGCCACGGTTTGCAATCGCTAGGTCTTGGAAAAGGGGATACGGCGCTTACGATGGTGCAGATTCGCTTGGAAAGCATTTACCTTTGGTTGGGGAATTGCGTCAACGGTTCCATCGAGGTCCCCGTGAACAACGCCTACAAAGGGAACATGCTATCCTACATCGTCAATGACGCCAAGGCCAAGGCCATGTTTGTCGATATGCGCTTCCTTGGCCGTGTTCTCATGGAAGAAAAGAAGCTCGAGTTCTTGAAAACGCTGGTGGTTTTGAACTCGGAATCGCATGCGTTGGAAGCAGTTCAACGGGGAAGCGGAATCGATATCCGTTCATGGGAATCCTTTATCGCGGATACGGAGGCAACGGAAACGGAGTTGCCGGAACCCGTATCCTACAAAGATGCCGCCTGCCTTCTTTATACATCCGGCACGACAGGACCTTCGAAAGGGGTAATTTGGACTTACGCGCAAGGACATGAAAACGCAACTGCGGGAGCCTCCTATCTCGATGGAGAAGACACATTCTATTCGCCGTTTCCATCGAATCACATAAGCCAAAAGCTTTTCGTCTACAGGTTCCTGGAGACGGGAGGCAAGTTGATCCTGCGAAATGGATTTAGCGTATCTTCGTTTTGGGATGACATACGGAAATACGGTTGCACCGGGACTGGATTGCTGGGAGCCATGGCGGACTTCATCCGCAAGCAACCAGCGACACCTGAAGATGCCGACAATCCCTTGCGGGCCATATTTCTTGTTCCACTTATAAAAGAGGTGAACGAGATAAGGAAGCGGTTTAATATCAAAGTGTATTCGTTTTTCAATATGACTGAGATTTGCCCCGTCACGTTCATAAGCGACGAAGAACTTTCGAGCCGCCAGTCCTGCGGCCGATTGAGAGAGGGATTCGATGCGAGGCTGGTCGACGATGACGACGAGGAAGTTCCTGTGGGCGAAGTTGGCGAGTTCGTCCTTCGGCCTCGCGATCCGTGGGTTTTCATGCGCGGCTATTGGGGAAATCCGGAAAAGACCGTCGAAACGTGGCAGAATCTATGGATGCACACCGGGGATGTATTCTACAAGGACGAGGAAGGCCACTACTACTACGTGGATAGAAAGAAAGACGCCATACGTCGGCGGGGAGAGAACATCTCATCGATGGAGGTAGAAAGGGAAATCTTGGCTCACCCGAATGCCCTGGAATGCGCGGTTGTGGGCGTTCCTTCGGAGTACGGGGAAGAGGAAGTAAAAGCGGTCGTCGTGATCGCGCCTGGTGAAGCGCTTGCTCCCGAGGAGCTTTTGAAATTTCTGGATGAGCGTATGCCTCGCTATATGATCCCTAGATTTTTGGAATTCGCCGACAGCATCCCCAAGACACCTACGCTCAAGGTTCAAAAAAAGAAGCTTCGGGAAGAGGGATTGAACGAAAAAACATGGGACCGTGAGGAGGCCGGATTCTCGTTTGCGTAAACGAGTATGTCGAGTGGTCGCTCTAAGCGCCGAAATGGCTCCAGGTAGAGGGAGTTTTAAAGATGGATTTTAAGGCGTTCAAAGTGGTGTAGTCCCGACTTTTTCCGAAGCTTGCCTTTTTCGAGCAGATTCTCAAAAGCGTCGACGGCTTCATCCAGCAGGTTGTTATCAATATCGAATCGGCCGTGGCCGGGCAGGAGCTTTTGGATTTTTGGAAGAGCTTTCAAGCGCTGCAAAGAACGACGAAAATCTTCGGGATCGGAATATTGCAGGCCTCCAAGAAGAACGCCCTGATAAAGCAAGTCCGCCGTCGCTAGGTAGCCTCGTTCCTTATCGTATAGGCACACGTGCCCAGGAGAATGGCCCGGCGTGTGGATGATTTCTATATAGCGTCCTCCAATATCGAATACATCTCCATCTGTATGGAGATGCTCGACCTTCCCTTGAAAGGGATTGTATTGATCGATATCGAATTCCGGCGGGGCTTCTTTCGTAAAAGGTTCCTTTACGATCCAATCGCGGATCTCCTGAGGATCGCGGTCAGAGGCGCTTTCAATCCAATCTCGCTCGAGAACATGGGCCGAAAACTGGTCAAACAAATGATGTCCTCCCGTGTGGTCCCAATGGGCGTGGGTCGTGACCACCTTAACAGGAAGCCGAGTGAGCGATTCTACAACGGCCCGAATATTGCCGACGCCTAGACCGGTGTCTGCGAGGATTGCCATCTCATCCCCGATGAATAGGTGGGAATGCACCTTCATCCACTGGCCATATTCGGCAATACCGTATGTCGATGCATCGATCTCTTCGACAGTGAACCATTGGTTGTCGGGATGTGATTGAGAATGCGTCATTCGAATCGTGTGGCGTTCGCTTCATCTGTTGCAAGCGGAATAGAGATTTGTCCAGCCTTGATGGAGATTAGCCAGGGCGGGAGGGCCCAATCGAGGGCCTTGTCGTTTGATTGCCCGGGAGGAAATCGAAGTGCGTTGTCGATTGCGTCGAATCCTGTCGCAATACACGCGAACCCTACCATTATCTGAGGCTAATTTGCTGAATAACTAATGAGATTCTCCTTACTGGAAGCGATAGGGGTCGAAAAACCCCTTCAATGCGTTGGAGCGACCAACGCGTATCACGCTCGACTGGCGGAAGCGAGTGGATTCCGGGCCCTCTATTTGTCCGGAAGTGGCGTGGCTACCAGTTCTTGTGGAATCCCGGATCTTGGCATCACCACAAGGGAAGATGTGTTGATCGATTTGCGCCGGATTCGCGCCGTGACCGATCTCCCGATATTGGTCGACATCGATACGGGTTGGGGAAGCGCCTTCAACATTTTCAGGACGGTTAGAGCCATGGAACAAGCGGGAGCGGCGGCCGTTCATATCGAGGACCAGGTTTTAGAAAAGCGCTGTGGACATCGGCCTAACAAGGCGATCGTTTCGACGTCGGAGATGGGCGATCGCATCAAGGCCGCGGTTGACGCTCGCAGAGCGGAGGAGTTCACTATCATGGCTCGAACCGATGCCTTGGCGAGCGAGGGCCTATCTGCGACGATTGATCGACTTGGCTTATACGTTGAAGCCGGGGCGGATATGGCTTTCCCAGAGGCCGTGACCGAACTTTCTCAATATCGAGACATAGCTGCTGCGATTGACGTTCCCATTTTGGCGAATATCACGGAGTTCGGATCGACCCCGCTCTACGACACAGGCCAGCTAGGCGACTCTGGCGTCAGCATCGCTCTTTATCCCCTCTCGGCTTTTCGGGCCGCCAGTCAAGCCGCTTTACATGCCTTCCGGTCGATCCGCGAAGATGGAAACCAGGAGAAAGTCGTCAGTAGTATGCAGACTCGGGAAGAGCTATACAATTTTATCGATTATTATTCGTACGAGCGGAAACTCGATCAACTGTATTCCAAGCCCTCCCATTCCGATGAATGATCCCATAGCGAAACCGAAAAAGTCAGTCGCTCTCTCAGGAGTGCCGGCGGGAAACACCGCCATATGCTCCGTCGGCCATTCGGGTGACGAACTGCATTATCGGGGATACAACCTTGGGGACTTTGCCGAAAAAGCGGAATTCGAAGAAGTAGCTCATCTATTGATACATGGAGATTGGCCCGATCGTCAGGAGTTGGCGGATTATAAAGCGAAGCTGCATTCGCTACGCGGGTTGCCAGAAGCGGTAATTACCGCTCTCAAAGCGTTGCCGCAATCGGCTCATCCGATGGATGTTTTGCGCACGGGCTGCTCCGTTCTAGGATGCGTTTACCCTGAGAATGAAGATCGAACGGTCGAGAAAGCCTGCGATATCGCCGACCGCCTATTGGCCTGCTTTGGCTCCATGCTGCTTTGCTGGCGGGGGCTGTCTTTCGAAAACGAAGGCCAGTCCATAGGAGAACGATTCCTTGCGGGACTGCACGGTGGAACGCCATCCGATTTATGGATACGAGAGATGCATACCTCGTTCAATCTATATGCCGAACACGAGTTTAACGCCTCCACCTTCACAGCCCGAGTGATCGCTGGAACGGGTTCCGATGTCTTTTCGGCGGTAGCGGGCGCTATCGGAGCTCTGCGAGGCCGAAAACACGGGGGCGCCAATGAAGTGGCGTTTGAGATACAGAATCGTTATTCGGATGCCGACCAGGCCGAATCCGACATTCGCGAGCGTCTGGCTCGAAAGGAAATTGTGATCGGTTTTGGCCACCCCGTGTACACCCGCGTCGATCCACGCCATGCCATCATCAAGCGAATAGCGTTTCGCTTGTCTGAAGAGGCCGGAGACAGGCGTCTCTACGATATAGCCGATCGCATCGAAACGCTTATGTGGAATGAGAAAAGAATGTTCCCGAATCTGGATTGGTTCTCGGCTGTTGCCTATCATCTAATGGGGATTCCAACCGAGATGTTCACACCGCTGTTCGTGATGGCTCGAATAGCGGGTTGGGGCGCCCACATCGTCGAGCAGCGGCTTGACGGCAAGATTATCCGTCCAAGCGCGAATTACACGGGACCGGATACGCAGATTTGGATACCGATTGAAAGTCGATGAGCTCTGGCGACTTGAAGGATGCAACTCGGCCGGATTACGATCGCGTGATACTGGATATCGCCGATTATGCGCTCGACTATGATGTAACCGCGTCGGACGAGGCGATGGATACGGCGCGTTACTGCTGGATGGATACGATTGGCTGCGCTCTTTATGCTCTCCGGTATCCCGCCTGCGTAAAACTATTGGGCCCGGTTGTTCCGGGCGCGGAAATGCCTGGGGGAGCGAGAGTGCCGGGTACGAATTACGAACTCGATCCGGTCAGAGCCGCTTGGAATCTGGGCGCCATGGCCCGCTGGCTGGATTTCAACGACACTTGGCTAGCCGCCGAGTGGGGGCACCCTTCCGATAATCTCGGAGCGATTTTCTCTCTAGCCGACTACCTCGGCCGTAGTGGAGCGAACCCGTTGCCGTTAACCATGCGCGATGTGGTCATCGCCATGATTAAAGCTCACGAAATTCAAGGAGTCATCGCCTTGGAGAATAGTTTCAACCGGGTTGGGTTAGACCATGTGATGCTCGTGAGGATAGCGTCGACAGCCGTTTGCGCTCGAATGCTAGGCTGCTCGCGGGAAGCGATCTGCGCTGCGGTTTCAAATGCCTGGATCGATGGATGCGCGCTGAGAACCTACCGGCATGCGCCCAACACAGGAAGCCGTAAATCCTGGGCGGCAGGCGATGCTACCTCCCGTGGCTTGTTTTTAGCCCTAGCTGCGCAGCGCGGGGAAATGGGCTATCCATCGGCCCTTACGGTCCCGAGTTGGGGATTCCAAGATACGCTCTTCGGTAGCGCCGATCTGTCATTCTCCCGAGGTTACGGGACTTATGTTATGGAGAACGTGCTATTCAAGATTTCGTTCCCGGCCGAGTTTCACGCCCAGACGGCGGTTGAAGCTGCCTTGCTTCTCCATGACCAAGTTAAGGACCGTCTCGATTCGATCGAGCGGATCGTGATTCGAACTCAGGAATCCGCGAATCGCATTATAAATAAAACCGGCCCTCTGAACAATCCGGCCGATCGCGATCATTGTCTCCAGTATATGGTGGCCATAGCATTGATCTTCGGCCGCCTTGCCGCGGAAGATTACGAAGACGGAATCGCGGCCGATCCTCGAGTGGATGCGATGCGCGACTTGATGGAGGTCATCGAAGATGAGCGTTTCACTCGCGAGTATCTCGAGCCCGATAAGCGGGCTATCGGCAATGCCGTCCAAGTGTTTTTCAACGATGGCGATGCTACAGAAGATACGACTGTAGACTACCCGATTGGCCATCGCCGCCGGCGGGCGGAAGGGATTCCGCTTCTGAAGAATAAATTCGAGCGCTATCTCAGAGAAGCCATCGTCGAGCGCGATGCCGATCGGTTACTGGAAATCTGTAGGGATCGGTCAAGGTTCGAAAGCGCTTCCGTTGATGAAATGATGGGGTTTTTAATGAATTGTCGGAAAGACGACGATCGCTGAAGCCGTCATCCGTTTTGCACAGCGCCGCAGTTCCCCGTTACGGGCTTCGCCATACCTTGATTAAATCGTCATAGGGCATGGTTTGGCCTTTCTCGTCGGGACGTTCCGCTTTTGGAGCTCCCTCGCGATTCAGCCATTCCTCGGCGGAAGTCTTGGGGTTCAGCTTCGGGGAGTAACGATTCATTCTACCTTCGAGTTTACCCATGCGATCGTCCATAGCCGCGGCGATATTGTCCATGGCCTGCTGGGGCGTGACCTCTCCCGTAACTGCGGGGGCGATATTCTGCCACCACTGTTCGGCAAGGAGCGGATAGTGAGGGACATTGGGCCCCGAGTCGGTCCATTGGTTTTCCACAGAGGATTTGTAGAAGGTGATTAGCCCGCCAAAATCGCCTTCGCGGCTGGCTAGATAATCGGAGTTCACCGTCGATTTGCGAATGGGGGTCTTCCCGACCATGAACTTCTTCAAGCAGACGGATTTGGAAACACAGAATTGAGCCCATAGCCATGCGGCTTCCCGATGCTCGCCTTTGACGCTATTCTTGAGAATCGTCCAGCTGCCGGCATCCTGATAGCCCACTTTCATACCTTCATCCCAGTATTTGCCGTGAGGAGACGGGGCCACGCGCCAGAGTGGCTTGCCCTCGTCGTCGGTGACGGGGCTTTCCGGGGAGGTAAAGGCGTCATCCGATAGCCAGGTAATATATTGAAATACGCGTTGGGCGATGTTGCCGCGAGAAGGGACGGGACCTGCTTCGGACCACGTCATCGATGCGGCGAAAGGAGGGGCGTAGCTCTTCATCCAATCCACGTACTTAGTTAGAGCGTAGACCGCCGCCGGGCCGTTGGCCGCCCCGCCCCGGGTGACGGAGGCTCCTACCGGGACGCCGTCTTCGACGCGAATTCCCCATTCATCCACGGGGAGTCCATTAGGCAGCCCCTTGTCCCCCACGCCAGCCATCGACAGCCAGGCGTCGGTGAAGCGCCAGCCCAATGAAGGCGACTTTTTGCCGTAGTCCATGTGGCCATACACGGTTTGCCCGTCGATTGAGCGTCCGGTGAAAAACTCCGCGATATCCTCATAGGCCTGCCAATTGAGAGGAACCCCCAACTCGTATCCATATTTGGCTTTAAAATCGGATTTCAGGTCTTCGCGGGAAAACCAGTCGTAGCGGAACCAATAGAGATTCGCGAATTGCTGGTCTGGCAGTTGCAATTGGTTGCCATCGTAATCCTGCCCGAATTCCGGATTGAGGAAGTCATCGAGATCCAGCATGGGATTGGTGATGGCCTTGCCTTCGCCTTCCATGTATTCGCTGAGGTTCAATGCGCTGTCGAGACGCAGGTGGGTTCCGATGAGATCGGCGTCGTTAACATAGATGTCGTACAACTTTCGGTTGGTCTGGATCTGCCGCTGTATACGATCGACGATTTCCCCTTCTCCAATGATATCGTGCGTGACCTTGATCCCGGTGATATCGTAGAATGCTTTAGCGAGGAGGTCCGATTCCCATTGGTGGGTCTTGATCCCTTCCGCCACGGACTTGATTTCCATCCCTCGATAGGGGGTGGCCGCCTCGGCGAACCATTCTAGCTCTTGGCGTTGTTCCTCCTTGCTCAGCGCCGAAGGCTGGAACTGTTCGATCCATTCGTCGATGGAAGCGCTGGGCTGGGCGGATTCTTGTTTCCCGCCTCCGCAACCAGCGATAATCGAGGCCAGTATCAAGAGAGATACACATGTCGGTAACCAACGGGCTTTAAGGGGCGAATTTAGGTGGAGGCGAGTAGGGAGCATGGTATGAAAATCTCGGTTATTGATGTCAGGGCGATAACGGAAAGACAACGATTAACTGGCTCTTTTCATGCGAGGAATGCGAGTTCGCCCCAAAGTAATAAACCGGCTGTCTGATTTGGGTCCGTTTCGAATCAGCCCCGCAAGGCTAGGGAGCTGTTCCAGATAATGAGCAGCGCGAAAGAGAGCCAAAGCATTTGGTTTCCGATCACGGCGAGCCAGATTAGAATCAGCCCGATCGAGCACATGATCCCGATGAACAATCGATCGCCACGGGTTGTAGGGATGGGGAGAAACCCCTTGCGGCGGTTTTTCGGAGCCAATATGTCCCAAATTGTAAGCCCGGCGATCGAGAGAACGAGGAGAGCAAAGAATAGCGTCCCCGCCCAGTTCCATTGCATCCAGCTAAATTGGTCCATGAGCCATTCCATAGATCTCAAACCCTTCCGAGGGCGAATCCCTTTGCCATATAGTTACGCACGAAATAGACTACCAGTATGCCTGGGATGATGGTCAGAACTCCGGCGCTTGCCAGTAGCCCCCACTTAACCCCTTCGGCTCCGATTCCTACCGTAAGCGTTACCACGACCGGTTTGGCTTCGGTCAAAGTCAGGGCTTTCGCCAGAATCAATTCCACCCAGGAAAAGGTGAAGCAAAAGAAGGCCCCCACGCCGATTCCCGGAGCGATTAGAGGCAGGAAGATGGTCCGGAAAAATCGAGGGAAGCGATAGCCATCGATAAAGGCGGTCTCGTCGATCTCTTTTGGGATTCCGCTCATGAATCCTTCTAGAATCCAGATGGTGAGGGGCAGATTGAACAAGCAATGAGCGAGGGCCACCGCGAAATGAGTATCATAAATATTGAGCATGTAATAGAGCTCCGTGAAAGGGACCATGAATACAGCGGCGGGAGCCATTCGATTGGTCAGCAACCAGAAGAAGAGATGGTGGTCTCCTCGGAACTTCCATCGGGAAAATGCATAGGCAGCGGGGATCGCCGCGATAAGCGTCATGACTACATTCAGTAGGACGTAGGTAATGGAATTGAGAAAGCTGCTCCGCCAAACTTCCGAAGTGAATATCTCCCGGTAGTTCTCGAAGGTCAGGGTATTGGGGAATAAAGTGAAACTCTGCAGGATTTCCGTATCGGTTTTCAGCGAGGTGATAACCATCCAGTAAATCGGCACGAACAGGAGGAAGAAATAGGCGGTCAAGGTGATGGATCGCTTCTTCATGTTCGTTTTCCCTCCGATGAACGCGAGATGATTTGGAATAGGATGTAGCTCATAACGATAACCACGTATAGATAGATGATCGATGATGCTCCCGCATAGCCAAGTTCGTAGGCTTCGGCTTTGCGAGCGACAAAGAGGCTCATAAACGTAGTGGCATTTCCGGGACCGCCTCCGGTCAAGAGCAAGGGTTCCGAATATACCTTGAAGGAATCCATAAAGCGGATCAGTATACCGAGCGTGAGTACGGGCTTCAGCTTGGGAAGCGTTACGTATCGGAACGTTTTCCAAACCGAGGCTCCATCTACTTCGGCGGCTTGGTAAAAGGTTTGCGGTATCGCCTGCAATCCGGCGTAGGCCAGCAGCACGATCAGCGGGGTCCAATGCCAGACATCGACAAGCAGGATGGTCAGGAAAGCGTCAGTGGCGTCGAGGGAAACATTGTATTCATAACCGAATACCGAGAGAATCCTAGGAATTATTCCGATGTCCGATTGAGTGAATAGCCGCCAGACGATGCCGACAACATTGTAGGGAATCAGAAGCGGAATCCCAAGTAAGACCAGAGACAGCCCGACCGCCCCGCCTTTGCGTGGCAGGCAAAGCGCTATACCGACGCCCAAAGGGATCTCGATCAACAATGCCAGTAGACTGAAGGTCAGTTGACGGAGCAACGCTCCGCGGAATTGTGGATCCCCCATGACGTCCGCGTAATTTTGCAGACCGACGAATTCGGGGGACGAACCGGCGAAAATGGTGTGCAAGGAGTAATTGATCACCGCCATCAACGGGACGAAGGCGCTGATCGACATCAGTACCAGGGCGGGCAGAAGGAATAGCCATGGACGTTGTCTCATTGAGCCGCGAGAACTCCTTCCGCATAAATGTTAGTGTTATCAGAAGGGAAGTTTACCCAAATCGGGTTTCCCGTTTTGGAAGCGAAGTGGTCCTCGACCCGGGCCTTGATCTGCAGTGAACCAGACTCCAGCGTCAATACTTGATAGGCGCCGGCGTGATCGATAGCTCTAATAGTAAAGCGATTCCAGTTCGATCTCTCTTCGGCGCATGTCTCCACGAATTCAGGACGAACGCCGATATCGATCGTCCCTTCGAGATTATCGGCTTTCCTGGCGATCGCCTCGGCGATGATGAATGGGCTGCCTGGGAATTCCAGTCCTGCTGAAGTCCGCTTGCAAGGAAGCATATTCATACCAGGACTTCCTATGAAGTACCCGACGAAGGGTGTTCGTGGATGGAGGAATAGCTCCTCCGGCGTGGCCGATTGGACAATCGCCCCATTCCTCATAATTGTTACATGATCCGCGAATGTCAGCGCTTCGTGCTGGTCGTGGGTAACGTAGATCATTGTCAATTTCAGCTCTTGTTGAGCTCTTCGGAGTTTCCGACGCAAGTCGAGTTTCAGAACGGGATCGATGACGGTTAACGGCTCGTCAAGCAATACGGCGACGGTATCCTTCCGGGCGATACCCCGTCCCAATGAGACGATTTGCTTTTCTGCAGGATTGAGCCGACTGGCCTTGACGTTGGCGAGCGTTTCCATCTCGAGCAATTCTAGCATCTCCCGCGTTCGAGCCTCGACCTCATTCTCTGCTTTCCCTTGGTTCCGAAGGGGAAAGGCCAGGTTGTCGAACACGCTCATGGTGTCGTAGACGACCGGAAACTGGAATACCTGGGCGATATGCCGGTCGCGTGTAGGACGATCATTAACTCTGACTCCGTCGAACAACACGCTTCCGCCGGTGGGCCTGATTAGTCCGGATATGATGTTCAGTATGGTCGTTTTGCCGCAGCCGGAAGGGCCCAGCAATGCGTTGGCCGTGCCGTCTTCCCAGACGATGTTCAGATCCTCGATCGCGAACGAGCTCTTCTTCTTGCGGGAAGAGGGGTAGCGATGTTCTAGCGATTCGAGTTCTATCCGGGCCATTGAGCGTTCAGTATCCAGAAAATCAATTTTCGCGTTTACTCGTTCGGGCGACGAATGCTCCCGTATCCGCATCGAAAATATAAAGGTGATTCGGATCGATAAAGGAAGTCACTTCTTTTCCGACCGGGAATTGCTCTACCTGCTGCATGAGTAGGGTCAAGCGCATCCCCTTATGTGTAAGGTGCAATTCAGTATTCGAGCCGACGACTTCGGCCAGTTCGACTTTCGCTTGGAAAGGCGTCATTCGATTATCCGGATCGGCGAGGAACAAGTGATGCGGACGAATCCCCAGCAGATACCGCTCGAGGGGCAGCCTTTCCCGATTCATTGCCAAATCGAAGGCGAGTTCCGGACTCGCTCGTAGCCGGCAACCATTGTTTCCGTTTTCCACCTCGCAAGGGAAGAGATTCATTTGAGGATGGCAGAAGTACGATCCCACAGCGGCGTTGGATGGATTGTTGTATACATCCAAGGTCTCCCCATACTGAAGAATTCCACCGTCGTGTAGAAATCCGACATGCGTGGCCATAGCGAGGGCGTCGATTGGTTCCGGTGTAGCGTAAACAACGGCGCCCTCTCTTTCCTTGAAGATCTGCTTGAGTTCGGATCTCAGTTCTTCGCGCAGTTTGTAGTCGAGATTGGCCAGAGGTTCATCGAGGAAGATATACCGGGCCTCCTTTACCAGAGCTCGGGCTATGGCGCAGCGCTGGCGTTGCCCGCCACTGACTTCTTCGGGTAAATGCTGGAGAATATTCCTTAGTCCGAGCAATTCAGCCACTTCCATAACCTTCCGTTCGATATCGGATTCCGAGGGCTTATCCTTCGCTACTCTCAAGGGAGAAGCGATATTCTCGAAGAGGGTCATGGATGGATAGTTGACGAATTGCTGATAGACGAAGGCGATATTGCGTTCCCGTACTGGGGCAGCGGTGACGTCAATTCCGTCATAGTAGATCCGGCCCTTGTCGGGCTTTTCGATCCCGGCAAGAATTCTGAGCAAGGTGGTTTTGCCGCTGCCGGTGGGGCCGAGCAACGTAGTGAAGCTTCCGGACTCTATTTCAATAGAAAGATCTCTTAGCGTAGATTTCGCTCCATGGGATTTACAGATCTCTTCGGCGCGGATGGTCATTGGAAAGGGATCGGGAATCGGAGTTTTATGGAAAGATCGGTTAAGCTAAGGTCGCCGCGTCGGCAAGGTCTTCCGCAGGGCCGGGCGAATTGAAACGCGGAAGGAATACCATTTAAAAATTTTGCGAGAAATAGATCAATGCAACCAGGTTACCAATACATAACTCGCTCCTCCGACTAAGAAGGCGGCGGAGAAACCGATGAATAGCGGTTTCCAGCCTAAGATTTTCAGACGCGTTATATTGGTTCCTAGACCCACAGCGGCGATAGCCGTAGTAAGTAAGAAAATGGATACGGAACTATTTAGGGAAAGAAATGCATCCCATGTTTCAGGCTGGAGAATGCCAAAGGGCTTTTCTCCGAGATCGCCGATCGAGCGAACTACTGCTAGGCCGATAAAGCCAATTAGAAACATAGGCACGGACTGACTCCATTTCAGCCAGGGGATCGGAAGCTTTGCTGACTTCACAACCGAGCGACGGCGTTGGTAGGCTACCGCCATAACTGGGATTACGATGCCCATGAAGATATTGCGAACAAGTTTCGTCGTGGCCGCGACTTCGAGAGTCGCGGGGGCGTCGTAGTACAATTGGTACATCAAACCTGCGCCCGCTACTTGCGAGGTGTCATGAATCGCCGTACCTAGGAACAGCCCAATCTGTTCCGGATTTCCATGTAAGATCCAGTATGCAAGGAATGGATATGTGAATAAGGCGATGGTGCCAAACAATGTAATAACGGCTACTGCATAGCTAATCTCATCTTCGTCGGCGTTGGTAGCGGTTCCCGCAGCAATGACGGCTGATACGCCGCAAATGCTCGTTCCCACGGCGATTAGACTTCCTAGTAGGGGAGGCGCCTTTACCAGTCGGCTCAGCCAGGTAACCATCATTATAGCGACGATAATGCAGCCGAGCACAATGGGCAGAGCCTGTAGTCCAATCATTCCGACAGCTGAAATGCTTAATTTCAATCCAAGGAGAGCCACGCCGATTCGCAGTATTCTGCGCAAGCATAGTCTCAACCCTTGTTCGAAGGATTGGGGAAGTCCGGCCACGTTGCGAATGAGGAGGCCGAGAACCACGGCCAGCATTACTGGGCTAATGGGGCTGCGCGGAAATCCTAGTAGCGTCCTGCCGATCCAATCGGCCAAGTACCCCCCGCCCACGGCGAGTGTCATG
>CAZFUD010000021.1:8065-34692 GCA_964521705.1 uncultured Opitutaceae bacterium | reverse complement strand
CACGGTCAGGCAAAACAAATACTTTAGATTCATTGGGGCTGAAAACTATTCGACGATAAAAAGATTATTGAGGCTATGCTTCAGCGCATTGTATTTCGAAGATTCATTCATCTGTTGTAGGCGCGATCGCTGATCGCGCTACGCGGTCAGCGACCGCGCCTACAGTTATCAATTTCATCACAGACGGATCGGGCCTGTTACGTCCCATTGAACTCCACGCGTCGTCGTTTTCAAAACGCCACCGACCCCACCATAGTACAAGGTTGGCGGATCCGTCTTCCCATCGAACACGAGAGTCCAGGCCATGTTTGACCAACGAAGTCCGGCCGTCTCGAAGGAATCCCCTTTGTCTAGGCTGACAAATACGCCCGCTCGCGTACCCACATATACATGACCCAAGTTTGCAGGATCTACGGCCATTGATTCGATGTGCTCCATCAAGGGGCTTTTGCCACGAACCCACGTTTTCCCTCGATCTTCGGATCGATATACGCCTCGCGGTTGAGTGCCCGCATAGACGATATCCGGATTTGAGGGATCCAAGGCGATAGACCGTACGTCCACGTCGTAAAGGCCTTGTGGATCGGCCGACCAGCTCTTGCCACCATTCATAGTTTTATAAACTCCGTGCCAAGTTCCTGCGTAGATGACATCTGGATTTCGAGGATCCATAGCCATGGAGCGTATCACTTTGTCGATCAAACCATGGTTGATCTCCTTCCAAATCTCACCTCCATCCACGGTCTTGTAAACGCCACCGCCATCCGTTCCCGCATAGACAACTTGATCATTCTTGGGATGGATAAGCATGCTCCGCACTTCTGGATAGCTAAGGCCAACATTAGTTTCTGACCAAGAGTCGCCCCCATCATAAGATCGGTAAACTCCCACCTTGTGCGTGCCAGCATAAAGGAGCTTGGGATTCTGTTGGCTCACCACAATTGCCCGAGGCGAATACGTATCCAGCCCAACGGTTGGCCAATCGTCTTTTCCTCCGATGACGGTTTTGCACAAACCTTTGGCAGCCCCCGCGTAGAGGATCATCGGATCCGTTGGATGCAAGGCGACCGCCTGGGTTTCCCCATGCCCAGGAGATCCCATTTGAGCCATGGACAAGCTCGATAACACAGATACACCTATCCAAACCAAACCCAGGAATGTCTTTGATCTCTCTTGGCGCAACAGTTTGAAGCGACCTTTGGTTTCTTGGTAGGGAGGACCGTCTCGGTCCTCTGAGCTCTGCATTCGGAGGATCGAGACGATCCTCCCTACCTTAAGAAATGCTCCATTGATAATCTCGGGGATCTTTACTCTCGGTCCCATGGGAAGTCGTAGCTTGGTTTGTTCTGGTAGCGGTCGAGGGAAAGTCGCACGGAAAAGCCAGCCCCCGGTCCGATATCAAGAGTCAATGCTTTCGAATCAATCTCCTCCTCGGAGGACTCACCGATGCTGATCGTTCCAATCTGATGCTCTCCGTAGGTGCCTCCTTGAATGACCAACTGCCGTCTTTCAAATTGGTTCAGGTTACTGAATTCAATTTCTATCCAATCTTCTTCAATACGGGAAACCAAGGCCGCCACGTCTGGAGGAAGGCCAGCCCGGCTGTTCTCCGGATCAAAATAGCGAACCTGGGCGTGCAACATTTCGCCGCGCTTATGGATTGGCATAGCGCCAATTGTCAAGCGGACCAAATTGTCCATGCGAACGGGATCGTGATTGATCCACTTGTTATCGACAAAGGTTTCCGGATCGCCGTTTTCTTCTCGAATCGTGTTCATTTTCTCCGCCACGAACTCAAAATCTTTCTGGAAAGCCTCAACTGGATAGTCCGGATTCTTGCCTCTAACAAAATAGGCCCAGCCGAGGTCGGGATCGTTTATTCGACCATTCCGCTTTAGTTCGGCCTCTGCCAGGCGCTCGATATTCTTCCAATCATCATCGTTGTGATATAGGTACCAGAGATTCACATACGGGTATGGGATCTCCGTTGAATAGTGATACCAACCTCTCTGGTCATGGCGTATCGGCATCACGTATCGGCCCTTTTCCAGTTTTCCTTTTTTCCGCATGACAGCCATCTGGCTTCGGGGCAGCTCCGAATAGCGTTTATCCCCGGTCATAAGCGTCGCAACCTTCGCGGACGTTAAAGTCGCATAGACCACATCCGTACCTCCTCTAGGCCACACCCAACCATAGTATCCGCCCCACCAATACCCAGTATATTCACCGATTTTCCCCGAAAGCCCGACATTATCAGGCGTGATGCCACCGTTCTCTTCGGTCAATCGTTCCCATGTACCCACGTAGTCCTTAACCCATTGGACGTACTTCTCCTCGCCGGTGTACAGATAGGCATTGGCGATCAGGGCAGTCGCAGCCAAGTTGATGGGCACATCTCCCTTCGCCATGCGATCGCTCATAGCCTTCACTAGTTTACCGAACTGGTCATTATCTGGGTGGTCGTTGATCCACGCCGTCGAGGCATCGACGCCTGGGATATCGAAAAACGGCAACGGGTAATAAGTTAAATTAGCATTGGTTGGGATCCAGTCCCGCTTGGTCCATTCCATCTTAGGGCCACGGCTACCGTTCATGACCGATCGGATGATTTTATGCTCCGGATCCCAATTGGGCGCTTCAGGATCTTCTCCGATATACATGGCGGCGAATCGAACCGATCGATCGCGAAACTTTTCATCGTCGGGTTCTACCATGCCCATCGGGTAAAGGGTAATGTACCCCTCGCCATGATGCATCCAATCCCAATTGGAATCGAATTCACGGTAGATTTGCCCGTACCGGGTAAATTGGCGGGTTATGCCATCCCAAACATACCGATTGAGCTTATCGATCTCTTCCGAGCCTCCTAAAGCTGTCAGCAGCGAGAATCCTCGAAAGGCTTCGTAGGCGTCGTCCGAGGAATTCATGCCCCCTTCGTAGCGCTCCTTCCACTCTAGAGTACCGTCATCTAGAACATACGTATCATAGAACTCTACACCTGCTTGATTGAGCGCATCGATCAACTGCCTCTCGTATATCGCCCAGGTCGGCGGTGGCGCTTGGGTATCGCAAACGATGGTGACGAATTCGGTTTTACCCTCGTGGCCTATGGTCTCGTGGGCAAAAGAAAAAATAGCCGCTGCTACAAGTGCAGCAGCGGCCATGAAATTTCGCGTTCTCGCTAGAATCACGTTAAGTGCTTACTTAGAAGCGGAAGGTATTTGTTAGATAAATTGTCCGTGGATTCGGGATACGAACCACAGCCACATTGCCATCAGGATTTGTTTTGACAGGGATGTTTCCGCTTTCACCAACAAGATTCCGAACATTCAGCCGAACATTCCAATCCACCTTGCCATCCATCAGAGGACGATTATAGCTGACCCAGGCGTCCCCACTGAAAAGCCCGTCATCAAAAAACGGCCTGTTCACGTCAGGAATGACTCCAGCGGTAGGATCGACAATCTGAACGTAGCCGGTCGCAGCCTCGTCTTCCCAACGAATCGCTCCACCAACTCCGAAACCTTTGAAAGCTCCTTCCGTGAAATCGTAGGTCGTTACTCCTGTGAATCGCCATTCTCTCTGCTCGTTAGAAACCGTGCCGTCCAAGGCTTGAGCGGCCACAATGGGAAGTGGAAGCAGACCCAACCCTTCGCTATGGAATTCCTCATCCGCTTGGAAGGTGGGATCGTCCTGAAGCTCGTCCAATCGAGCTGCTCTGGATGCCGCGACGAAGTCGTTGATAATCACTCCCATCAGCGGAGCGGTGTTATCGAAAGAGGTTTCCTGCTGGCTGAGATTAGCGATTATCCGCCAATTAGAATTTACGTTGGCCACAAACTCTAGCTCGAAGCCTTCGGCCAGCTGACTGCGCGTGGCCTGAAGGTTTTGAATGGAGTCAATCTGATATTCATCCCAGACCCCGTCGCCCGTAATATCAACTCGGACCGGGTTAACCACGTCCAATAGCTCTGATGGAATTGCGGCAAGCATAGCATCGTAGTAATCGTCATAGGACTGAATCGGATGAGAGGCTCCCCCGCCATTCGGAATCAGATCCAACTGCTGCTGAATGGGTATTTCTGACAATTCAGCATCCCGGTGACGGTTGATCCGCCCGAACGCGTAATTGGCCAAATTGGTACCGACCCCGGCATTGATATTCCCCAATTCCGTTTCGTACCAATTGAATTTGAATGAGTACTTGTTGTCATCGGTGGAGATGGTGAATCCGTACTCCTCAGTCTCTCCGGTTGGCTGGCCGATCGGCGTTCCCAAGGCATTGCTTCTCAATCCGATGGGATTGAAATTTTCTGCCGATGCCCAGTGGGCTTGAATGTTGAACGGGAGGTCTCCTAACCAGTTTTCAGGGAGGCGCCCAATAACGCTCCAGGATTGAGTCGTGCCCTTTTCTTCAACAGTCGGATTGGGAGAGAGCCTCGTAAACGCGGGATTGTACACGCGATTCGGGAAAAACTGCGGTTCGCCTGTCTCCGAGGCAGCATTTCTACCGAAGTTCGAAGTATCGTCCTCACGGCGCCCATAGAGGGCCACGATGTGATCGTCCATGAAGTAGCTTTGCCACGTTACAGCCTGCGCTTCGATATTGGTCTGAGTGATTCCGCCCGCGGTTTGTACGCTACTGACAAATACATTGTTGACGTTGACCGATCGATCGCCAGCTACACCATTGTTGAGAGAGCCAGCGGGAGTGGTATCAACCCAAGAGAAGGCAAAACTGTCGCCGTTTCTTGGCCTGATGAAATCCATGGGGTAGAGACGAACATCATCCATCGACTGCACCCCAATCAGACTATCGCTGGTGTAGGGGATTAGATTTACTGCCCGTCGACCAACGCCCAAGGTGTGCTGCTGAGCCGAGTCTATATTGAACTCGTTGCTGTCCGTCATATCGCTTATCGTCACGTTGAAGGTGTCCCTAGTGTAGTCGTTGTACAGCCCCGTGAAACGGTGCCGACCCAAGTGCTTGGACCATCCTTCGTTTTCAGAGAGATCGAGCTCGTAGAAGGCCGTAGCCCTAAAGGTCTCACGTTCCGAGGTATCGTCCCGCGTTTTGGGCTGCCGAACCCAAGTCATCGCGCGCCCCACGTTCGGGTTCAACTGACCATTGGAGAGATACCTACTTAAGTGAACCGACACTTCGTATGGCCCCGCCAAATTCGTACCCTGTCCACCAGAGAACGGGAAGTCTTGGAAGGTGTTGTACGTTTGCTCATCAAATGCGACTTCAAAGCCGAGGTCACCGTCCAAGAACGTTTGCTCCAAGGCTACATTGAACACATCGAAATCTCGCGATACGGTCTCGTGTCCATTACTGTAAAGATGGTTGTAGTAATCGAACACGTCGCGATTCTGCAAGGTACTGGCAGCGAAACCGACAGCGAAGCTTTCGCCCGCAGGGCTCGTTGTCCTAAGATCGCGATACTGATTAATTGGCGTATCTGGGTCAATGCCTTCCGCCACAGGCGTGCCTACTAGCCCGGCGGTCGCGTAGGTGTCCTTGCTGGCGCTCCAGGGAATCAATCCATTGTAGGCTCCGAGTCCCGTTCCTCCTCCGACACTTGGACCCATTCCTCTTTCAGAGAAAAATACCCCTACGTGACGAAAAGCTAAAGCGCGTGAATTGGTGTTTTCCTTGTTTCGATTTCCCGCTGCCTCATGGAAACGGACATCCTGGAGATCCTGAAATACCCACGTGCCTCCTTCACTGGGGGAAACCACTCGAGCCGCAGGGGCGATGCCTGTATATTGCTGGGTGCTTGAAGGCCACGGATCGAACCAATTATCGTAGGAGACCGTCACCGGGATCACTTCTGTCGGAGAACCATCCTGGCTTCCATCTTCCCAATTCGCTCGCAGGGTAGTGCGACTGCCATTGCCCTCCATGAGAACACCATTCAATGCCGCATAAAAACGGGTTTGGTCCTGATGAGCGGGATCTTGCTTGAATTCCTTATTCTCCTCAAGAATCGCTATCCGCAAGGCTAGGCGATTCTCTATAAGAGACTTGTTATAGTCCAAGGAAGCCCGCATGCTGCCATAGTTGTCTATGCGGAGACTGAATTCGCCAAAATCGGCATTCTGGACCGCTTGTTTCGTTCCGTTATTGATAACCCCGCCTGGGCTACCAATACCGAAAAGAATCGAGTTGGGCCCACGGCTAACGGTTACCCGGTCCGTGTTATAACTGTCGAATGGGATATCCGTTAGGAAGTATCCACGGGTCAAATCCGCTTGCAGCAATCCTCGAACTCGCTGGTTATTCTGCGGATTGGTTCTGGCTTCGACCTGATGGTAGCGGCCAAATCCTACATCGGTTGCTCCTGAAAAGTTCCCCTGATCGCCACCTATCTCGACGTTGCCCACGTATGATAAGAGCGATTGAGCATCGGTCGCAGCAGTATCTTCCATAAACTGGTCGGTCACGACAGATATGGATGCACCAAGGTCTTTTAGGTTTGTTTTGATACGGGTTCCAGCCAGGGTGCTCGTGGCCTGGTAACCCGAGCTATCGGCTGCGTCTACACTGAATGGGCTGAGTTCGTAAACTTCTTGCCCATCATTTTGGCCGAACAAGCCGGAAAAAAATCCGGCGAAGGCAACGGAAAGAAATCCAATTGCTAACTTATATCGTTGTAAAGGTATCATAGTAGGTTTCGTTTTGCTGATTAGGGGTGTATTTACGTGCCAGACAGATTCAGGACGTCCCTCGTTTAATGCTTTTGCGGGAGACGCAGGGCAACACAATTGAGGCAATATCTCACCAAATTCTGACACTTACTCAATCGAAATAGCGCTAAACGCGTTTAGCGCTAGCCATCAAAGGCAAACACCGCCCATAATTAAGAATTTGTGGGCTTTTAACACCTTCAAAAACCTCAAAGAATGGTTGCCATACATCTATATACGAGTATAGATCAACCTTTCAGACTCGCCCCAGCAACCCTTCGACGCTGCAGCAATGGAGGAAGATTCCACAGCCAAGCAACCCACATTCGCCGATATCGCCCGGGATGCCGGAGTGTGCAAGGCTACGGTGTCCCTCGCTCTTAGAAACAGCAGCCGCATATCGGAACAAACGCGCGAACGGATCAAGTCCATCGCTCTAAACATGGGCTACCAACAAAATCCTCTGGTGACGGCGAATATGGTGCAAATTCGCAAGGCTCGGAAGCAAAGCCTGCAAACGCCAACCGTTGGATTGCTGAGCACTTGGGTTGAGGAAGCCGAAGAGCCGAAACGCGTTGAATGGCATATACAGTCCCGATTTCTAGAAGGCGCTAAACGGAGATCCGCCGAGCTTGGGTTCGCCTTCGACTATCTCGAGTTCGATCTGGCCAAGTATTCGAGCATCCGCATTCAGCAAGTATTGGAGAGTCGAAACATCGCTGGCCTAGTCCTGACTCCCTGCCGATTCTCTGACTCCCCACTGAGACTAGAGTGGTCCAAATTCGCTGTAACTGCTATAGGCTTTCCCGACCAATTGGGAAAAATCCCCAGCGTCTACTACGACAATTTTCGCTGCATGCAGCACGTGCTGGAATACTTATCGTTTTGGGTTCATAACCGACTCGGAAAATGATATGCGGGGAGGCCATTTGTGGAACGCCGGTTTTCTCGAATATCAGCATCGGCTTATTCCCGAAGAAGAGCGTGTCCCAATCTTGCGGATACCAAAGCCGGAACTGCGATTCGTCCGAGATGACTATGAAACCATGCTCAATTGGCACAATCGGTACAAACCGGACGTCATTATCGCTTTCCGCTCAGGCATTCTTGATTTCTTCCAGTCCGAAGGGCTCCATGCACCCAAAGATTTCGGATACATGGTCCTCAATTGGTCAACGCAAACGGACGGCTGCTCTGGCTATCGCCAGTGTCACGAAGAAATGGCAGAGGTAGCGATCGATATGGTTTCCGAACGACTTTATCACAACAATCTCGGCGAACTCAACAAGCCACGAGTCACCCTTCTCCAAGGGGATATCGTCGAGGGTTTCACGACACGGTAGAAGCTTCGCAATTCAGGTGCATCGTAGGAGCGATCGATGATCCCGTTATCCGCCAACTTCTACAAAAACCCATTGTCTCGACTTGTCTCGACCTAGATCAGCGAAGACGGAAGAGACACCCATTTGCCTCGCAGAGACAACAAGCGATCCCACGCCTGTGGGATAGCGTTGTTTTTTCTTTTTCAACATCACTCGCTACACTCGTTTGATCCTTACTTCTTGCAGAAATAGGTGTCCTCAAAGCGGACAGTAGGCTCAAACCCAAAACCTTGTTGAGGTCACAATAGACGCCCCAAAATAGAGTGGCCAAAGTTTGGGGGGTCGTTAACCCCGTTTTAGATGAACGTAAGAATTGGAATCATTGGGACCGGCTGGGTCACAGAACTGCACCTGAACGCCTTGCAAACAATAGATGGAGCCGAAGTGGTGGCCATTGCCGGCCGCAACCAAGCACGAGCTGCCGAACTAGCCGAACCCTGGGAAGCCAAGACTTACGAAACCCCTTTGGAAATGCTTTCCAAAGAATCATTGGACGCCGCATTCATCCTACTGCCACCACATCTACACGGAGACCTAGAGAGAGCCTGCTCGGAATACGTTAAAGGAGTCTTGATCGAAAAGCCCGTTTCCCAGTCCTTGGAAACGGCCCAGGAGATCAATAGCTATTTCCAGAATGCGGGAACCATTGTTTCTGTCGCTTACCAGAATCGCTACCGTCAATCAGTCCAAACCGCTCACAAGCTTTTCGCCCAAGAGGGGAATCGAGGAATATTGGCCAATGGCTGGTGGGCCACTCAGATACCTCCACCTCTATGGTGGCGGACCTTTGACCAATCCGGTGGCCAGTTCGTTGAGCAATGTACCCATATTCTGGATATTTGTCGCTTCACGATGGGTGAGATAGATGAAGTGAGTGCCTATGCGAATCGAGGCTTTATGCCCGAGGTCGAGGGGAAGACCGTCGACGATGCCATGGTAGTCAACGCTCGCTTCGCCTCCGGAGCATTGGCCTCTTTTTCAACAGGATGCTTTCCTCTCGGAGGGTATTCGGAAAGTCCCGATGGCGGCATTGGGTTGCACCTGTCCTCACGAAATCACCGCATCTACCTAACCGGCTGGCACTTCGACGGGACCGTGTATTCAGGTGATAACGACAAAAGTTCAATCCCCCGGGAAGAAAATATCTTCGCGATTCAAGACAAAGCCTTTCTCGCTGCCGTCGCTACCGGCGACACCAGCGGCATTCATTCCCCTTACGATGACAGCCTGAAAACGCTGGCCGTAACCCTCGCAGCCAACGAGTCGACCCGTAATCAAAACGGGGGTCCGGTGAAGGTGTTCGCATAGGCAAAAGCAGAAGTGCTAGCGATGATTACAACGTCTAATTCGGGGCAACCAGCAGTACACAGCGTGGCACGATTGGAAAGATTGGAGCAGTGCAGGCATCCTTAGTTTTTCCATGCTTGCTCGCGGCGGTTAACAAGTTCGGGATAGGGAGCGTCCCGGTCGTCCACTTCTCGCTTTAGCTTTAGAAGTTTGGTCTTGAGCAATTCGCGAACCTTCGCGTATCCAGGGTCGTCGTATACATTGTTTTGCTCGTATGGATCCTTCTCCATATCGAACAATTCGAGGCGGGCAGGCGTGGATTCGGGTTTGGTCGCGCCCCACGATGAAACCTGATGCAGATTCTCCTCATTTATCTCTTCGCCGGGACCGTATGCCCAAATCTCGCCCATGTTTGGATGTAGAGCGAGACCGTAGTAGAAGATCAGTTTGTAGCGTTGGGTACGAATCGCGTAGTGAGCTGGGATGTCGTGGTGAGCCCGATGCATCCAATACCTATAATACGTGGATTGACGCCAGGACCGAGGCGTTTCGCCTTGGAGAATCTTACGGAAGGACCGTCCTTGCATGGCCTTGGGCGTTTTGACGCCAGCAAAGTCAAGTAGAGTGGGAGCGAAATCCACGTTGTTGATGATATCTTTATTGATGCTGTTGGCTTCAATCTCCTTGGGAAAGCGAGCAATAAAGGGCATGCGCATCGATTCCTCGAAAGCCCAACGCTTATCCACATGATCATGCTCGCCGAGCATCATTCCTTGGTCACCTGTATAGATGATCAGAGTATCGTCCTCGAGACCGTTGTCCCTAAGGTAATCCAGAACGCGTCCTACGTTTTCGTCAACGCCAGCGACGCACCGAAGATAGTCCTTCAAGTATCTCTGGTAGGCGGCACGGGTTTGCTGCTTCTCATCCATGCCGGTGATGTTCAGCGGTCCGCCTGGCCAGAAGTCGTTTTGCATTCGGGCGACGCGATTGCGAATCGGGTTGGTAGGCCCCAGCGTGCTTCCGTAGTTGCGTGAACCTTCGGAACGGTCGCTCTTATCTTCGAACAGGCTGTGGGGTTCGGGAATTTCGTCGTTGGCATAGAGATGATTGAAGCGAGGGGCGTTTTCCCAAATACCGTGCGGGGCCTTGAAATGGCACATGAGAAAAAACGGTTTTTTCTCGTCGCGCTGTTTGCCGAGCCATTTGAGCGTTTCATTACCGATCACGTCGCTGGAATGGCCTTTGTGAGGTTCGCCACCATCATTGTGGTCCTGCCAAGGCTTGCCCTTTTCTTTGAGCAATGGGTCGAAGTACAACCCCTGTCCTGGGAGGACTTTATATTAGTCGAAGCCGATTGGTTCGGAGTGGAGGTGCCACTTGCCGATGATAGCCGTCTCGTAGCCTGCCTTTTGAAGCTCAACCGCCATGTTGGGCTGGTGATCGCGATCCCAGGTGTCGACGAGGGTCATAAGGCCATTTTTATGACTGTATTGTCCAGAAAGAATGGACGCCCTGCTAGGCGTGCAGATCGAATTGGTGCAGTAAACGTTCTTTAAAAGCATCCCTTCGCTGGCCAATCGGTCGATATTCTCGGTAGGGCAGAACTCCTTGAGGTGGCTACCGTAACTGCCGATCGCTTGCCAAGTATGATCGTCGGCCATAATGAAGAGGATATTGGGTTTCCTAGCCTGAGCCGACAGACTCAATATTAAGGCGAGTAGGGAAAATAGATAGCTCTTTATGTTCATCTTTGAGGAAGAGGCAAATGGTTCGGATAAAATAATTGGACACACTAGTTGATTGTGGCTCGTGGGGAAATCTGGAGATTATAAGCTGGAATTAAACGGGTCGGTTAGCGACCGATCTCCGAACGGGGTAGCATAGGCATCCTGCCTGCGCAAGAAGACATGCAGAGAATTCTAAAATAGGACAAACAGGCGAGATGCCTGTGCCACTCTTTCGGAATCAGGCAAACTGCTCCACCCAACGCTCCGTCTCTAGGTTGGCTTTCCGAATCAATTCATTATTGGCCAGATCCGGATCTTCCTGCTCTCCTAGCAATCCACGGGCTCTTTGCCGGTTTCGGAGGAAAGCTCCGCATAGGTGAGCGCCCACTGCCCCCGGGTTTTTCCGCAGACCAGCCAGCATTTCCGCGTACCAAGCGCCATTATTCTCTTTGTAGGTGCTGGCAGGATACCGGCCAGTGTGATCATGGATTTCAGCTCCTTGGGCTCCATCCGCCCATAGGACGGGACGATCCGTTTTCTTGTGCCAATCAGATAGATGCGTGGCTGGATCTCTAAAATCCTGAAAACAAATGGAATCCACCAAGCCAACCGAAGCATTGACGACTTCCATGGGCAAGGGCATATTGGCTTCGTAGCGATCGCCCATGATCAGGTGATTGCCATCATAGCGACGGACAGCGTCATGCGTGACTTGGTAGTACTGGCGGGCCAACTCGTTTAGCTCTGATCGGCCTGCTTCCGACTTCAGTTTCTCCCGGTCAAACATCGGGCCACGCCACTTATTGTGGGGCCGCGTCCATGTCCAAGTTGGGCAATCCGAATACCAATATCCAATCAAATTAGGATCATCCCGCAGTCGCGAGCATTCACTCCGAGCTACATAGTCGCACCAATCCTCGAACTCCGAGCTCTTCAGGTCAGCGTTCTTATGCCACGGATTCCAGGAATGCGTCTCGATAAACGGCAGCATATGGAAGTAAGGCATATCCAGGGCCTGATACTCTTCGAAGCTCCAATTACGGGAATGGGCCTGCTGCTTGACCGTCACCTCCTGCACCCAGCCGACCGAGTTGAACCCCCAGCCCTTTAGGCGCGGGCGTACGCTTTCCTTTATCCACCGAATCTGGCTATTCCCGTACTTTTCATGCCAAATGTCTTCATTTTCCAAATACCTTAATGTTGCCGAATCAATATGATTCAGGGCCAAGGAGAAGAAGGGCTTGCCTTGGGGGTCGAGAAAAAGCCAGCGCCCCTTAACTTTGCCAAGGGTGAAAAAGGAATTCGCCTTGTTGGCCGCGAACACTCTTGGGAATGCTATAGACGTCAGTGCCGCGGTCGCTGAAGATTTTATAAAAGTTCTTCGATTAGTCATGATATTCAAGTTGGTTTGATTCTCAGACTAGCACAACAACTATGCAACATACTTAGCGTGAACAACGAGTCCCAACAATGCCAACGGGCGTTCATTCCCCGTGCAGCGTTCGCGTTCGGATTTTCTCTACGACGCCCGCTTTCTTGAGTGAGCCCAAACCAACAACCAAATGACTGCCAAATTCCTGACTACCCTGCAGAGCTCGCCTCATTTCGTATCCGTTAACCCTGACAATCAATCGTCTAATCCCCGCTTCACGCAGAGGCGCAGATATCGAATCCTGCACGGCATATTTCAGATTTGAATGAGGAGGCAGTCACAGAGTTTTATGGTGACAGAGAAGGCTCATGCGGAATTCCGCTCTGGGATAAGCAATCGGTCGACAAATCAGGACCTGCTGAGAGCCCTTGCCGGTTTTCCTTCTGATGATCTCGCTGCGAACATGCGATGCCGCCTGGCCCGTGCCAGATACTTGACCCTCCTCCACTCGAGCTTCAGCTTTTCAAGGACACCTTATGAGCTCAGTACGGAATTTACACTTAAGAAGTAAACCTACCGCATCACCAAAGACGACACTCTCCGTCTCATCGGCCATCCGTTTTGCCTGTTTTGGTTTTGCATTCCTATCATTCCTAGGCTCAGACGACGCGAAGTCAGCTCCTGATAGCGAAGCGAAAACGGAGCTCACGAGCGATTTCATTGACCGTCCCCTACCTAATCCAACGAGAGAGGTCATCCAGAACTGGGCCAAACTTCCCGATGGTCTGGAATGGGGATCGACGGCTGGAATCGACATTGGTCCCGATGGACACATCTGGGCCTACGATCGATGTGGCGGAATCGCCCTCGCTGGCGGATGCGACGACAACCCAGAACGCGATTCTATCTACAAATTCGATCGCCATACAGGCAATATGATCACGAGCTTTGGGGCCGGCATCTTCGTGCTTCCGCATGGCCTTCACGTCGATCGGGATGGAAATGTATGGGTCGCCGACTCCAAAGGTAACGAAGCGGGCAACAAGGGCCATCAAGTTATCAAATTCAGGGCGGATGGGGAAATACTCCTCCGTCTCGGCACGGCTGGCCAACCAGGTAACGCCCCCGGACAGCTCAACGAGCCCTGCGATGTAATCACGGCCCCTAATGGCGATATCTTTGTCGCCGATGGCCACAGCGGGCAGAGCGCCAATCCACCGGCAGGAGCCACCGGGCGCATACTCAAATTCGACCGCAAGGGAAACTTCATCAAGGAATGGGGGAAAATCGGATTCCGGCCCGGCCAGTTTCGCACGCCACACGCTCTCGCTTTCGACACGAAAGGACGCTTGTTCGTCGCCGATCGCGGCAATAATCGTATCCAGATTTTTAATCAAGACGGGAAGCTCCTCGATACTTACCTCCAGTTTAGCCGCGTTAGCGGACTTTTTATCACTACCGAAGACACCCTTTACGCAATCGATTCGGAATCTAAGTCCAAAACTCGGCCAGGTTGGAAAACAGGCATTCGGATCGGAAACGCCGCGGAGGATCGGGTGACCGCCTATATTCCACCCCATCCCAGCCAGACGCGCTGGTTCGAAGGCGTCGCTGGCGAAGGCGTAGCTGTCGACGCCGATGGCAATGTCTATGCCGCAGAAGGCCCGGGCTCTCGCAAAGTTGTCAAAGGGGGAATTACGAAATACGTGGCGAAGCCGCGTCGCTAGCAACCTGGAAGCTCGCTCAATGGCGCGCTAATGCTCGGATTACCTACCTATCAAAAAGATCAACGGTTGACCCCGCTTTTGCTTGAATGGCTAATGTCCATATTTGATAGTCACTTGGGAACAATTGCTAGGCGATGAAGAAGGACGTTAATTTCAATTTCTCGAAGTCGCTTTCGCGGCGCACATTTCTGAAAGGAGCCGGAGCGGCGATGGCCCTTCCTTGGCTCGAGGCCATGACCCCGGCCTTCGCTTCGTCGGTTGCCCAGCAACCCCCGCGACGTTTCGTGGCCGTGACCTTGGCCCTCGGGCTCCATGGACCCAATCTAAATCCTACTGAGACGGGCCGAAACTATACGCCGTCCCTATACCTTTCAGAGGTTAAAGATCTGCTCGGCGATATGACGGTTGTCACCGGATCCTCTCACCCAGGAGTAAGTGGAGGGCACCAAGCCGAGGGCAGTATCCTTACAGCGGCTCCCTACTCGCGGAGCACGGCCTTCAAAAATTCCATTTCTCTGGACCAGCACTTGGCAAAGCACCAGGGGCATCACACGCGATTTCCTTCCTTAGTCCTCGATGTAAACGGCACGACGAGTTCATCCTACACAGACTCGGGCAGCATGATTCCCGCAGAGATTTCTCCATCGCGGGTTTTCAATCAGTTATTCATCCCGGACACTCCCAAGGAACAAGCCCAGCAAGTGGAGCGCCTAAAACAGGGCCGAAGCATCATGGATGTCGTTGCCTCGGACGCCAAACGCATCGAGCGCAAGCTGGGCAAGGGCGATCGCGAGAAGATGGATCAATATTTCACTTCGGTTCGCAATTTTGAAAAACGCTTGGGAGCAGCCCAGGATTGGGCAACTCGTCCCAAGCCAAAGGTGAACGCAGAGCCGCCCGTCGATATCGAGAATAGCGACGCCATCATCGACCGTAAAAAGCTGATGTTGGACGTAATGTTCCTGGCTCTGCAGACCGACTCGACCCGGTTCATCACGCTTCACCTCGTTGGCGAGGGTGGCGCCGTACCGATTGATGGTGTAGATGAAGGTTATCACACGCTAAGTCACCACGGGCTCGATGAAGACAAGCTTCGCCAGCTTACCCTCGTAGAATCCGGACTCGTTCGCCGCTGGGGAGATTTCCTGCGCAACTTGAAAGGTGCCGAGGAAGCTAACGGCACCATGCTCGACACCACTAGCGTGCTCATGACATCCAACCTCGGCAATGGCAGCTCGCACGACAACCGGAATATGCCGGCACTCCTGGCCGGCGGCGGATTCAAGCACGGGCAGCACTTGGCCTTCGACAAGGAAAACAACTATCCTTTGCCGAATCTCTTCCTGAGCATTCTCCACCGTCACGGCATCGAAGAGGATCGCTTCGCCACCAGTACTGGAACAATGACTGGCCTGGAAATGGCCTAGCTGGTTTGGGTATTGTTTCCCGCTAATCGCACGAATCATATTTCGCTGATGGCAAGTAAATCATCTGTAGACGCGGTCTGTGACCGCGGCGCGCGATCAACGATCGCGCCTACAATGTCTTCGCGTCCTTTGCGGTTAAGCAATTTTTCTAGACCGTATCAGATGCTCCGGAAACTTTCGCCCTTTCTATTTGTATCCACATTCTCCCACTCTACGATAGCCGAAACCGCATACGAGCTGCCAGAGTCCATTACCGAGTTCCTGGATCTCAATTGCTACGAATGCCATAACGATGCAGAAACTAAAGGGGAGCTCGATTTGGAGTCCCTAACCTTCGACCCGAAGAATCACGCCAACATGGACCTCTGGGCCTACCTTCATGATCGAGTCCGCGATCATGAAATGCCGCCACCCGAGGATTCGCTCGTCGAGACGGATGAAAGGGCGAAGTTCGTAGAGGAATTTGAAAGTCTTCTTCACGAGGTTTCTCGCGAGCATATCGCCTCCGAAGGACGTGTTCGATCGCGTCGACTGAACCGTATCGAATATGAAAATACGCTTCACGAATTGCTAGGCGTAAACATTCCCCTAGTCGAGTTGCTCCCCGAAGATCAGGCTACGCACGGATTTATCAACATAGCCGAAAGCCAGCAACTTTCCTACCACGTTTTGCAGAAGTATCTCGAAGTGGTCGACATCATGCTGGACGAAGCGTTCACCCGGGCTATATCTCCGCCACTTGTCACCGAAGAGCCCCTACCAATGGAAATGCAGCCCACCGTGATCGAAAACGGGTTCGGCAGCATATTCCACTGGGAAGGCAAAAAGCTCTATCACACCAAAGAAAATAAGACCTACCTTCACACCAACGGCGAGTGGATAGACATGAGCTCTCCCCTCGACCTCGAGGCAACGAAGGCCCAAAACGCCGAATTGATGGAACGTTTGACTAACGGGCCGTTCAAGCGTGTTTACGGGCCCAGAGAACTCGGAGCCGGAAAAGAGCGGATACACAACGAGCGCCAAGGGATTTATCACGACGGCTACGTATACAGCTTCCCCACTACGCATGGGTTTCACGGGCGCATGGCTGGCACAGAAGTCCCCTCAACAGGGTGGTACCGCATCAAAGTACAGGCGAAAGCCTACAACCCTCCGGAAGGACGCAATGTCTGGGGACGCATCCACACGGGTATCCTTAGGGCCAAAGCCCCTGCCACCTACTGGGTAGGCAAATTCGAAGCGACCGAGGAACTTCAGGAGTTCGTATTCGACGCTTGGATTCGAAAGGACCACATTATCGGGATAGCTCCCATCGATAAAACTATTCCCTGGGTATCGTCCCAACGCTTTGTCGAGCTGGCCATTTTCGAGGATGGAGCCACCGGAATCGCCGTGAAGGGCTTGGAAATTAAGCGTATCCATCCCGGCTTGGAAACGCCGGAGCTGAGAGAACAGCTTTTTGGAAAGCTTAAAATCCGAGGCGGGGAGCTGGTCAGCAAAAAGCCCGAGCAAGATTTGCAGAAGCTGCTTAGCAGATTCGCCGAGCAAGCATTCAGGCGTCCGGTGACCGATTACGACATCGAACCCTACTACGAATTCGCTATGGAAGAGCTCGAGCGAAGCGGGTCCTTACTAAAGGCTGTCAAGGCTGGCTACCGAGCAATTCTCTCTTCCCATCGATTCATCTTTTTCGAAGAGGAAAACGGGAAGCTTGACGACTACAGCCTAGCCTCACGCCTAAGCTATTTCCTCTGGAGTGCGCCCCCGGATGAAATTCTGTACCAAGAAGCGAAATACAATCGCCTATCCCAACCCAAATATCTGAAAGCCCAAGTCGAACGAATGCTTAACGATCCCAAGGCGGAGGCATTCGTAAAGAACTTCACCGACAGCTGGCTGGAATTGAAGGATATCAATTTCACTTCGCCCGATGTTACATTGTATCCAGAATTCGATAATATACTACTTCATTCAATGCTGGATGAAACGAGGGCCTTCCTGAAGTACATGGTCGACAAGGATCTAAGTGTCACCAACGTCATCGATTCCGACTTCACGATCGTCAATGAGCGGATCGCCAAGCACTACGGCTTGGATTTTGGAACGGAGACTGGAATGCGGAAAGTGGCCTTGGACGAGGAAGACCACCGAGGCGGCATCCTCACTCATGCCAGCGTGCTAAAAGTTACGGCTAACGGCACTACCACCTCCCCTATCCTTCGTGGCGTCTGGCTGCTAGAGCGTATTTTGGGTGAACATGTCGCTCCTCCGCCTGATCAAGTTCCTGCAGTCGAGCCGGATATCCGAGGGGCTATTTCCATCCGCGACCAGCTTGATAAGCACCGGAATATCGAATCCTGCATGGCCTGCCATCAGAAGATCGATCCGCCTGGATTCGCTTTGGAAAACTATGACGTTATTGGCGGCTGGCGGGAAAGATACAGGGCCGTCAAAGATGGCAAGAAATGGACAGATGGACCGCATGTGGATGCCAGCTACGATATGCCCGACGGGCATTCGTTTCAAGACCTCCAAGGATTCAAGAAACTCGCACTCGAGAATCCGGACAAGATCGCTCGCAACTTGGTCAAGCAAGTGATTACCTTTGCTACCGGAGCCAAAGTGCAATTCACGGACAGGCGGGAGATTGAAGAGATCATCTCCAGCCTTTCCAAGGTCGACTACGGGTTCCGGTCGCTTATACATGAAGTCACCCAAAGCGACATCTTCCAGTCGAAGTAGCAGAGTAAGTATTCTTTTTGGAAACATCGCTCTCCCTCAGTCGCGGGATCGCTAGATCCGCTTAGCGACGAGGATCGCCCCGCTTTGGCGGCCCGCCAGGTTTAGACTTAATTGCAAATTGCGAAAGGTGGAGGGCTAACAGAAAGTCGGTCAGTAACTGGAATCTCGTAGGAGCGGCTTTACGCCGCGATAGATCTGTCGAATGGATTCAATCGCAGCATAAAGCCGCTCCTACAAATCCCATCTTCAGCATCGCCCTTAATCAATCCTGCCGATTCGCTCGCGAATCGATCCTGGCCCTAACCCAGACAAGTATCCAGCGAAGCGATGTCCAACAATGACCCTCGAAGCAGGATCTTACATTTCACCATTCATCCTTCATCCTTATCCAACATACGCACCCGGTATGGTCCGACGTTCCGCTTCCACGTCCTGCAACCAAGTCTCCAATTCCCCTAGCATTCGGCTTACGCGTTCCGGATGTTCGCTCGCCAAGTCCCGCTGTTCACCTGGATCTTGAGAAAGATTATAAAGCTCTGGTGGCTCAGGCGATGGAAGCTTTACTCTCGGGATTGGCAGCAGTTCAGCTACCGATTGCGGATCCCTCTTGTGCTGCGTATCCGCATCCGTAAAGGCTTTGGTTAGCAGTTCGTCTTCTTCAGACACGTAAAGCTCCTTGCTGAAATAGCGTGTACCCGAAATCATAGGACGAACGAGTTTCCAATCGCCATCCCGCATGGCTGCATTAGTTCCGATATCGGGAACGTAGAAATTCCATTGCCAAAAACGTCTTGGCTCGATCTGCAAGTCTTCGCCAAGAATCAGTGGCGAAAGGTCATGCCCATCAAAGGCCGGGCCCTCTATACGTTCGAGCCCGCAGAGCCCAATTAAGGTGGGTAGCCAGTCGGTGAAGTGAGTAAGTTCATCATTGAATCGACCCGCAGGCGCACGCCCTGGAAAGCGAACTATCATAGGAACGCGGATACCACCCTCGTAAACCCAGCCTTTGCTCCCTCGCATGCCGCAATTGAAACGCTCATTGAAATTGGGTTCTCCCGGCAAAAGCTGTCTGGATGGGTTGAAAAAAGCTGGTCCATTGTCGCTCGTAAACATGACAATGGTGTCTTCCTCCAATCCGAGATCCTGCAGGCATTGCAAGATGCGGCCGACTCCCGTATCCATGACTTCGATCATGGCGTAAGTAGTCGCGGTGATCCTATCGAATCCCTTGGTCTTATACTTGTCCACCAGCTTATCTGGAGCCTGAAGCGGAGCATGCGGAGCATTGTAGGCTATTTGCAGAAAGAACGGTTCGTCTTGATGCCTCTCCACGAAACCAATCGCTTCGTCCGTAAGACGATCCGTCAAATAGGCTCCGTCTGAATTTTCAAAGACCCCGTTTCGCTGCAAGTTATAGTCGTAATAATCGGACCATCCGCCGCAAAACCCAATGAATTCATCGAAACCTCGAGCATTGGGCTCGAAGTGCTTATCGAGGGCTCCATTGTGCCACTTGCCCACTAACCCCGTCTTGTATCCGGAGTGCTGAAACATATCGGCAATCGTCACTTCCCTCAGGGCAATGCGATCCAGACCGTGCAATTCGTGCTGGGTAATCGCCCCCGTTCTGTGCGGAACACGACCCGTCATCAGGGAGGCCCGGGCTGGCGAGCAAATGGGCGATGCCGAGTAATGCTGCCGAAAGCAAGTCCCCTTCTCAAGGATGGCATCCAAATTAGGCGTTTCCACGACTCCTGGATTGAAAGCGCCAAAATCGCCATAGCCCATGTCATCGGCCACGATCAGCAGCACGTTTGGTTTTCCGCAATTTCGACTCATTATGAAGGGTCGCTATTCAGCGCTTAGCTCCTCGGGGCGAAGTATATGCAAGCGTTAAAGTTCAGTTACTTCATTGTATCTCGGGCTCCACCGGCTAGGCGCGATCCCCGCGGCTTCCCTTCGCATTCCATCCGGACGGTTGGGAACATCGTATTCAATATTTCGCGTATTCAAGCTGCGAAAGAATGGTTGAATGGCTTTCGGTAGGGTCTTCACTCTTTCAGAGTCCCAGTCTCGATCCACGTCAACAATCGGCCCGGCCCACGCCGGTCGGTAGGCGATAGCCAACATTCTTCGAAATCTTTGGCTGTGATTGGGGTAGTTTCCATGAAAAACGTTTTGATTGATCACAACTGCCGAACCGGCCTGGCAGCAGACCATTCTCTCTTCGGGATGACTTAAAAAACGGTTATAGGGATTGCCATCGATGTGCATAGATAAGTGCGACCTCGGAATCACCTTAAACGGCGAACAATCGGGGGTTTGATCATCCAGGTAATAAAGCGCTCTCACCAATACGGGGGAGCTCGCTTGCAGCCCAAAAATCTTGGATCCATAAGGTTGGGCATCCGTGTGGATCGCTATTCCGGGATGTCCCGGCCCTGAAACCGTGTACGCGCACGACGCGCATAACATCTCATCCCCAAACAAATCAGACAAGAAGTCGATCATCGGCTTATGGGCGATAAGTTCGATAGAGCGCGGTGAATTCGACCATTGAACGTTCGAGTACCCTCGTTGATGGGGACTATAATCCATCGCTTTTGCAGGGAGATCTCGCAACTCATCCCTAATCGATTCTAACTGGGCCATCGAAAGCAAATTCGGTAGCACGACGTATCCCTCTAGCTCGATCGACCGAATCTGAGCCGCTCTCGAAAACGAGGCCCAGTCCGCCTCGCCCTTCCGAGCCAAAGCTACTTCCTCGACGCTATTCGTGAACGATGTATCCATTCATGATTGTGACCCTTGCGAAGGCCCTTCGTCAAGAAGTCTGGAACAGTACCCGATCAAAGAGTTTCTGCGGATCCGTAAATGGCTTTATCTCGAACCCATTGGAATTCCAACTCATGCGAATCCCTCTTTCGAGAGCGGCGTGAATCGAAGGGAAGCGCACTTTGGAGCCCGCTCGTCGGGCGACGAGCTGGTCAATGGAGATATTTTTCTCGGGATAGGCTGAGCTATTCTGGGGAAGAATCCCACTCAGGAAGGAAATCTCCCGTCCGTGCCCGCTCACCATTCCGTGGTCCGTATGTGAAACGATCGTCAGACGGTCCTTAAGCCAATTCAAAGACCGCAAGGTGGTTGGCAGCGAATAGTCTTTACCAAATGAATCGGGAAAAAATTCTCGGGATGCATACCCAGAGGATTGCCCACCACGAGAAAACGCGTCGGCGAGGCTCCCGACTAAGCCGTGCCTAAAGACTCTAAAAGCGGGAGAGACAATGCCCCCCATTCCTTTAATAAATTTCCTTCGGTCCAATTTCATTTTTCCGAGCTGTTTTGATTCATCCAGTGCAGTTGCGGCCAAGTAAGGGGTCCGTCGTTCGATTGGACAACCCCTAACGTGCTGCGGCCTTCACGAATGTACCGTTCCAAGAGCTTTCTAAGTTCCTTCACTCGATCCGGAAAACTGGACATTACATTGGTCGTCTCACCGGGATCCTTGGCCAGATTATAGAGCTGAAATCGAGGCAAGCCCTCCATATCTTCTTCGGTAGCTGGATAGGCCCATCCACCGGAACCTGGCCACAATATGAGCTTCCAGTCTCCTTGCCGAATGGCAAAACGGCCGTTGCTAGAATGATGTACAGTCGCTTCACGCAAGGGCCTTTGGTATTCATGCCCTAGCAATACGGGAAGCATGCTGTAGCTGTCTTCACCTGCATCGTCTGGCAAATCGGATTCCACGATGACCGCCACTGTCGCCATGAAGTCGGTCGTGCAAATGACCTCATCACTTCGGGAACCGGCTTTTATCTTTCCCGGCCAGCTGGCAATGAAGGGGACGCGGTGGCCTCCCTCGAAAATGTCGAACTTCTTTCCGCGATAAATGCAACTGCCCGAGTGACCTGCGAGCGGGAGTTCATCATCGTCAAAGTCCGCCCGAGGCGATTGACCATTGTCGCTGGTGAAAAAGACCAAAGTGTTATCCAGTCGATCATCGGATGCGATCGCTTCGGTGATCCGACCCACCACATGGTCTACAAGCAAAACAAAGTCGCCGTAAGCGGTCGAATTGCTGCTACCGATAAACTCCGATGTCGGAATGATGGGAGCGTGTGGAGCCGTTAATGCGCAATAAAGAAAGAAGGGCTCGTCTTCACCAGCTTGCTCTTTGATGTATTCAACCGATCGATCCGTAAAGTGCTCGAGTGTTTCTACATGTCGGAAGTTATCCGCGATAGGCCCCTTTCTCCAGAAAGCCTTTTCGTCGTAGTTCACAGAGAGCTCACGGGGTATCGCGGTAGGTTGGCTGTTTTCGACATAGACGAAGGGAGGCGATGAAAGCGATGCCGCTATCCCGTAGGTATAGTCGAACCCTTGAGATCTCGGCCCCTCCGTCACCGCCTGGCTAAAATCGATATCGGGCCGGATTTTTTCATCGTACGCTATCATACGATCGCTTTTTAGCTTCCAGTTCCAGCCCAGATGCCATTTGCCAATCCATGCCGTCTTGTATCCATTATTCTTAAAAAGTTCCGCTATCGTCATGCGCTCCTGCTCGATAAGCGGCGGCGAATAGCCATCCCCTCCCCCGCTTTTTCGAGTCGAGCGCCAATTATACCGGCCGGTCATGATACCATAACGGGTAGGTGTGCAGATCGCCGCGCTGGTGTGGGCGTCGGTAAACAGCATACCATTTGACGCTATGCGGTCGATATGCGGCGTCTGCCAGGCAGCGTTTTCATTGTACGCAGATAAGTCGCCTATCCCTAGATCATCGGCCAAGATGATGACCACATTCGGCGAATCCTCGGCAAAGCCTAGAGAACTCGCCCAAATGGAAAACGTAAAGCAGACGACACTTAGGGCTAATCGAGTGTCCGACGAAGTTGAGGTTTTCATTATTCCAATAGTGTCTAGCTCCACGCGAATATTGCCACAGCAAAAGTAGTTAACAGTTGACTCATACCCGACAAATCCACTCTCTATTAATGCGACCGCCATCCCCTTCCAAGACCCCTCAATCATTCTCGGCAGCGTAAGTAATTCAACCTTCACACCTAATCCTTCATCCTTAAACAGCCCCATGTCCAAACCCGCCTACACCGTCAGCATGAAGGAGATCGCTCAAGAAGCTGGCGTGTCGGTTTCCGCTGTTTCCCTGGCTTTGCGCAATAGCCCGAAGGTATCGGAAAAGCGGCGTCTGGAGATCGAACGAATCGCCGAGCGTATGGGCTATGTTAAAGATGGGCGCATTTCCGAATTGATGGAGCATATGCGCTCCAAGCGCTCGAATCGGCAAATGTCGAAACTGGCGGTGATCATTCCCGACCTGGAAAAGCGCGATCTGAAAAGATACCATCGATTCGAAAAACTTGTTTCCGGAATAGAGGCACAGTGCCTGGCTAGCGGTTATGGGACCGACTATTTCTACCTGAAAGACATGCAGGTAAGCTCGATGCGATTGAAGAGCATTATCGTTTCTCGAGGCATACGCGTGATCATACTGCTCCCCTACCTTAATGGAGTCGGCACGATCAATCTCGATCTCAATGGATTATGCGCATCTTCATCTGGATACAGCATTATAGAACCCAATGTAAATCGGGCCTGCCCCAATTATCTGCAGATGATGGACGAGCTTCTTGAACAAGCCCTTGCTTTAGGCTATCGAAGAATCGGTTTTATAATGGCCTATAAGAGCGGCGGAACCGGCCACAAATTGTTCGCCTCTTCCTACTTTTACTATTCCAGCCAGCTAAGTGAAAAAGAACGCATCCCCATCTTGGCTCGCCGGGAAATCAGCGAACCGAACATCCGACAATGGATGGAAACCCATCAACCGGAGGCCGTCATCAGCTCCGGGGAAATTTATCAAACACTCCGAAAAATTGGATACACAGCTCCTTCCGATATCGGATTTGCCAGTCTGGATCTTTCCTATGAACCTACGGATGCTTCGGGAGTCAACCATCGCCATGACTTAGTTGGCCAAGAGGCCACCCGATTAGCTCTTTCGGAATTGAGCCTCAACCATACAGGAGAACCTGAAAATCCAATGGTCATCACCGTCGATAGCCATTATCGACCCGGGTTTTCCATGCAAAAGGTCGGGGATCCTGCTGATATCAAAATTCGGGCGACCGCGGCCGGGTAAAAAGTAGCACAGGCTTCCAGCCTGTAAGGAAACAGACTGGAAGCCTATGCTACTCTGAAACAATCTAGCTATATAATCTCTCTGACCAGCTTTCCTTCCAGGAATGTCAAGCGCTCGTCCCGTCCCATGTGCGGATAGGTCAGCTTGTGTTGATCGAGCCCCAGTTGATGAAGAATGGTATTGTGGATATCTCTAAAGTGGTAGGGCCGCTCAATCGCGTGGAGCCCAATCTCATCGGTGGCTCCTACGACTTGCCCTCCTTTGATACCGCCTCCAGCCATCCACATAGTGAATCCTAGATTATGATGGTCGCGACCGATTCCGGCCTGCGCTTCAGGCGATCTACCGAACTCACCTCCCCAAAGCACTAATGTACTGTCGAGCAATCCACGACGCTTGAGATCCTTTATCAGTCCCGCAACCGGTTGGTCTGTATGCTGGGCCATGCGAACATGGTTTTCTTCGATATCCTTATGGGCATCCCACATGAGGTCACCAGTCCCTCCTCCCGAAACGACTGTAATAAAACGTGCCCCATTCTCAACCAGTTTTCGGGCCATCAGACAACGGCGACCATAGTCGTTTGTATGCTCTCCACCAATACCGTACAAATCCATGGTCTCCTGCGATTCCTTTGACAGGTCCAATGCTTCAGGCGCTTCGGTCTGCATTTTGAAGGCCAAATCGTAGGAATCGATACGAGCCGAAAACTCGTGGTCCTCTTCATTCAGATTGGCCCTGTTCAATTCGCCGATCAAATCCAAGGTGCGCTTCCGCTCCTTCAGCGAAATGCCATTGGGCAGATTAAGATTCAGCACAGGATTCTCCCCGGGCCGGAACATGGTCGGCTGGAAATTGGCTGGCAAAAATCCTTGGGTATACATCGGCTGGCCGGCTGGAAGAGCCCCCTTGGGATCGGTCATTACGACGTATCCAGGAAGTGAGTCCGATTCTGATCCCAATCCATAGGTTAGCCAAGAGCCCATGCTGGGAGCTCCCGGGGTCACTCGCCCAGTAAAGAGCTCATACATAGCCGCCGAGTGGACGACACTGTCCCCATAGCATGATCGGATCACGGCCAAATCGTCAACGCAAGTCGCCATATGAGGGAAGAGATCCGAAACTTCGATACCACTCTGCCCATACTTCTTGAAAGTCCGCTTGGTTCCCAAAATTAGGGCGTCGCTTTCCACAAATTGGTATTCGGCCTTCCCAAACTCCTCCGGGCGCTTCTGTCCATGGAGCTTATTCAACAACGGCTTGGGATCGAAGGTTTCCAAGTGGCTTGGGCCACCAGACATGAAAAGGAAAATGACTGACTTCGCTTTCGGCTCGAAGTGAGTGGCCCGCGAAGCCATCGCCCCCCCACGAACTGACTCGGCATGAAGCATAGACGAGAACGCCAAGCCTCCGAATCCGCAGAATGCATCCCTTAGAAACTCCCGACGGGTTTTGGTCAATCGGGCATGAGGCTGATTCGGGTCACCGTACATAGAGAAACTCGTTGAGGTTAAACATCGCCAATGCGAACTCCCGCAATGGCTGCTCCTGAAGAAACTCTTTGGCCAACTCGGACTCGCGAGAGGATGGTTTTCGCCCAATAGCCAGTTGCCATGCCCGATCGATTTGATTCTGGCGGTCTCCGCTTGCCTCGGCAAGAAGTCGCTTTGAGAACTTTTCAGCAAGCTCATTGGCTAAGTCTCCATTGAGCAATTCCAGCGCTTGGGGAGCGTGGGTGCTGGACTCTCGACGACCACAACTGTTCTGCAAGGTAGGCTGGTCGAAAGTTTCCATAAACGGGATACGCAAATTTCGTTTGGCGATCAGGTACACGGAACGACGATAGTGCTGACGTTCATCCTCGGTAATCTTCCATTGGTCTGGGTCATAGAGCAGCTGGACCATGCCTTCTTCAACGGGAGTGATAACGCTTTCGCCAAACATTTCCGAATTAAGAGTACCTGATACAGCCAGAATCGCGTCCCGTACTTCCTCCGCCTGAAGACGCCTACGATTGAACTTCCAGAGCAATCGGTTCTCGGGATCGATCTCTCGGGCCAATTCCGACATCGGCGTGCTCGATGATTGCCGATAGGCGCTGCTC
>CAZFUD010000021.1:7211-8055 GCA_964521705.1 uncultured Opitutaceae bacterium | reverse complement strand
GGAGTGGCTTGAGTCGCCAACCGCTTTCGAGAAGCTCTGACGCCAGATAGTCGAGAAGCTTTGGATGGCTTGGACGGTCTCCGTAATAGCCAAAATCATTGGGCGTATTAACAATTCCATTACCAAAATGATATTGCCAAACGCGATTTGCCAACACACGAGCGGTCAGCGGATTCCGAGAATCGACGAGCCAGTCTGCTAGGGCCGTCCGCGGCTTCGGCTGCTCCTGAGGCAGAACCAAGGGCAAGGCTTGATTAAGAATCTCCGGTGGACGCATTTCCACCAAATCGCCCTTCCTCTCCCAAATCCCTCGTTTGAGCACGTGGATGGGCGTTCGCTTTTCGGCGTCGTTCTCAATGGAAATAATGGTAGGCAAGGCCTCCGGGAACGAGTCCTTCAACTCCTTGATCTTCTTTTCCACTGCCTCCTTCTCTTTAATTGGCAGATTCGGCCTATCTTCCTCCAGAGCCTTAATTTCCTCCTTGATTCGATCCGTCTCTGCTTGCCATGCGTCGATAGTCTCCTGCGGAGCTATAAAGCGATTCTTTTCTTGAGTAGCCGCTACGAAGGCCTGCAACGAATAGTAGTCCTCCTGGGAAAACGGATCGAGCCTGTGTTCATGGCAACGGGCGCAGCTCAAGGTTAGCCCCATAAGAGCCGTGCCAATAATATCGGTACGCTCTGTCAGCACTTCATTGCGGCTCAGCGCAATGTCCGGATTGCCCGCGTTCCGCCGGACCGGTCCAAAGCGGTGGAAACCGGCTGCGATGTAATCGTCCTCGCTAGCATCTTCAATTTCATCTTTATTACTAAATAATTTTGTTATCTCTCTTTGCATATCTAA
>CAZFUD010000021.1:0-7201 GCA_964521705.1 uncultured Opitutaceae bacterium | reverse complement strand
TCAATTTCATCTCCGGCCAGCTGCTCTCTTATGAACTGGTCGAAAGGCTTGTCCTCGTTGAAGGAACGAATGACGTAGTCCCGAAATCGCCAAGCCCCCGGCAAATGCCGATCGTATTCAAATCCCTCCGACTCCGAGTAGCGGATCACATCCAACCAATGCTGACCCCACTTCTCCCCATAATTCGGGCTATCGAGCAACCCATCCACCAGCTTTTCGTAAGCGTCCTCCGAATCGTCCTGCAAAAAAGCTTCAACTTCCTGCGGAGTCGGTGGCAGTCCAAGCAAATCGAAAGTGCCCCGGCGAATGAAATCGGCCTTGCTGGCCTCTTCGGAAGGTTTCAAATCATTGGCTTTTAGCTTCGAAAGCACAAAACGGTCGACATCGTTTCGACTCCAGGAATCGTTTCTTACCTTTGGAGTTTTGGGACGCTCAATCGCTTGAAATACCCAGAATTTTTCCGGGTCCGGCATGCGCTCCACCTCGCCACGCATTTCACTCCCAGTCAACGCGATCAACGAAATCGCCGCAGCTAGCGAAGCCTGGAAAACTGCAAAATGGGGTAACTGATTCATAGAGGGCGCCAATAAGATCCACCAATATACCGGAAACTCCCCCTGTTTTTCAAGCCATTCCCTCTAACGGGAAGGGACAATCAACTTGATTGTCGTTTCCGATGTAGGAAGCTCGCTTGCGAGCGAATCAACTAGGGCCCATTTCAGCGAAACCATCGCTCGCGAGCGAGCTTCCTACAACATTCAGTCGGCGTATATTTATTGAGGGTATGAAACTACGAGCTTAACTCAACCAGCGGTCCAGATTTTCGGCGACAAAGGCATCATCCATCAGGCTCGGGTAGATCGCGCAGACCCGATCGATCGCTTCCGACTGGCCAGCGGACAATCCCACGTTTTCGTCCAGCGTCCACACCCCCTCCAGAAGGCCTTGTCTTCGCAGCACTTCGTGTATCCCTGGGATGCAACCCGCAAATCCGTTGGCTACATCGAAAATGGCCGCGTTAGCATCGGTCAACTGCTGAGCTCGAGTCAACCATGAGGAAGGAATATCCGATCCTTCCGAACAATCCCGTCGAATCGCATTCAAGTCTTCTACCGCTCGCCGTGTCCATACCGCCCATTGGCCCAGCAACCCTCCGCGAAAGCGCAACTCAGGGGCATCGGGACCTTCTCCAAACTTTATAGGGGCAAGAAGATCCAACAGAATATTGTCATCGTTTCCTGTATACAGTGCCACGGATTCAATACGGCCCGACTCTGCTACCGCTCGCTCGACGTCCAAGGAGTCGTATCGATTGAAGGGAGCCACTTTTACGGCAACCAAATTTTCGATCTCCATGGCTGCTTTCCAAAATTCAAAGTTCAAGCGTCGTCCGCCAACCGCTGGCTGCAAGTAGAATCCAAATACGGGGAGAATTGACGAAATACTCGCCAAGTGATCGATCATCTCCTCATTACTGGCATTCCGAAATGCTCCTAAACTGACCAGGGCAAGATCGTATCCGAGATCTCTGGCCAACGCCGCTTCGGACAAAGCCTGTTTTGCGTTTCCCACAACTCCCGAAACCTTAACGATTCTGTCTCCGGAGGCTCTCTCGCGTTCGCGAATCGTTTCCGCCCCTAGCTCCAAGACCGGTTGGTAGAGCCCGACTTCCGGTTTCCGAATCTCGAATTGCGTAGTGTGTACGCCAATGGCAATTCCCCTAGCTCCTGCATCCAAGTAGTAGCGGGTCAAAGCCCGTTGCCGCCGCTCGTCGAATCGGCGGTTTCTATCCAAGGCCAGCGGATGGGCAGGTATCACGATCCCATGGAAAAGGAGTTCTCGGACACGGCGATCTAACTGAGGAGCGGAGGGCATTGGCAATTGATGTATTCCAGTAGGTAATTTGGTAGGGCTGACTATCCCTAGTCAGCCGCAACAGGTCGAACGTTTTCCGGCTGCTTAGGGACAAGCAGCCCTACCATCTCCAAACTTGTTGAGCGTTCTCTCGGATAGAATTCAAAACTTCCCATCTCGTGTCTCAAAACCCGTAGGTTTCCCGTGGGTTTCACTGCCTCGTATGATCCACGCAGCTATCCAATCAAGCATCTGTTCGACTCCTACTTTTGGTGGCCCGAATAGCTTATGCGACTTGGAGGCGTTGCTCAACCACATGGATTCGGCTCCGGTGCCAACAAATCGAGTACTCTTTCCAAAACGCTGACCAAAAGCCTTCGCCAGCTCTGGCACACTTAGCGTATCCGCTCCAGTGATATTGATCGGGGCAGCAGGCTCGTTAGCGATTTCCAATGATTGAACAGTGTGATTCAAGGCATCGTTTTGCCAGATGACGTTTACGTGACTCATGGTAAGGTCGACCGGTTCGCCGTTGAATACCTTTTCACCTATATCGAGCAGTACTCCGTAGCGGAACTCCAACGAGTAGTTCAAGCGGATCAGCGCCACGGGAGTATCGTGCTTCCTGGAAATCTCTTGAAACTGCTCTTCTCGCTCCAGGCACGAGCGAGCGTATTCGCCAATTGGATTCATAGGGGAATCTTCTGTCGATCCTCCCGATTCGGGTGAAACATACGAATACACGCAACCCGTCGATAGGGCCACAATCTTCGAGTCGCGGTAGTGATAGGCCAGTTCTCGAGCCACCTCCACATTGATTTCCCTCAGGAGTTGCGGGTTATTCGAAGTACCGAATTTCGTACCGACCAAATAGAAGGCAGTGGGGCAATGGGGCAGACTCCTGACGAACTCATCATCCCGAAAATCTCCTTTCAGCACCTGCACACCCAATTGCTCGTAGACGGATGCGTCACGTAGGCTTTGAAATCGAGAGGCCGCGTAAATCGGAACGGAACGGCCTAGATCCGAAAACGCTCGCTTCAGCAAGGCGCAAAGGTGCAAACCCATCTTCCCGCCCGCGCCCAAAACGATGATAGCGCCCTCCGTTTCGCGAAGAACGTCGATCGCTTCCTCACTCGGTTGGGAAAGGAAGGCATCAACGTCCGCTACTGAACAGGGTAAAGCCAGCTCGTTCCCGCTCGACGATAACGTATCACCAATGGATCGATTTATAGCCATCCTACATGCCTATAAACAGATTCAAGACGAAGGGATCTTTGTGGGAAAGGCAGTTCGCCAGGGCCTTTTTGCGATCGGGTTCCGAAAGAGCTCCGGTCTGAATTTGGTGATATAAAGCCAACGCCTCCTCCACATTCTTCGGGTCGAGCGAAGGTTTGGCAATGGGTGCATCGGGTTGCAGCGAACGTATCCAATCGTGCACGACCTTTACGCCTTCGTTATCCACTGAGGGCACCCCGATCATAGGCATGTGCCCTGCTCCCTTGGTGGCAATGCGATAGTAGAGAATCGATCGATAGGGATTTCCCGGCTCGATTAGTGGCGCGTCCTCGAGCCCAAAACTGCCTCGGCTGGGCTCGAAGTTCAACATACGCATATTTTCATTGGTCGTCGTGATATTCATCATCGAGACAATCCCTGCCCCACCCGAGCGCCGGTGACAACCTGCGCAGTTGCTATGGATCCACGAGCGGGCTCTGGTTTCCAAAGCTAGCGATTCGTCATACGGATTCCCCATCGGCTGAATCTCAGCGGCTTTCTCGAAGGTATCGTCGACTAGCCCCAAGTCCAAGAATCGCTTGATTTGATCATCGCGGTCCATCTGCCCAGGGAAAAAAGCCAGTGGCTTGTGGAAATTGCTTCCGTGGCAACGCATGCATTCGTTTCTGGCATAGAAGCGCCATGGCTTGCCTTGGACCGTCGTTGTCAGTCCTTCGCGAGCTACTAAGATCGCATCCGTTTGCTCTTCGTTCCACCGATAGGTATAGCCGTTCCAATAGCCATCCCAGTGCAGGATTTGCGTTTCCACTCGCTGTTCGTTCAAACGTATTGTCTTTACCAGTACGGAGTCTTTAACCTCCAGATACTGGGTCAGTATAAACGGTTGAGGTCTGGCGATACTCGTTTTAAATCCATCTTCCCCGGGAATGGCTACCCAGTAACTGGACTCCGCCCCCTCCTGCCACATAGGTGAATTAATGGAAAATCCGTAGACTCCCGGGGCAGGTATCTCATTTTCCGTATCTTCGAAAAGGCCGGTGAGACTCAATCGGCTGGGGAAATCGCTCACTTCACCCGCTCGCGGGTTGGGGACAAGGCGATGAAGCCGTTGGTCATCGGGCCAGTCTAGAAAGATTATCTCGCCATCCGACACATCGCCAAACGAAACGATCTGCTTGCGCGTTTCAGCGATAAGATCGTTCCGTATCATCTTTTCGCCATCCCATTCCAAGGCCCATACTTTCCCATTGGACCAATCGCCATAAATGTAAGCGCCCTCGAGCTCAGGAAAACGTTCTCCTGAATTGAAAAAGCCACCTGTTACCGATGCCCCTTCCGTGTCATGCGAGTAGCTCACGATGGGGGCGACGATCGGCCCTGGGCCGCGCTTCTGATCAGGCTTGGCCGGTACTGGCCCTTCAACTACAGACCAGCCGTGATTGCCACCTTTCTCCACCCGGTGGACCATTTCGTACAATTCCCAGCCTACATCCCCCAGCCAAATGTTGCTAGTCTTCGGGTGGAAATCCATCTTCCATGGATTGCGGAATCCAAAGGCCCAAATTTCAGGACGAGCGCCTTTCATATCCACAAAAGGATTATCTTTCGGGATACCGTAAGGCAGGCCCGGATCGCGCCTATCAACGTCGATGCGGGAAATCGCTCCCGCAATGGTGGCCAGATTCTGACCGTCGTTTCTCGGGTCCGGCGGGTCAGGCGGGGCTAAATCTCCAACCGGTATGTAGAGCATGCCATCTGGACCGAATTGAATGTCCCCGCCATTGTGGCCGCCAACTCCGCAAGAAATGATATCTTCGCGGCTTTCGGGCAGTATTTTCAGAGAATCATCAAGTCGAAAGGAACTGACTGTCGACTGCTGAACTCCCGATTGAAGAATCGTTGTATAGAAAATGTAGCACAATCGGTTCGCCTCGAATCTTGGGTGAAAAGCGAGACCATAGGCATTGCGGAATCCCTGGATAAATGTGGTCAAATCCGCCGATAGCTCAGGACTCTCAGGGTTCGCATTGAGATCGGATGGCAGTATCCAAATCTTTCCCCTTTGCTCGGTAACAAACATCCGTTCACGAGACTCGAGAATCGTGATCGCCAACGCGTTCGTGAAGCTGATGTGCGGCCATATCGGCTGAGCCTGGTAAGCGGGGATGGGCTCTGGCGTACCACGAATCTTTGAGTCCATCCATTCAACACGCTCCTCGCCATAAGCCAGACTCTGCGAGATGACCGCCAAGAAAAGAATAGGCAATAAAAGAGGAAACGGGGCACGATTCATGGCGGCATTAAGCGTGCCCAAACGGCTGATCGCAACCCCGTTTTCAAAAGCGTCACAATAACATGAGGATTCAAAAGCGGGTCCGAATATCAAGCGAGAAAGGCCCATCGGTTAAACACGGAATACCCAATTAGATCAAGGAGTGATAGTCTATTAGTCAGCATCTTTTCTTCCCCTGAAATGATTAACATCGCTCGCACGCAAGGCTGTCGATCCTCGGCCATATCCCGCAGAGTGGGAGAAGAGATCCAGCCCAGCGATGTTCATTTATCCGATTACGCACAGATTACCCGAAAAATCGGATTTGATTGATTCCTGAGCAGCACCGCCTAGAACCGAGGCCATCGATACCCGACAAGATTGTCCGAATGCTTATGCCATCCCCGCACGTGCGACCCTTCCAACCCTTTGCCAAGCTAATCAGAGGTTTAGTAGCGATTCTTGTCGTGGCATCCACGGCAGGCTCGAAAATCACTTTCGCTGACGAGGTTGACTTCAATCGAGACATCCGTCCCATCCTGTCCAACAACTGTTTTTTCTGCCACGGGCCGGACGGTGAAACACGAGAAGCTGATCTCCGACTCGATATCCGCGAGGATGCCATCGAGGCCTTCGCCTTTGTCCCTGGCGATCCCGATGAGAGCGAACTCGTCTACCGAATTCTCAGCGAGGATAGCGATGAGGTCATGCCTCCGCCCAAATCCAACCATTCGCTGAGTGAGAAGGAAAAGGAATTGTTGCAGAGCTGGATAGCCGAAGGAGCCGAATACAAAAGCCATTGGGCCTACACGCCCATCGAACGCCCCCCCTTCGAAAATATCGATGAGATCGTCACTAGTCGACTCGAGAAGGAAGGATTGAAACTCTCGCCCGAAGCCTCGAAAGCGACGCTGATTCGCCGCCTGTCATTCGATCTTACCGGTCTACCGCCCACACCCGACGCGGTTCAGGCATTCGTCAACGACAAGGATCCGAAGGCCTACGAGAAGGTAGTCGACGATCTGCTGGCCTCCAAACATTACGGCGAGAAAATGGCTATCCACTGGCTCGACGCGGTGCGCTATGCCGACACTGTTGGCTATCACGGGGACCAGCAACGCGATGCGACTCCCTATCGAGACTACGTCATCGAATCCTTCAACGAAAATAAGCCCTACGACCAATTCACCATCGAGCAAATTGCCGGCGACCTTCTTCCCAATCCCACTATCAAGCAACTGGTGGCCGCTAGCTACAACCGCTTAAACCAGATCAGTCGCGAAGGCGGTATCCAAGACAAGGAGTACGTGAAGAAATACCAATCCGAGCGCGTTCGCACCACGGCAACTAATTGGCTTGGCTCGACGATGGCCTGCGCGGAGTGCCACGATCACAAGTTCGATCCGTTCACCACCAAAGACTTCTACAGCATGGCCGCCTTCTTTGCCGACATACTGGAAAAAGGAGCCTATACTGACGACGGCGACTATCAGGAAGATCCGTACCAATATGTCGAAAACGATGGGCCCATGTTTACCGGCTGGTTCGGACCTGAACTAGCCGTGCCGAACCACATCTTTCACGAAGACCCTGAGGCCGTAGAAAAGGAGATCCAACAACGAGAAGCCGTTCTGGCCAAAGGATCGCCGGACGCGGATCGGGAACTAGCCAAGTGGATAGCTTTACAAGATAGGTTGAGCAAAGGAAATGTTCCCACGTATTTTCCTCTTCAATACACTAGTGAGCATCAAGACACGACCACTGCGGAATCCATTGACCTTAGCCACTACCCCTATTCGCTAGCCCATACTGCCGCCCTGGAATTCGAAGCCCGTA
>CAZFUD010000020.1:23513-35552 GCA_964521705.1 uncultured Opitutaceae bacterium | reverse complement strand
TGAAAATGGGGAATGGCCTGAGATTTTCGGCGAGGTCGAGGAGATAACGGAGAGCAACTATTTCTTCAAGCTGAGTCAGCATCAAGATTGGCTGGTAGAGCACCTCAAGACGAATGAAACCTTTATATTCCCCCGCTTTCGGACCAAGCAGGTTCTCGAATTCCTGAAGGAGCCAATCAACGATCTGTGCATTTCCCGCCCGATGGAGCGTCTGAAGTGGGGGATCCCGCTGCCATTTGACGAAAACTATGTGACTTACGTTTGGTTCGACGCGTTAGTGAACTACGTATCCGCTATTGGATACGGAACGGATGCCTTCGAAGATCGCTGGCCCGTGGATTTCCACGTGATCGGCAAAGATATTCTCGTTCCGCCTCATGCAGTCTATTGGCCGATTATGTTAAAGGCGGCGGGGATAGCGCTTCCAAAGAGCCTGTTGGTCCATGGCTGGTGGTTGAAGTCGGGCGCGAAAATGTCGAAAAGCACGGGCACGGTAATCGATCCGCTAGATTTAGTGGATCTCTATGGCTCCGATGCCTTCCGATATTTCGTTATGAGGGAGATGAATGTTGGCCAGGATAGCGAGTTTTCTGCGGAGCGATATCTCGCTCGCTACAATTCCGACCTGGCTAATGATCTTGGAAATTTGCTTAGCCGTGTATTGACGATGTTGAATCGCGGGCTTGGCGGAGTAATCCCATCGCCGGAGGTTGAGGAAGAATTGGAAACTGAACTGTGGAGGCTTTGGGATGCGACCCGTGAAGAGACTCTCGAACTGTACAGCGGTTTCCAGTTTCACACCGGCTTGGAGAAGGCGTTTCACTTTATTGGCTCGATTAATCGCTATGCCGAGCAACGCGCCCCATGGAAGCTGGCAAAGTCGGAGGATGAGAAGGATATCAAGTTGTTGAATACAACACTCTTCGTAATGTCTGAAGCCCTTCGTTTGGCGGTGGGGCTAGTGGAGCCAGTTATGCCGGAAACCAAGGTAAAAGTCTACGGACTCCTTGGTTATGAAAGCGATGCGGAATGGAAGGCTCGCCTCGTTCGCGCGACAGATCTCGCAGGCAATAAGGTAGGCGGAAAGACGATTTTGTTTCCGAAGCCGCAGAACGATTCCTGAGGGTAGCGATCCTTGGATACCTTTCCACTAGACCTTTCGGCCTCGCCAACTGAAGAAGCATTGGGAGCCTTTTTGGAGGGCATCCAAGGCAAAGCGGAGTCGTTGGGTCATGGGCAGCTTGTTAGCATTTCGATCGATTCCAAAGCTCTGGATCCGCTAGCGGTACTAGAGTCGATTTACGAGCCAGGAGAGCTGCACTTCTATATGGAGCGGCGTTCGGATGGATTGGCTTTGGCTGGCGCTGAGAAGGCTCTTGCCTTGAAGGCGAAGGATGGAAATAGATTTGAAAATGCCAGGGAGTTTATTGAAGACACGCTGGCGAATGCTATAGCTGTGGGGGATTCGAGCCTCCCATTCTTTGGCCCGCACTTCTTTTGCGGATTCACGTTTTTCGAAGAAAAGGAAGAGGGCAGCCACTTCGATCCAGCCACCGTCTTCGTGCCCAAATGGCAAGTAACTATGGCGTCAGGCAACTGTGTAGCGACCGCGAACGCCTTTATTGATGCGGGCAGCGATATCGATTCCATTAAAAAGCGTATATGGAATGCCAATACAAAATTCAAAACGTTTGACTATAGCCCGGTTGACGCCGCTCAGGAAAAGAGCGATCGGCCAAAATGGCATGTGGAAAGCGTTGAGAGAGAAGAAGGCGAGGGCGATTTTGTCGAAGCTGTGGAACAGGCGCTAGCGGAGATCGGCGAGGGGGCATTTGAGAAAATCGTTTTGGGCCGTTCCAAAACCTTTAGGGCAAATCAGGAGTTTCATCCTTTGGAGATACTAAATGGGCTGCGTGAGCAGTATCCCGACTGCTATGCGTTCTCATTCGCGAATGGCGATGGGCAGAGCTTTATTGGGGCTAGCCCAGAACGGCTAGTCAAACTGGAGGGCAATGTATTGAAGGTGGACGCTCTAGCTGGTTCGGCTCCGCGTGGCGCGACCGCGACTGAGGATGCCAGATTGGGTAGTCAGTTGCTGCGAAGCGAAAAGGACCAATACGAACATAAAGTCGTTGTCGATTCCATACGACGTCGTCTTCACGATTTGGGGGTTGAGGCTGAGATATCAGGGAGTCCGGTACTGAAGCGACTAAGTAATGTTCAGCATCTGTATAATGAGATAACCGCTCATGTGTCGGAGAATCTGGATGTTTTGCAATTGCTTAAGGAGCTTCATCCTTCGCCGGCGGTGGGTGGTTCGCCTAGATCTGCTGCCTGTCAGCGAATTAGGCATTATGAGAATTTCGACAGGGGATTGTACGCAGGTCCAATCGGATGGGTTAACAGCTCTTTTGAGGGAGAGTTCCTGGTTGGCATCCGTTCTGCGTTAGTGGACGAAGATCTCGCCTCGCTCTATGCGGGAGTGGGGATAGTGAAAGGATCTGTGCCAGAAAACGAGGCTGTGGAAACGGACTTGAAGTTTAAGGCATTGCTGGAAAGTCTACTTTAGATGCCTGAAGACTCGGCTTATCTAAACCACGTCTGGTCACGAACGATCGTCGAGACTCTGCTTGCCAAGGGTTTGCGCCATGCCGTCATTTGTCCTGGATCGCGTAGTTCGCCCTTAGCATTGGCCTTTGCCCGGACAGCGAGAATCGAATCCGTTCCTGTGTTGGATGAGCGATCGGCGGGATTCTTTGCCTTAGGGATGGCAAAGGGTGACGGCAGGCCAGTAGCAGTTGTGTGTACATCGGGTACGGCCGCGGTAAATCTGTATCCGGCGGTTGTGGAAGCGAAAGAGTGCGGCGTTCCGTTGATCTTGCTGACCGCGGATCGGCCACACGAGCTTAGGGATTGCAGAGCTGGTCAGACTATCGATCAGGTGAAGCTTTACGGTTCCTATCCGGTTCATCAGTTGGAGTTGTCTATCCCTTGGGAAGGAGAAGAAAGCTTACGCTATGTGTGCTCGTCGATGACTACGCTGTGGGAGCGTTCGATGGGTCCAAGAATGGGGCCAGTCCATGCGAATGTGCCTTTTAGGGAGCCTTTGGTCTCCCTGGAAACTATCGAGGAATCCGAAACGAATCCCATGTCTGATTGGATCGAAAAGCATGTTCGGCTTTCCGAAAGGGCTGTTCAACAGCGGGAATCGATAATCGATCTTGAAGAGTTTACTGATTGTTCGAGGGGCGCGATTCTTGTAGGCAGTCCTTTGTCGCCTGTATCAAAGGAATGGATAGAACATGTAGCTAAGTTTTCGAGGAGCTTAAAATGGCCAGTATTGGCCGATGCTCTCAGCCCATTACGCAATTACGCGGAGCAATTCCCTAATTTGATTTGCGGCTACAACTACATTTGCGCGGCGATGGAAACTGGTTCTGAGCTCGCGCCAGAGAGAGCCATTGTAATCGGCGATCTACCGATAGGGAAACCGCTCCACTCTTGGTTCAACGAGTCAAATCTGGAGACGGTGTTTCTAACTCCATTGCCGAGTGATTTCGATCCCGGGCATAACTTGAGCGTTAGCCGTTGTTTCGATTTCAACAGAGGAGTTCCTGCTTGCTGTAACGGAGAAGATAATTCGTTTACAGATCTTTGGCTGAGCAAGGAGCAATCGGTTAAAGTGGAAATTGACCGAAGATTGGAGTCTTGCGATTCGCTTTTCGAAGGAGCGGTGGCGGCGGCTCTATCTCGAGAGATTGAACCGGATGCGGCTGTATTTGTATCCAATAGTTTACCGCCAAGAGATATGGAATTCTATTGGTCGCCGAATGATTCACGCGCGAAGTTATATTCTTCTCGGGGCGCCAATGGCATCGACGGCATTCTCTCAACGTCAATGGGTGTGGCTCATTGCGGCGCTCCAACTTATTTGGTGACCGGCGATTTGGCACTTTTGCATGATACCAACGGAGCCTTGATTGCCAATGAACTGAAGGGAGCGTTAACTATCATTCTCCTAAACAATCAAGGAGGCGGAATTTTCGACATGCTGCCGGTTTCTGGATTCAAGAATGAGTTCGAGCGCTTTTTCGCTACTGATCAGCAAATCGATTTCCGAAATTGGGCCCGTACCTACCAGTTTCGACATAGCCAAGTAGACACTTTAACAGACTTTCTCGATAGCCTAAAAAGCGAACATAAGGAAGGGGTCCGCGTAATTGAAATCCAACTAGATAGAAAACGGGACGCTCAGAGAAGGAAGCAGTGGTTCCGAGAAATTGTGGATACGCTAGGCGCCGTCTAGCTGATCTCTTTTTCCAGCATTTCAGCGATCAGCCCAGCCCGGAGGTTAAAGCGAGTAAAGCGGGCTGCGTCGCACTTCAAGTATTCTAGAGCAGTTCTAATTATGATGACGGCAGCTGGAAATATATCGGCCCGATCTCTTGGTATTCCTAAATGCATTATCCGTTCTTCAAGGTTAGCGGAGCAGATTTCCTGACAGAGCGATTGAAGGCCGGAAATCGTTGCCGAAGTGGCGTTGCTTCGCCTGCACAGCATGCCATCCAGGATAGAAGAAGCTCCACCGGTCAGTACGGCGGTTCTGATTGTCGGGTCGGGACCAATAGGGGAGTACGATAGCGTTTGAAGAACGTGTTTCTCGATCGAATTTTCGCACTCCTGGAGGAGCGGTATTTCCCGATCTTGTATTAAAGTGGAAGCCAGCCTTACGGCGCCTAGATTGAAGCTTCGATGCGTTTTTTGAATTCTATCTTCGAATTGGATGCACTCCATGGAGCCACCCCCGAGATCGATCAGGACGAAGTTGCTAAGATCGTATAGTTCCGGGTCTTGCAGAGCTCCTTCTCCTATTAGGCGGGCCTCGTCGTCGCCACTCAGAATATCGATAACTATTCCAGTCTTATCCAATATAGCCTTCGAGAATACCCGTTGATTGCTGGCGTCGCGAACTGCGCTTGTCGCTACTATCTTCAAGTCTGCCAGGTCGTATTGCCGAGCCTTTTGGCGCAGTCGCCCGATAGCTATGGCGGCTTTTTCGATGTCAGCGTCGAGGATTCGAGGTGGATTCAGTGTCATACCTTCTCCGATACGCTTCTCCTCGACTTCAAACAGAACCTGCTCGAATTGCCCGGATTGGCTAGGCTCGCCAATCAGCAATTTGATGGAATTGCTACCAATGTCTATTATGCCTATCTGCATCGATAGATTAATTTGGATCTTCAATCAGAGGGTGAAGCTTCCGGGTGCAATAACTATGGTGAACTCGCCTTTCTTGCTAGACTGTTCAAAATTTGTTTCCAGTTCGCCTAGGCTATCCGTATGTATCGACTCGAATCGTTTTGTAATTTCTCGGCCAATACATATGAACCTGTCTGGCCCGAGTATTTCTAGCATTTCCGAGAACAGTTTTTCGATACGATGGCAGGATTCGTAGACAATAATCGAATGATCGAGATCCTTATGTGTTTCCAGGAATCGCCTTCGGGCCGCGCTTTTCGGGGGCAGAAAACCGACAAACAAGAATCGATCGGAAGGAAGGCCGCTGACGGAGAGCAAGGCAATGGCGGCGCATGGGCCGGGAACGGGCACCACTGGAAAGCCACGTTTTCGACATTCGCGAGTCAATCGAAAGCCGGGATCACTTAGTCCTGGCGTGCCTGCATCGGAAATTAGAGCTACCGATTTGCCCTGAGCGAGCTCTTCGGCCAGTTTGGGAGCCATCGTCCGCTCGTTGTTTTCATGATAAGAAACGGTCCGATTATCGATTTCCAGTTTAGAAAGCAGTTTTCCAGATACGCGTGTATCTTCGCAGGCGATAAGGGAAACCTTTTCCAAGATCGCTATGGCTCGCTCGCCAATATCCGCGAGGTTCCCGAGCGGCGTCGCCACAACATAGAGCGATCCCGGCTCGGGGATTAGCGAGGCGTTTGCGGTACTCAATCCCTTGGGCCTAGGCATGGGGAGTCAGCACGCTGATCGCCAGTTTCTTAGCGACTGGTAGCTCCCATTCCAGGAACGCCACCTTCCCAGTCTTTGGGTCGGCTCCATGGAATGGTGGACTCGTCAACTTCGGTGCAGCCGGTGAAGATAAAGCTCAAGCCGAGGGTCGCGATTGCCAAGAATAGTGATAGTAGTTTCTTCATTAGTTATAAATTTCCACTTATTACAATGTCGCCCGTTTCCGGGTCGGTTGCCATAGACTCTGACAAGATTCGAGCGATGCTCAAGTTTTCCTTTACTTCAGTGACCTGAATATTGGCTACGAGTTTCCCGTCTCTTTGGATTTCCAGCAAATGATCCAGCCGCACGCCACTGGTGTAGCCGAGATTGATTATGACAAAGGATGATTTGGGTCCAACGGTGAGAATTTGTCCGTTCAATCCATTTGGAGCAGTCTTCAGATTTCTATAAGTATTTGACAAAGAAACAGTTGGTGTGGTTGCCTGCGAATTTTTCAGTTGCAGGATCCTCGCCTCCAGAGAAGCGATTTCCTGTTCGTACTCGGTGGCTTTGTCTAGGCTGATTGAGTTAGCCCGCAGCTCGGCCATCTCTTTTTTCAGATCCGCAAGGGCGATTTGCAAAGATTCCTCTTTGTCCAGGCGCATATCCAATTCATCGGAAAGCCGGCCGTTTTCCCTCTTCAATTGATTGGATCGAGCCGTGATAACGGTGATATTGGAGCGGGCTTCCTCAAGCGATTGGTTGGACTGCTGAAGTTGGGCATTCAGATCATCGATCTTCGAGCTTTGCTCAATGTTCTTCGATTGCGTCGTCGAAAGTTGGGTTTTAACGCTTTGCAACTCATGAGCCAAGTTGTTGGCTTCCTGGAGATTAAGGAAGTAAAACCCGCCGGATACGATAGCCCCGATGACTGCCAATACTGAAAGGAAATTCGTTATAGAATTCATCTAGAGAGCAGTCGCTCGACCGCCTTATGAGTAAGTTCCGATAGCAACTTGTGTGGAAAAGGCAATAACGCGTCTCGTTCGGACGGTAGTCCGCTAAAAGTTCATTTGGAGATAGAGAATGTTGAGCGGTACCAGATTTCGGCTCGAGATTTCGCGATTCCCTTTTTACCGTTGGCGGCCAAATGATTTGCTAGTTTGTAGACGAGCTCCGCTTTTTCTGGCTGGCCGATTCGAGTTGCGAGCGAAGGGGCATCCAATGCCTCTCCATTTGCGCTGTTCAAGGCCTTCACGATTTCAAGGCTGAGATCAATCGCTTTGCCCGCAGCCTTTTTGCCTGCTTCGACGCCAGGCTGATGATAGGCGTTTATTCCGACGAGTGTGGCGTAGAGACCGACAGCGCGCTCATAGAGAGCGATCAATCCGGAAATCGATTCGGTCGAGATACGGTCCGTGGTAATGGTGATCGAATTCCGGTCTTTTTCGCTCAGCGCGTCTCGAGTGCCCATGTAGAAGCCGTGCAAATAGTCGCCTGAGGTTACGCCTTCCTCGACATCGATGGATTCCCCGCTCCGATCTTCCAGCACCTCGATAAAAGTAACGAAGAAATTGGATACACCTTCCCGCAACTGCTGAACGTAAGCGTGTTGATCGGTTGAACCTTTATTTCCATATACGGCGATACCTTGGTTGACGACATTGCCGTCAAGATCCCTTTCCTTGCCCAGGCTTTCCATAATGAGCTGCTGGAGGTATCGAGAGTAGAGCAATAGGCGGTCTTTGTAGGGAAGAACGACCATATCCTTCTCGCCTGATCCGTTCGTTTCCTTGTGCCAGCCTAGTGCGAGCAAAGCCGACGGATTTCCCTTAATCTGGTTCTTCCTGGTGATGGCGTCCATTGATCGAGCCCCTGCTAGAAGCGCGTCTATATCGATGCCCTGAAGAGCGGCAGGGACGAGGCCGACGGGTCCTAGTACGGATGTACGCCCTCCGACCCAGTCCCACATGGGAAAGCGTTCGATCCAGTTTTCGGCCTGAGCGGTTTGGTCGAGCTTACTGCCTGTTCCGGTAATGGCGACGGCATGATCTGAGAAGGCGAAACCAGCCTTTTCATAGGCGGCCTTCGCTTCTAGCATGCCGTTTCGAGTTTCTGCAGTCCCTCCTGATTTGGAGACGACCAGGCAAAGCGTACGTCCAAGGTTGTCGCCGATGACCCCGAGCGTGAGATCGATTCCATCTGGATCGGTATTGTCAAAAAAGTGGATGCGGGTTTTATCCGAGTTGGGATTTCCCAGAGCGTGGGCGATAAACTGGGGGCCTAGGGCGGAACCTCCGATGCCGATAACCAGGACGTCGGTAAATACGCCTTGGCTTCCTGACAGTTCCCCTGAATGAACGCGAGCAGCGAATTCCCTGATGCGTTCCACCGTTGAAGCGATCTCCTCAGAAAGCTTTGGACTGGGAGCCTTGTCCGGGTCGCGGAGCCAGTAGTGGCCTACCATGCGATCTTCATCTGGGTTGGCGATCGCCCCGTTTTCGAGGGCAACCATGTCGGCGAAGGCCTTCTCGAAACTGCTTTCGAAATTCTCGAAGTCCGACTCGGACAATCCGGTCCGACTTAAGTCGATGTTCAGGTTCGCTTCCGGAAAATCGAAGGCGAATTGGGTGTAGCGTTCCCAAGTCATAGTGAAGTTAGCGGTTGGAAATGGACTATTTGTCGGTGACTGCTCCTTCGGAAGCGGAAGCGACCAGTTTGGCATATTTGCCGAGAACCCCTCTGGTTTCCCCAGGCCCTTTGGGCTGGTAGTCAGCCATTCGGCTTTCGTATTCAGAATCTGGAATATTGAGAGAGATCGTATTCTTCACCGCGTCGATTTCAATCTCGTCACCAGATTGAACGATGCCAATCGGGCCTCCGCATGCGGCCTCTGGAGTGATGTGGCCAACGTCGAACCCATGGCTTCCTCCAGAAAATCGCCCGTCAGTGATGAGAGCTACGTCATTGATCAGTCCTCGTCCTGCAACTGCGGATGTTGGCGATAGCATTTCCCGCATTCCGGGTCCGCCTACGGGGCCTTCGTTGCGTATGACAACTACGTCGCCCTTGACCACATCCCCACGCAGAATTCCTTGGAGAGCCTCTTCCTCGCCTTCGTAGACTTTCGCGGTTCCTTTGAAGTAGAGCCCTTCTTTCCCGGTGATCTTCCCAATGCCTCCAGTAGGGGCAAGATTGCCTTTCAGTACTCGCAAATGACTCGTCTCCTTGATGGGGTCGTCCCAGTCGTGCACTATGTCCTGATCCTTTGGGTACGGTCCGATATTCTCCAGGTTTTCGGCGATAGTCTTGCCCGTAACAGTCAGACAATCGGGGTGCAGCATACCACGATCAAGTAGCAGCTTCATCATGGGCTGGATCCCGCCGATCCGGATCAAGTGCGACATATTGTACTTCCCGAAAGGCTTCACGTCGCAGAGCAGAGGCACTTTCTCCCCAAGGCGTTCGAAATCGTCTATGGTGATATCAATATCGGCGCAATGAGCTATGGCTAGCAGGTGAAGGACGATATTTGTGGATCCTCCCAGCGCGATGCAGGTGGTGATAGCATTCTCGAATGATTTCCGAGAAAGAATATCACTGGGGCGTATATTCTGCTCCACCAATCGTTGCACGGCTTTCCCGGCATTGTAGCAATCATCCCGCTTTTCGTTGCTAATCGCCAGCTGGGCGCTGCTTCCGGGTAGACTCATACCAAGAACCTCGATTGCGCTCGCCATAGAATTGGCGGTATACATGCCGCCGCAGGAACCGGCGCCGGGAATGGCGCAAGACTCGATTTCCTTAAGCTCTTTGTCATCGATATCGCCACGGGCATGGCGTCCAACTGCCTCGTAAACGCTGACAATGTCGACCGGCTTTTCTCGGTGAATTCCAGGCAATATACTGCCGCCGTAGACGAAGACCGCAGGTCGATCGAGACGGGCAATAGCCATCATGCAACCAGGCATGTTTTTGTCGCATCCACCGATGGCGACGAGGCCATCCATGCCTTCTCCTGCCACGACGGTTTCGATGCTATCGGCAATTACTTCCCGGGAAACCAGGCTGTAGCGCATGCCTTTGGTGCCCATGCTGATCCCATCGGAAATAGTGATAGTGCTGAAATTTACAGCTTTGCCACCGGCATCATTGGCTCCCCGAGTCGCATGGGTAGCGAGCTCGTCAATGTGCATGTTGCACGGCGTCAGGTCGCTTCCGGTCGAGGCGATCGCGATTTGTGGCTTGGCAAAGTCTTCATCGGAAAATCCGACCGCCCGCAGCATGGACCGAGCCCCGGCCCGGTCGTTTCCGTCTATGACCACAGATGAATAGGGCCGGCAGGATGTGTCTTTTTCAGTACTCACTTATTTTCGTGTACGCTAGAATGTTGCCTTGCTTTTCCAATCAGACCGAGCGGGATTGTTCCTTCCTGATCGGTCTATTTTGAAAAAAGAGACCCTTTACAACAGAGCTTTTCCTTGCGATCAAGTCATTCCCCGTGGCGATTCGCGCCTTTTTTGAATCAGAACCATTTCATGGCATTCAGCTTAGACAGAGTATTGAAAGCGCTCCTTTTCGGCGCGTCGGGTCCGCTTAGCGTTAAAGATATCCAAAAAGTTTTTACCAAATTCCATGAGCAGGCGGAATTGCTGCCGGAAATGGAGTCGGCTGCGCAGGAAGACGAAGAGGATAGTAGTGTCGAGCAACCTTTCCTGGAGGCGGACGGAATGCCTACATCCGAGGTGCCATCATTGGTAACCGCAGGACAGATTCGGGAGTCAATTGATCGAATCGCAACCGAACTCGAGGATCGCAAAGAGGTGTATCGTCTGGTGGAGCGTCACAATGGCTGGACATTCGTTTCCGCTCCCGCTGTGGGCGAATGGATCCGCTTGCTCAGGGCCGAACCGAGACCTTTGAAGTTGACGCGGTCAGCCCTGGAGACGCTGGCCGTTATCGCTTATCGGCAGCCAGTTATCCGTTCGGAAGTAGAGAAGATTCGGGGCGTATCGATCGACAGCGCATTGAGCCGATTGCTCGAAAGGGATCTCATTCAGATAGTTGGCAGGGCGGATCTCCCTGGTCGGCCCATTCAGTACGGGACGAGCGAAGGGTTCTTGGAATTCGTGGGAGTTCGCACGATTGAAGAGCTTCCGTCTTCGGATATCCTTTCTCCACGCCAGATCGATGAGTGGCTACACGAAGTCTCTAATCACGGCAAAGTGACGGAAAAGGATATGGGCCTCCCTGAAGGGGAACGGAATGAGGATGATGAAACGGAGCCCGATGCGGGTGATGAGGTTTCCCAATCCGACACGGATGTCGAGGCATCCGATGACGATGAAAATCGGGCAGCAGTCTAGTTCATGAGCCTGGACGAGCAGAGGAAGCGGATAGACGAGCTGGACGAGCAGATCCTGCAGTTTCTTAACGAGCGGGTTTGCTGCGCGGCGGAAATTGGCCGGATCAAACGAGAGAAGGGCGGGGAAATTTATGTCGCTAGCCGGGAAGAACAGGTTCTCAAGAAATTGGAAGCCTTGAATCAGGGGCCCTTGGACAATGCGGCAATTCGGGCGATTTATCGGGAAGTCATGTCGGCTGCCATAGCCCTAGAGAAACCGATGTTGATTGCCTATCTGGGCCCGGAGGCGACCTTTACCCATCAAGCGGCGGTGAAAAAATTCGGCCAGAGTATCGACTATTTGGCGACACCTGCGATTCCAGACGTTTTTCATACAGTGGCGAAAGGAGAGGCGGACTACGGCGTGATTCCCATCGAGAACTCTACCGGTGGCTCAGTGCTTGATTCGATGGACATGTTCTTCGATTCGTAGCTAAAAATCTGCTCTCAGATTTATCTGACCATAACCCAGAACCTCATCTCTCGATCCCCAATAGAAGGGATCAAGAAAGTCTACTCGAAGGACCAGGGCATCCTGCAATGCCGTGATTGGCTGCATGCCCACATGCCCAAGGCTTCGCTCCACAATTGCGAAAGCACGACAAAGGCGGTCAAGATCGCCTCGGAGAATCCGGATTGCGCGGCGATCGCCAGTTCGTTGGCGGCAGACATGT
>CAZFUD010000020.1:243-23477 GCA_964521705.1 uncultured Opitutaceae bacterium | reverse complement strand
CCGGTCGTTGAAGCTAATATCCAGGATCGTTCGGATAACTCGACAAGGTTTCTAGTGATCGGCAAGCAGTCGAGCGGCTATATACCGGACATGAAGTACAAGAGCAGCTTTCTGGTGTCCATAAAGGATGAAGTCGGCGCATTAGAGAACGCCTTGATGGTATTCGCGAAACGGGGACTGAATTTGAGCAAAATCGAGTCGCGACCGAGCGGCAAGATCGCCTGGGAATACTGCTTTTTTATCGACGTGAATGGCCATTACGAAGAAGAGCCTGTCGCGGAGGCCGTATCGGAATTGAAGGGGGCCTGCCCATTCGTCAAATGGCTGGGCAGCTATCCGGATACGCGGAATTAGAGCTATTTTCTAAGGTCTTCAAGCAGCCTTAATAGCAGGGCCGACTGCGGGTGCGGGGTCAGCTTAAGATGCAATCGCTTGTAGGAGCGGGTTTATCCCGCGATAGTTCTCGAGGGCAACCCATTCCGAAATCGCGGGATCAACCCGCTCCTACAGGTCCTCAAGTACGAGGCAGACAAGCGGCCCTGCCGTTGGCGACTGGCGAATAGTTGGGTTTCATATTAAACCTCGAGAAGCAGACTCATCGGGTTTTCCAGTGCTTCCTTCACTTTTATTAAGAAGGTTACCGCTTCTCGTCCATCGACAATTCGGTGATCGTAGGATAACGCCAAATACATCATCGGTCTAATTTCCACTTTTCCCTCTATCGCCACGGGGCGATCCTGGATTGTATGCATGCCCAGGATGGCGCTTTGCGGAGGATTCAGAATGGGGGTGGAAAGCATGGAGCCAAATACGCCTCCGTTGGTGATGGTGAAGACCCCGCCTTGCAAGTCCTCCAAGGCTATTTTACCAGATCGAGCCTTATCTGCGTAGGCCTTAATTTCCTTTTCGATGTCGGCGAGACCGAGCTCGTCGCAATTCCGTACGACTGGGACGATCAGTCCTTTTTCAGTGGATACAGCGATTCCGATGTCGTAATAGTGGTTTTCGACGATTTCGGAACCGTCAATGAAAGCATTGATAGCGGTATTCTGCTGAAGAGCCCTGACGACCGCCTTTACGAAAAAGGACATGAATCCCAATTTAATTCCATGTTTTTCTTGGAAGGCTTCTTGGTAGTCGGCTCGCAAGGCTTTTATAGAAGAAAGGTCGACTTCATTGAAAGTCGTCAGCATGGCAGTTTCCTGTTGAGCATTGACCAGCCTTTCAGAAATTTTATGGCGTAGCGGACTCATCCGCTTCCGAGTGGTTCGGCCCTTTGATTTCGCAGGTTGAGAAGATGGCGTGGGCTTCTCAATAGACCTCGACTGCTTGGCGGTTTTTTCTGGCTCCTTTGCGGTGGTAGCGGGCTCGCTCTCGACCGCTGAAGGAGCATCGTCTCTAGGAATCGTGTTATCGGCGACCGACGCTCGCGCTGCCTCAGGTTCTTCTACGGACTCGTCGATCATGGCAACGATCTGGCCAATTTCCACCTCGTCTCCCTCGGCGGCTTTCAGTTCGATGGTTCCCGACGCTTCGGCAAGGCCTTCAGAAGTGATTTTGTCGGTTTCCAGCTCGTAAATGATCTGATCTTTTTTGACGAATGCCCCATCCTCGACGTGCCAAGCGGCGATGATGCCCCCTGTGATGGATTCTCCTAGGGAAGGGATCTTTATTTCAGTCGGCATTTAATAGATTCGGTTTGGTTTTAGATTTTCTTGCAAGCGTCTAGTTGCTTGGAGAAGGCGTGTTGCAGAAACGTTTCCAGTTCGCTCTTGTGTATCGCTAAAGTGCCTACCGCTGGGCTGGCACTGGTATCTCTGCCCGCATATGCGGGATGGATTTTGAAGACGTCGTAGATAATGGGGGCGATATAGCTCCATGCTCCCATATTCTTGGATTCTTCTTGGCACCAGACAATGGATTTGGCTGCGGGATATTTGGCGGCGATGGATTCAAGGGCGCGCTTATCCAATGGATATAATTGTTCGATTCGAATGATAGCGGTATTATTCCGCTGGTTCAGTTCTCGATGGGAAACCAGGTCATAGTACACTTTGCCGGAGCAGAGAATGAGCCGTTCGGTATCCTCTGGCTTTGCTTGCGAGTCGTCGACGATTTCCTGGAATGAGCCACTTTCGAAATCCGTCCATTCGGAAACGGCCCGCTTATCCCTCAAAAGCGACTTCGGGGCCATGATGATGAGCGGCTTTTTGAAGTCGCGTTTCATTTGGCGCCGAAGAACGTGGAAATACTGGCCAGGAGTGGTCAAATTGCACACTTGGATGTTGTCTTCTGCGCAAGCCTGAAGGAATCGCTCCAAACGGGCAGAAGAGTGCTCGGGACCTTGTCCTTCGTATCCATGGGGCAACAACATCACGATTCCACTGAAACGTCCCCATTTGGATTCGCTGCTAGTAATGAATTGGTCGATGATGACCTGGGCTCCATTGGCAAAATCACCGAATTGAGCCTCCCAGATGCAAAGCATTTTCGGGTAGTATAGCGAGTAGCCGAAATCGAATCCTAGAACGCCTGCTTCCGAGAGTAAGGAATTGTAGACGCAGAATTGAGCTTGGTCCTCAGACAAGTTGAGAAACGGCACGTATTGTTCGCCGGTTTTTTCGTCGTGTAGGACGGCATGGCGCTGACTAAAAGTTCCTCGTTCGCTGTCTTGTCCGGAAAGCCGGACGGGGGTGCCCTCAATCAGGAGGGAAGCGAAAGCAAGGGCTTCACCGAAGGCCCAGTCCACGGGCTTGTTTTCCTCGTAGGTAGTCCGGCGTTGAGAGAGGAAGCGTTGGATCTTTCGATTGAAATGCGTTCCATCCGGAACGCGCGTCAGGCCTTCGACGATTCTAGCGAGATCGGTTTTTTGTACTTTCGTGTCAACGGGAACGAACGAGTAGCCGGCTTGGAATGTGGCGGTAGATCCAGCAAGTCGGTCTTTCGAATTATTGGGCTCGACTGCAGGGTTTTTTACACGTCCAAGAGACTCTTCTAAGGAAGTTTCGTACTCCTTTTTGATGGCATCGATATCCTTTTGATCGAAGTCCCGCCTCTCGATAAGGACCTGGGAAAGCTGTTCGCTTACCGGCGGGTGCTTGGCGATACGGTCGTAAAGCTCGGGATTGGTGAATGACGGTTCGTCGCTTTCATTGTGGCCGTGTCGGCGATAGCAATACATATCTATGACAACATCGGCTTGAAAGGCTTGGCGGTATTCGACAGCCAGTTGAGTGACGAAAACAACGGCGAGCGGGTCGTCCCCATTGACATGGAAAATAGGGGCTTCGATCATCTTGGCGATGTCGGTGCAATAGGCGGTGGATCGAGCTTCTGTGGGCGTGGTAGTAAAACCGATTTGGTTATTCACTATAATGTGCAGCGACCCGCCGGTTCGATATCCTGGCAGTTGAGAAAAGTTGAGTACTTCCGCGACCATGCCTTGTCCGGCAAAAGCGGCATCTCCATGTATCAGCACAGGCAGGACGTTCTTCCGCTCGAGATCTTTGAGTATCCGCTGTCTTGCTCGGGCTCTGCCTTGGACGACGGGGTTGACGGCTTCCAAGTGAGAGGGATTGGATGCCAGCCGGACCTCCACGGCATGACCCTCTTTGGTTTCGATGACGTTTTCGTAACCAAGGTGATATTTGACGTCTCCGTCACCTCCCACTGCTTCAGGCATGTAGTCGTCAGCGAACTCGGCGAAAATAAATTCGTACGATTTTTTCAGCGTATTGGCCAGGACATTCAATCTTCCTCGATGGGCCATTCCCATCACGATTTCCCTTATTCCCAGGCGGCCACAATGCTCGATAATATTGTCCAAGCAGGGAATCAGCGTTTCACCGCCTTCCAGTGAAAACCGTTTTTGGCCTGGGTAGCGAGTATGTAAGAATCTTTCGAATACCTCTGCCGCAAATACTTTTCTCAGGATTCGGTTCTCGATCTTGGATGAAAAGTCGATTTTGCCCTGCAGAGGTTCCACTTTGCTCTGAATCCAGCGTCGAGCCTCCGTGTTTTGCATGTGGACATATTCATATCCAATGTTGCCGCAGTAGGTTTTCTCGAGGGCGCTAATTAGATCCTTCAGCTTTATAGAACGATTTTCAAGAAAGTGCCCGGAGTCGAATGACTGCTCTAGATCTTTCTCGTCGAGGTCGAACCGGTCGAGGGCAAGATCCGGATTGGAGGGAGGGGCGCTGGAAAGCGGATCCAAGTTGGCTTGTGTGTGCCCGATGCTCCGATAGCGGTAAATAAGGCTCGAAACGTTCATCTGATTCGATGCCGATGCCTCTCCTTGAGCGGTCTGTTTGCCCCGGTTGGCTCGAGGTTCGGTTAAGCCGAGCTCGAAACCCTCGAAATAGGCCTTCCACGTCTCGTTTACCGATTGGGGATCGTCTTTCCATTTGCGGTAATTTGCCTCTATAAGCTCGGCATTGGACCGTGTGGCTATGGTGAACATTGGCTTTAGTTATCGATAACGATCTTTCGCCTTCAATGGCATCTGAAAACGTTAGCGCGGCGGTTGAAGCCAATTGCCCTGGACGTTCTATCGTTGAGGTCAAATTGATAGGGGCGTGAAAGTTGGGAGTAAAGGAAAAGCGCCATTGTTTTGGGCATAAAGAATTGGCCATTGGGAAATCCTTGTTCATAATTCCGTCATTGATTGAAAAGCCATGGTGGAAGATGAATTGAAAGCAGCGTTGCGAGGAATGATTGGAGCAATCGATCGATCGGAGGGTCAGGATATTTCCGATTCTCTTTCGACAATAGACGGTATTTTGAGGGCGCGAAAGAACGAGCTAGATGCCCAGCTTGTTCACTACCTGTCGCGGCGGAGTTACGAAAAAGCGCTCCGCTATTTAGAAGGCTCATCAACCGGTCGAGAGAATTCGTGAAGATCGATGGGCAAGAAACGAAATCGAGTCTCGGTGGATGCAAGCGGATCTGACTTGGTCAGCAATCCGTTTGGCTCTTTAGATACCTCGGGGCTCCCCAAGACTCCTGTTAGGGGTGCAATCGAGCCGCCGCCAGCCGGTAAACCGGTAAAGAAAAAGAATCGTGGCCGAGTGGATGTCATTCGGCAGCGATCGGCAGGTGGGGGCGGTTGGATGACGGTCGCCAAGAATTTTAAAGGAATCTCTGAGAGCGAGAAGAAGTCGCTCAAGCAGTCGATCCAAAAACGATGTGGCGTTGGCGGATCCCTCAAAGGAGGCTGCATCGAAATTCAAGGGGATAAGCGGGAGGACGTTAAGCTCGTGTTGGAATCGGCGGGATTTCAAGTGGTGTTTGCCGGGGGATGACGCCGAACGAAATCGGCAAAGCTTATGACAGGATCGCCGAATTTTGGGATGGCGATCGATTCAACCGGGAAAACGGAATTGAAGCTTATCGAAAGGCCCTGCGAATGGCGCCCGAGGGAGGTAGGGCGTTGGATATCGGGTGTGGCTGTAGCGGGAGGTTTTTCGACCTGCTAAGAGACTCTGGCTATGAACCCGAAGGAGTTGATGTCTCCCAAGATATGGTTCGTCGAGCCAAGCTCCGACACCCGGATGTCGAGATCGCTTGGGCGGATTTTCTAGATTGGGAATCGGAAATACTCTATTTGCTGATAACGGCTTGGGATAGTATTTGGCATCTGAATATTGAAGGCCAAATCCAGGCTATCAGAAAGGCGAGTGGCCTATTGGACTCCTTCTCTCTAAAGCTACGGCGACGCAAGCCTGGCTGCATCGATTAGCTCGATAGCGGAACGGGCTTTATTGAGGGCATAGATATGTATGCCGGGAACACCATTGGCTAGGAGGGCTTCTAGTTGGGCGGCGGCCCATTCGACTCCCACCTGGCGAATGGCTTCCGGATCTGATTCCACATTACTCAGCTGGGATTCGAGAGAACGGGGCAATCTCGATTGGCAAAGCTGAGTGATACGCTTGATCTGCTTGAGTGATAGAACCGGCATGATGCCTGGTACAATGGGAATCTGGATACCGCGTGACCGGACCTTCTCCATGTATTGAAAGAATAACGAGTTATCAAAGAATAACTGTGTCGTGATGAAAGAGCCTCCGGCGTCGACCTTGATTTTTAGAGCATCCAGGTCCGATTCCATTGATGGGGCTTCGGGATGCTTTTCTGGATACCCGGCGATCCCAAGACAGATGTCTGGATGGCGGGACTTGATGAAGGCAACCAGATCGGACGCGTAGGAAAATCCCCCTTCTGTGCGCACGAATGCCTCTTGCCCTTTCGGTGGATCCCCGCGCAGAGCCATAATGTTGCGATAGCCGTCCCGGTGGAATCCATCAATGATCGTCTCTAGTTCCTCCTTCGTCGAGCCGACACAAGTGAGGTGAGGCATCACCTGCAGGTCGATGTCGTTTTTCATTCGCTGGCTAACGGATGCTGAAAGGTCGCGAGTGCTGCCTCCCGCTCCGTAGGTCACGGACACGAAGTCCGGCTTTCGAGATGCTATTCGAGTAGCAGCGTCTACGAGCGTTTCGACGCCTTCTTGCGATTTAGGAGGAAAGAATTCAACGGACAGCGCAGGCTCGCTGCTGGCCAAAAGCTCGATGATGGGTTTTTGCTCAGGCATACATCAACATATTCGGATATATTGATATGTAAATTTAGCCTCTGATGTCAATGTTGATATTTGCCGGAGTACTTTCCCCTTGTTATGCTGCCGTTTCGGTTTTCAACTTTAGTTGTCCGCAAGCGGCTGCGATGTCGTGTCCCTTCTCCCTGCGAATGGTCGCGTTGGCTCCTTTGTTCTTCAATCGATTGTGGAATCGGTCTTGTCGGTTGATACTCGGTCGCTTCCAGTCCATGCCCGGAACGGCATTGTAGGGTATCAAATTGATGTGGGCGCCGAGATCGGTCGCGATTTTGGCAAGGGCATCTGCCTGCTCCAGGGTGTCGTTGACGGAATCTATGAGGATGAATTCCAAAGTGATCATTCTTCCTTTGGAATTTCCATATTCTTTGATGGCGGGTAGCAGCGTCTCTAGCGGGTATCTTTTGTTTATCGGCATTATGGCATCGCGAACGTCATTGGTCGCTCCGTGTAAACTAACGGCTAGGCGAAACTGCTCCGGCTCTTTTGCCAGCTCGAGAATCTTAGGCACAATTCCCGACGTAGAAACGGTGATGCGACGAGCTCCAAAATTGAGGCCCCAAGGAGCGTTCAGGATCCGCAAAGCCTCTAGAAGGTTTTCGTAGTTGGCGAGGGGCTCTCCCATCCCCATGACGACGATATTGTCAAAAGAGGCGATTGATTCGTCAGCTCGCGGTGTCGAAGTATCTTCTTGGTGGCATACCTGTATTAGCTGTGAGACGATCTCTCCTGAACTGAGGTCGCGTTTCCATCCAGAGAGTCCGGATGCGCAGAATTTGCAGCCGTAGGCGCAGCCAACTTGAGTGGAAATGCAAATGGTTTTACGTGACTTGTTGAGACCAACGCCGATCTGAGGCGCCCTAATGACGACCGTTTCGACGAGGGACCCATCACCCATTTGCAGCAGTAGTTTCTCGGTAGAGTCCGCTGATTGCTTATCAAGAAGGCGTTTCGAGGGGGAGATGTCGAAGGATGCATCGAGGGAGGCGCGAAGCTTTTGCGGGATATTGGTCATCTCTTCCCAACGGTTGGCTCGCTTCTTGTAGAGCCATTGCATGATTTGCTCTGCTCTAAACGCTGGCTCGCCCGTGTCCTGCAGCCAATGCTGAAGGGCGGATAAGGTCTGGCCGTAGATAGGCGGTTTTGCGGGAGCGAATTTCATTCTGGCGTTTACCTACTCATCCAATGGGGGAGAGCGAGCCGTTTGTCTAGACCTGAGCTTGAAGCCGTAAATTCAAGGGATTGGATTTGGACTTCTGGCTTGAACAAGTTCGGATACGTGCGAATCTTAAATTTCTTGAGCCTGATTCATCGGTATATTTTGCGTGGCGCCTTTCTAACGAGCATGGGCGCGGTCGCTATGTTTGCGTTCCTTCTGATGACTGGAGCGGTCGTCAAGGATATGCTCGATTTGCTGGCCGAAGGGCATTTGACGATCCCGATTTTCCTCAGGCTCGTTCAATTGCGTTTTCCTGATTTGCTGGTATACGCTTTGCCCGTCGGGCTGCTGACCGGCATTCTCTTGACGATGGGGCGTCTGTCTGCCCAAAGCGAAATCACGGCTTTGAGATCCTCCGGGGTGGGGATTTTCAGGCTGTCTAGTTCAGTAATTGTATTTTCGATACTGGGGGCGTTAGCTTCCTTGCTGGTCAATTTTTACTATGGCCCGAGGGCGATGGCGTCTTTTCGGCAAGAGAAGGAAGCGATTATCCAAAAGAATCCACTGTCATTCATTCAGGAAAAGACATTCGTTCGAGGTTTTTCTGGGCTAGTCATATATGTTGGCGAGAAAGATGGCGACCAATTGAAGGACCTTTGGATTTGGGAGCTGGATGAGGAAAATCGGGCCAAGCGATTTACTCGGGCCGAGTCTGGCGAAGTGCAATACAATCAAGAAGAGAACACGCTTGTTCTGATTCCATATCGAGGCTCTTTCGAGGCCAGAGATCCCGATTCGCCGGAAGATTTTAGAAAGATTCGAGCTGCTCTCTCCTTCGAATCGACCAGTATGGTGTTATCTCTTGATCAGATATTCGGCAAGGTGACCTTCCAAAAGAAGCTGAAGTGGATGACCTTCAAGGAGCTTCAGGAAGTGGAAGCGGATGCCCGGGCCAAGATGGAGTCGGCCAATCCAGAAGAACGTGAAGAAGCCACCGAGCGCTTTCATAAGGCTAAGATGGCGTTCCACGAGAAATTCGCCATGGGATTTTCAGTCATATCATTTGCCTTGATTGGCGTGCCGCTTGGAATTCAAGCTTCCCGCAAGGAAACTTCAGCTAATCTCTTTCTGGCGATTGGTTTGGCTTTGGGCTATTACGTAATGATGATGGCTGTTAGCTGGATGGACGGCATGCATGAATACCGACCCGACTTGCTGTTCTGGGTGCCTAATTTCTTGTATCAGGGAATTGGATTCTGGCTATTTATAAGAGCAGATCGCGGATCGAAGAACAATGATGCCCCTAAAGGGCTAGCCACAGTTCGTCCGTAAAGCCGTACGGAAAAGTAGAACGACCGCTTCCACGGAGGAGGCGACCGCTGAAACGAGGAAGGGAAAGTTTCTGCTATTCGTGGATTCTAAGCTTGAAGATACCCGATTCGAGTGGTTTGGACAATCAGGTCGAGCCCGTTGGGTGTTTCCCGATAGGGATTAGAGAGGTTTGCCCATTCCCGAGGGAAATGGTAACCATACCCGAATTGCAGATTGAACGCTCCCTAGAAAGGCGCCTAAAACGGACAATGGAAATTGACTTCGAAGAGATTTCTCGAACTGAGCGCTATCGATTTTTGACTCACGTGGTCGTTCCACGTCCGATCGCTTGGGTGACTACTTTGTCCGAGAACGGAGTACTGAACGCCGCTCCTTTTAGCTTTTTCAATGTGTTTGGGTCGGACCCGGCGTTTGTTGCCCTGGGAATTGGGAATCGCAAAGATGGCAGTCTCAAGGACACTGTCGCGAATATCGAAAAGACTGGCGAGTTTGTTATCAATACGGTTACGGAGTCCTTAGCTGAACAAATGGTCCAAACTTCCTTCGAGTATGCTCCTGAGGAAAACGAGCTAGAAGCCGTGCCGTTGACGCCATCGCCATCGGTAAAAGTGAAGCCCTCTAGAATATTGGAATCACCGGCCCATCTGGAATGCCGCAAGCTGTCGATCCAGGAAGTGGGCCCCCATCATCTCGTTTTAGGCACGGTCGTTCACGGAGCGGTTGATGATGAATTCTACAATGAGCAAACCGGGACGATTGACACAATAAAGATGCTTCCAATTGGAAGAATGCAAGGATCGGACGGATACACGCGAACGAATGATCAGTTTTATATTGAGAGACCCTGATTCCATTCATATACGCTATGTCGACTGATTCTAATCGGGCTGATGAAGAAATGGGGTTGAGTCCATTCTACGATGCTCATTGCCACTACCAAGACGCTCGACTGAGCTCGTGGTTTGCCGATCGTGGCGAAACGGTCGAGGGATTAGGGATTTGCAAGGCGGTTGTCAACGGAACAAAGCCGGAAGATTGGAAAGATGTTTCCAAAATGGCTTCTGAATTTGGATACGTTATTCCTTCGTATGGTTTGCATCCTTGGTTTGTCGATGGTGCTTATGAGGATGCCGTTGGCGATCTTGAGAATCGGCTCGATGAAAGCCTGGCCCCAATTGGCGAGATCGGTCTAGATCGATGGATACAAGACTACGATATTGAACTTCAAAAGGCGGCCTTCATCTACCAGCTTCGTCTAGCGAAGCGGAAAAAAGTGCCGGTGACGATCCACTGCTTGCGGGCTTGGGGAATGCTACTGGAGATTCTGCAAGAAGAAGGGCCGCTAGAGACAGGTTTTCTCCTTCATTCCTATGGAGGACCTGTCGAGATGGTTCCGCGATTTTCAAGCATCGGGGCCTATTTCTCGATATCGGGATACTTCGCTTTAGAAGAGAAGAAAAGCAAGCGGGAGGCTTTCAGAGCGGCGCCTTTGGATCGACTGCTGGTCGAGACCGATTGCCCTGACATGCTTGGGCCTGGATCCGTGTGCCCAGAGCGTTTGAATAATGGAGCTAATGTTCCGAGCAATCTTATTGGCATCTATGAATTCGCCTCGGAATTGCTTGGAATGGATTCGATAGAATTCAGGAAGATCGTAGAATCGAATTTCCTGCAATTGTTTGGCAGATGGGTCAAGTAGCGGCAGTTTCTTGCTACGTCTATTGGGGCCTGATAGTGGTCTACTGGACTTGGCTCGATAAGGTTGAATCGCAAGAGCTTTTGATGCACCGGGTGGTTTGGACCTTGCTGATCGTTTTCGCTTTGATGGCTATTCGTGGCAATCTAAAGGATTATTGGCGGGGGTTCACAAGCGGTCGAGTGTTTAGGACCCACTTACTGGGAGCGGCTTTGCTTGCCCTGAATTGGTATCTATTTGTATATGGAGTTACCAACGATCGAATTACGGATGCCAGTCTCGGTTACTTTCTTTGCCCCTTCGTATCGATTTTTTGGGGTCGAGTAATTGAGAATGAAAAGCTGAACGGAGTTCAATTGCTTTCGATAGGGTTGGCTATGATAGGGGTATCCAGATTAGCCTGGGAGCTAGACGATTTTCCTTATATCGCTACGGGTATCGCCTTGACCTGGGGGACTTATAGCATGCTGAAAAAGCGAATTGGCATGGGCGTGTTTTCCAGCCTGGGCATGGAGATGACAATATTGACTCCATTCGCGGCCGTTGCGCTTTTTTGGTATGGAAAGCAGGGTGAATTGGCCTGGGGAACCTTGGGATATCGTTACGACGCTCTCATAGCTTCTACTGGGATTGTGACCATGATTCCACTATTGCTTTACAGTTACGCCGTGAAGCGGGTGTCTTTGACGACAATGGGCTTATTGCAATACATCATGCCGAGCATGGCGCTAGGAATCGCCGTATTCGTTTATAAGGAGCCATTTGGATCAGTCAGGCTTTTCGCGTTTGGCTTTATCTGGTTGGCGTTGGTCATTTACGTTTGGAATAGCGTTCGGTCCAGGCCGGCTTGACTAAGCTTTCGCTAGCCGTCTTGGGGATCCGATAGAATGACCATTTCGGTGAAAACAAGTTTTTCTTCTCCGTTTACCTCTAATTGGGCCCACTCGTCGATTCCCGCGACCTTTATTTTGTATGTGCCAGGCTTTAACCCTGTTAAGATGAATTTCCCTGAGCGATTGTTGAAGGTCAGTATCTCCGGCATGTCTTCGCCGGCGATCTTCAATGTCTTGTATTCGGCTGGTTGTTCGTTCCAATAGAATAGGGTGCTGCGAAACGAATGAATGTGGTTGGACCCCAAAGTTTAGCTCGCTTTGGATGAGAGATTCTCGACGGGTTGACGAGCTTGGTCTAGACCAGCAGTTCTTTGAGGTCTCCCAGGCTAATTTGGGAGTTAGCGGCCTCGCTAGCTTCGAAAACGTCTCTAAGCAGCTTTCGTTTGCGATCCTGCATTTGCAGTACTTTTTCCTCTACCGAACTAGCGGCGATGAATCTGTAGCTGGTAACGATCTTCGTTTGTCCGATGCGATGGGCTCGGTCGGTGGCTTGAGCTTCGGCAGCCGGGTTCCACCAGGGATCGTAGTGGATTACTGTATCGGCGCCGGTCAGGTTTAGCCCGACACCGCCAGCTTTGAGCGATATTAGGAACAAGGGTATCGACTCATCGTTTTGGAATCTATCCACTTGAGCCATCCTATCTCTGGTCGACCCATCGATGTAGGCGTACGCGATTTCTTGTTCGTCCAATTCGGTCCGCAATAGGGCTAGAAGGGAAACGAACTGGGAAAATACAAGTACGCGATGACCGCCGTCGATGGACTCTTCTACTAGCTCAAGAAAGCTCGACCGTTTTGCGGACTCTCCCGGGTCTCTCTGCTTGTCGAGCAAGCGAGGGTCGCAACAAATCTGTCGAAGACGGAGAAGTTGAGTCAGAGTTTTCATGCGTAACGCGCCTTCGCTAGCTCCACTCCTTTCCAGCGCTGTTATTTCCGACTCTGCAGCTTGTTTAGCTTTATCGTAGAAGCGCCTTTGTTCGGGCGACATATCTACGAATAGCGTTTGCTCGATTTTTTCTGGCAGTTCAGAGGCGACCTCGGATTTTTTCCGTCTTAGAATGTAGGGTCCAGCTTGACGGAGAACGCGCTTTTCGTGCCACCCGCGCTCTTCGCCGCGAGCATCTTTTGGTATGGCGTGGGGACTGCCGGGTAATATGAAATCAAGCAAAGAGATTAGATCCTTCACGCTGTTTTCTACTGGCGTTCCGGTGAGAAGAAATCTTCCATAGGACGATAAGCTACTAAGAGCTTTGGCATTCCGGGTTCGACGGTTTTTAATGTGCTGGGCTTCGTCCGCGATGATGCAGCGAAATTCGATGGGCTCGAATTGGGGAAGGTCGCGTATCAAGGTGCCGTATGATGTTATGACGAGGTCGATATCCAAAAGCGTATCGAGCTGGGAAATACGTCGTTCTCGGTGATTCGTAAACACGTTCAGCTCTGGGCAACGGGACTCCGCTTCCCGCCTCCAATTTTCTACGAGCGATGCTGGACAAACGACTAGAGATGGGTTGGGGCTGCTCTTTTCAAGGTTTCGGCGTCTTCTACTGTCCCTAAAATTCGAGGACTGCGATCTCTTCAATAGGGAAACTAGAGCCAGAGCTTGCACGGTTTTTCCAAGCCCCATCTCATCGGCTAAGATTCCTCCAAGGCGATTGCGAAAGAGGTGCAGCATCCAGGAAACGCCGATCTTCTGGTAGTCCCGAAGAAGTTGCTGCAACCTTTCATCTACCGGTGGGGGCGGCAACTGGCTTAGGTCATTAAGGGCCGCAGAGCGGGCCCTCCAGGTTTCCGGCGGTTTGAAGTTAGGATTGGTTTCAATCAGATCCTTCTCGATTTCCGGCAAACGCGATATGGGGACGTGAAAGTTGCCTCGATGCAGTAAGTGAGTGGTTGGCGACATGGATAGGGCCTTTTGTAGACTCTCGTATTTCTTGAGTTTGTCCTTTCTTAGCAGATACATTTCCTTTCCAGTGTCCACATATCCCCCAAGCGACGCCATACACTGATTCAAAGCGTTCTCTTCGGCTCCAGGCGCAGCCATGGAGAAAGAGACCAGGTAACCGTCTGCTTCCTCCTCGGCTTTGACTTTGAACTCGATCTCCTTGATATCGCTTGTTCGCGACTGGAAGTTGTCGGTGAAGTCAGCGTTGTAGCGGGTTTCAAGGTCTTCCCAATGGGCACTGAGGAAACTAAGGGTTTGATGCTTGTCGCGCAGCCACCATCTGCGGTTTCTCGGCTCGAGCTTGAAGCGATACTGTTCAAGCAGCTCCCTCATTTCCGAGTATAAGGGGTGTTCACGGGAAGGTAATGTGATAGCCAAGAAATGGGTGGAACCGTCGACGAGCATTGGGGCGCCGTCGAAGGTCTTGCCCGTTTCCGAGCGTTTTTCAGTTTGCTTCAGTCCTGTTTTAGAAGGCGCTTCGGCTTCAAGAGGCGATTGATTGACGAGCAACTCGCTGACATCGGCAAGCTCGTTGCCCTGCCAAGGAATTGGATTCGCAGGTTTATTGACCCAATAAAAGGCTGAAGTACTGGCAAGGATTGTCGCGAGTTGGGAAAGCTGTTCTCGTGTCAACTGCACAAATGAGCTCAATGATCCTCCGCACCATTGCATGAGTGTAAACGCCGCGACTAGTGAGTTTTCATCGAGATTCGCGAATTCCGCTTCGTCCAGGCTCTCCGGTGGATGGGCTACCCCTTCCTTATCCACGATTTCCACTTTCGTGGGTACCGCATCTCGCGGAGCGCAAACATCTAAATTAGGAGGGAGGCTTATCTTGAGGCGCACGGGCAGGCTAGTCACGATGTCGTTTTCGAAGCGATGGGAATGTGAACGACAAACTTGTTGTCGAATTCCGGATATTTGAAATATTCAACTATTGGATACAGGGTAGGCGATTCCGGGACCTCGGAAAACTCTTCAGAGAGATCTCCGCCTTTCAGGTAGAGCACTCCGTTTGCCATCGCGTTTGCGCTTGGGTGCCGAACGCGATCGCGAATCCAGCCAAGAAACTTCGGTAATTGGGTAACTGCCCGAGCAACGATGAAGTCGAATGTATCCCGAACGGTTTCCGCTCGAGCCTGGTGGGCGGCGGCATTGCCTAGATCGAGGGACTCGATGCAATTGGACACGGCTTTGATTTTCTTTCCGACGGAATCAATTAGCTGAAATTGGCACTCTGGATAGATTATTGCTAGCGGAATGCCGGGAAAACCGCCTCCCGTTCCAACATCCAGAATCCGAGTACCTGGTTGGAAGTCCACGGTCTTAGCGATCGCGAGCGAGTGAAGTATGTGCCGCATAGGCAAGTTTTGGATATCGTTCCGGGAAATCAGATTCACCCGTTGGTTCCAGTCGGCAATGAGCTCGCTGAATTTGCTCAGCTGCCGTGTTTGCGTCTCGGTGAGATCGGGAAAGTAGCGGTTCACGATTTGGAGATCGAATTCCATTTTCGGTCTCAGTGGAGACTAGGCTGGTTGAGAGCAATAAAAATAGCCGATTTGGGCGCTTGGGGATCTATAGCGACCTTTGGAGAGTTTTTGAAATAGTTTAAGTCGCTTCTCCGTTTCTTTGTGTAGAAGGCGAACCCTGCCTGTTTCAAGTGAACTCGCTTGACCTGCTGGATTCGCTTTGAAATCTTCGGAATCAGATTGGCTTTACGATAGGAATTTGGGCTCGATTCCCGCACCAGATGATAACTTTCCCCCCCCTAAACTTCTTTCGGACTCGGTCCGGAGGAACAATTGCAACGATCATAGTTTTGCTCGGCAGCGGTTCCACGGTCCGGTCGGACGATTACGATCGGCTAGAGGCGACCACGGAGCGATGGGTGGATCTGGAAAAACGGGTCTCTGACGAGCGGAACGCTTGGAAAGCCCAGAAAGGGATTCTGGAACAGCGCGTACTCGCGCTGGAGGCCGGATTGAGTGAGCTATCTGAGAGCTTGGAGAATCTCGATGAAGCATCCGGTATCCGTCAGGAGGAGATACAGAACTATGACGCGACTTTGGCGGAATTGGAAGAGACGCGTTCATTCTATGTTGAGAAACTGGAAGGATTGGAATCCCGGTTTGAGCAAATCAGAGTGGAGTCTCCCGACTATCTGGAATCGGAGCTCGAAACGGCGTTCGAGAAGCTAGAGGTGGCTAGCCCGGCTGCTCTGGGAGAGCGTGCTCAAATTTTGATCGCCGCCTTCACCCGTATTGAGGAATTCAATCGGACTGTGACGATCGACTATGTTCCCAGGAAGCTGGATGATGGGCGAGAGGTGATGGTGTCCGTGCTATACTGGGGCCTGGCCAGGGCGTATGCTGTGGATCCCCAAGGTACGATCGCTTGGGAATTGCAGCCCGGAAAAGAAGGATGGGAATGGAAGGAGCGAAAGGATGCCGTCGGGCCCATTCTAGAGCTAGTCCGCGTTTACGAACAACTGAGGCCTCCGTCGCTGCAAGTAGTTCCTGGGAAAGTAACGCAACGAGCGGAGGTTAGCAATGATGGGTAGATTAGCTGAGTTGCATCGCCTCCTGTCCGTCGGCGGGATTTTTATGTTGGCGATCGGCAATTTCCTTTGGGGGCAGGAAAGAGACATAGCGGCTCTGGCTAAAGAGATGGAATCGAGAGTGGAGGCGAGCTTGCGGAAATATGAAACGCTGCAAAACGAGATCGCCGAAAGCAAGATCCCATTGTTGGAGAAGATCAATGAGCTCGAAAACAAGACGATTGAATATCGGGCTTTGCTAAAATCAAGGGATAGCGAGGAGAGAAAAGCTCTGGACGATTTGAGAGAGCGCCAAATGCGTATCGCCGACACGCGTATCCAGAACGATTATGTTTCCGGATTATTTGCCCAATATTTGAATACATTTGAAGGGCGACTTCAGATAGCCGAAGACCAGCTGTTTTCGCCGAAGCTCACCCCGCTTAGGGAGGCGATCGAGATTGCTGGTCCAGGATCTAGAGCGGCGATTGAGAAGAGGGCTGAAGCAGTTGAGCTCTGCCTCGATCGATTGAAGCTAGCGATGGGAGGCTACATCTTCCTGGGCGAGGCCATTGACCCCTCTGGCGAAATACTGAACGGTGATATAATCGTTCTCGGTCCCTCTGCCTATTTCCGTAGTTCAGCGGGAGATTCTGTAGGAATGCTCAGCTATCGGTCGGGAGCATTGGAGCCAGGGTTAGTGTCATTTGATGGCGAATACGGAAACCCTTTGCGGAACTACAGCGATACGGGAGAGTCCAGCCTGCCTTTGGACGCGTCTCTGGGTAAGGCGATTTCTCTGAAAGAGGCCAGCGACAGTTGGCAAGAGCACCTCGAGAAGGGCGGCTACGTTGGTTATGCGATATTGGCAATGGGAGGCTTGGCTTTGTTTTTGGCGTTGGTCAAGCTGGGGGATTTTGCTGCTCTTAGCGTATCTATCCCTGCGAATCTGACAAAAGTGGCCTCTAAAGCTGTTAATGGAGAGTTGGAGGAAGCGAGGGCGGAAGCCTCGGAAAGCCGGCCCTGGATGCGCGACATGCTGCAGGAAGGAGCTTCCCACGCTTCTGGGGATCGCGAATTGATGGAGGACCACATGGTCAGCGTTATCCTCCATCGAAAACCCCGCCTCGAGCGATTTCTGCCATGGCTGGCGGTTACTGCAGCTGCGACGCCTTTAATGGGACTTCTGGGAACGGTAGTCGGAATGATTAAGACGTTTACGCTGATCACGATTTTCGGTTCCGGAGATCCGAAGGCGCTTTCGTCTGGCATCTCCGAAGCTTTGGTAACCACAGAACTGGGATTGATTGTGGCGATCCCAACATTGATAATCCACGGAGCGCTCGTAAGATTGGCGAAAAAGCGGATAGGGGCGATGGAGTTAGCGGCGACGGAGTTTTCCAAGATCGTCAGCAAGCTGGCGAATAACGAACGATCGTAGAGGGGATGGAACAGTTTTTGTTGGAAGCGTGGGATTCGATTAGAGAGGGCGGTGTCGTCATGATCGCTCTCATCGTTCTATCCCTGATTCTGTACCGCTCTGCTTTTGGAACGCTATTTTTCGTGAAGGGGTTTTCCGCAAAAAGAATCCGGGAAGAGCTGGATGCCGGCGCGAGCAAGACGGAGTTGGATATCGCTTTTTCGCAAAGCCGACGAGAGTTTGGCGAACTGGTTTCCAGGCAAGTGGCTTTCATTGGAATGCTGGCGGCTGCCGCCCCGCTTTTGGGATTGCTGGGAACGGTGATGGGTATGCTGGAGACCTTCGAAAGTCTTTCTCAGCGAGCCCAGGAGACGGCGACCCAGGTTTCTGGTGGAGTACGCTTCGCCCTTGTTACGACCCAGGCGGGATTGATGGTGGCGATTCCAGCGATTTTCATTATCCAATGGATCAAGCGGATAGCGAGCGCTCGGCAACAGGAAATGGCTCATGAGGAATTGCTAGCCACTCATAGAGAGGAGGCAGCGGCAGGATGAAACGGAATATTTCCGATCTAGAAATGGGCGGAGAGTCCGAGATCAATTTGTCGCCGATGATAGATTGCATCTTTATTTTGCTGATTTTCTTCATTGTAACTACCGTTTTCGTACAGGAAGCGGGCATTGATGTGGACAAGCCGGAGGCGAGCAACTCGACTCCTTTGCCGAAGAATAGTATTCTTATTGCAATTACAGAAACTGGCCGAATCTTTCATGGCGGTAAAGAGATCTCCCTGGCGCGAGTCCGCCCAATCGTAAATAGGATCCTGGCAATCGAGGACGCCCCCATAATCATTCAAGCCGACCGGGAATCGGTGCATGACACCTTTGCCAAGGTTTACGGGGAGGTCAGGGCAGCTGGAGGGAAGGAAATCCATTTTTCCACTAAGGAATGACGGCCCGTTCGATAGAGAAGAGCTTGAGCAAATCGACGAATTCGATTCGAGCGATCGCGGTTGCTTTAGTGGGAACGGCGATACTTTTTTCTGGAATGTCTCTTTCCCGTCTTGGGGAAATCGAGCCGAGCGAAGAGGCGGTTGCGGAGAAAGTAGAAGTGTTTTTGCCACCGCCACCGCCACCTCCTCCCCCTGAAAAAGTCGAGCAAGAGGAAGTTTCTCAGGTGCCTATTCAGGTCGATGTCGCTCTGCAGCGAGATCCCGTGAAGCTAGATGTCTCTCCGATTGAAGTGACCCTCGACGGGCCTCCGAGTATTACCGATAGGATCGATGTTAACCTTGCCGATTTCCAACGACCGAGCGTAGAAGTCGATTTGGGCGCTATCGTATTCGAGAAGGATGAGGTCGATCAGATACCTTCTAGAAGCTATTCTCCAATGCCCAGCCTTCCCCCGAGGATGAGGAAGGAGATGGGCGATGCTAGGGTGATAGTACAGTTGTCTATAGATGAAAAGGGGAAGCCGATGCATGTGATGGTTCTGAATCCTCCCGTGCCGGAGGCGAGACCTCATATTATCAAAGACTTGAAACGCTGGAGGTTCAAGCCGGCCAGAAAGAATGGCCAAAAGGTCAAATGCTGGGTTCGATTTGTCCTCGTATACGAAAAAACGAATACATCGCCATTTAGTATATGAAGTTCCGAACTATTTTCTTTGTTTTCGCACTATATCCGTTGGCTCTATGGGCCCAAGAAGAGGCTGATGAGATGGGAAAGCCGGATTTGTACGGTCCGGAGTTTCAAAAGCGATTCGTTGCCAGCTACGGCGTATTGGAGGACAGAGAACCCGAACTCCAGGAGTTGGAAATTTCGCTTTTGGAGAAGATCGGCCCTATGGTTGAAGAGAATCCGGAGTTCGCCAAGTCGATGCTCGAGGGAATGCTCGGCGAAGAGACACCGGCTACTGCCACCTTTAATTTCATTTTGGCCAACCTGTATTTCAATGGAGGAGCTTTAGAGGATGCGCTAGCGGAGTATGATCGAGCCATTGAGAAATTCCCCACGTTTAGGCGAGCTTGGAAGAACCTAGGGATGCTCAGGACGAGAAACGCTGATTATGAAGGCGCTGTTAAGGCGCTGGTCCGGAGTATCGAGTTAGGCGATACGAGTCCAGATACTTATGGAACGGCCGCTTACAGCCACCTGAGAGTCGGTAATCTTATGGCTGCCGAGTTGGCTTACAATGCGGCAGTCATGTTGGAGCCCAACAATATCGAATGGATTGAAGGCAAGGCCCAGGCTATGATTTCAGGCAAGCGGTTCCGGGAAGCGATACCACTATTGGAGGAGCTGCTGAAGCGGAACCCGCAAAGAGGAATTTACCGAATGTTCTTGGCCAATGTCTATGTAGAGACTGAACAATTGTTGAAGGCGGCCCAGGTCTTCGAGTTGATGCATTCCATGGGCGAGGGAAACATGGCGACACGATTGCAATTGGCGAATATTTACAGCCTGCAGGGCATGTACGACTTGTCTGTGGATACGTTTATTGCCGCTAAACGCGACGATTTGGTTTCTTTGCTGCCCCAAGTTCTAACGACGGTGAGATATTTGCTTGATATGACCGAAGTGGATCAAGCGAAGCGGCTATTCGGAACCCTCGGTCTTCTGGATCCCCTTTGGAGTAGCGAAAATCGTACGAGATTCCTGCTTTTGGAATCGAGTTTCGCCGCTCTAGATGGGAATAGTGGATTGGAAGAGTCCAAATTGATGGATGCCTTGGAGAACGATCCTACCGAGGGTGAGGCGCTTGTGCGTCTCGGCTCGATTCATGCGGAGCGAGGAGAAGAGGCAAAAGCGATGTTCTTTTTCGAGCGCGCCTATACGTCGGAAAAACATGAATACGATGCACTCATCCTTGCCTCTGAAGTATTGATTGAATCTAGGCGCTTTGGAGAGTCGCTGGATTTGCTGCAACGGGCCTTGAATAGGCAGCCGACAAGCGAACTGAAGCTGCTTATAGACCAAGTGAAAGCAGCTGCATTGCAGTAATTCGCTAATCGATACGCTCTGAGAGCGCTTTCCCGCTCATGATGCTTGCTCCCATTGCGATTCCGTCAATGGCATGGCCCCCAAAGTTGAGGCCAGAAAAATCTTCTTCCAAGGAACTTATGGCTTTTTTCCAAGGGCCAAAGGCGCTCGTATATTGGGGGATGGCATGAGGCCATCGTGTTAGGTTGACGAATACCGGATCAGCGCTTGCTCCAAGAAGGCTGGCTAAGTCCTCCTTGGCGATATTTAGAAGCTCTACGTCGGATGCCTCCCTTAATTCGGGATTTTGGCTCCCGCCTAGCATAACGGTAAGCAGGCAATGATCTTCAGGAGCCCGATTAGGATAGAGTTCAGAGTTAAACAAAGCTCCCAGTATGCGATGGGGCTCCTTGCTGGGGACGAGTACGCCGAATCCGTTTAGTGGATGGGCGATATCACTTCTCGTGTATCCGAGCGCTAAACTATGCACAGCAGGGTAAGGAAGGTCGGGGGCTTCGGCAATCCAATCCGAGATCGGGCTGGCCCAGTTGAGAGCCTTGATGGATCGAGACGGAAGACAGACAAATAGGTTCCTCGAAAATCCCTCGAAGTTCTCGCCTCCCTTTTTCCAGGTAACTTGCCATCCGTTTTCAACTGGATTGATAGCCACCACTTCAGAGCCTAGCCATAGCCGATGGCCAAGCTTTCGGGAAATTGTCTTGGGAAGCGTATCCAATCCATTGATAAAATTGATAGAACGTTTCTTGTATGCCGTACCTTCTCTTTTTTGTCGCCGCTTTTGCTTGATTGCGCCGCGGAGGAGTGATCCCCCTTCGTGTTCCAATTTCCTCATTAAAGGGAAGGCATGATTGAGTATGAGCTGTTTGGGGTCGCCGGCGTAAACTCCTCGAACGAATGGATTAATCGCGTAGTCGAGGAATTCGCTTCCCATTCTGCGAACGACAAAATCGGCCACGCTTTCGCTCTCTTCGCCCAATTCTGTAATCCTTCCTTGAAACGGCTCACCAAGAAAGCCTAATTTCGCTTTGAGCGAAAAGAGAGGAGTGGTAATTGCTTGTAGTGGAGAACTAGGAACGGGTATGAGCCGGCTGTTGCGAACGACATACCGATTGGCTGCCGCCGGGTTACTATCTACAATTTCGTTTCCGATACCGAGATCGCTGATAAATGATTCTATCCAGGGGTCGGATACGAGTAAGGAATTCGGACCCTTTTCGACCAGAAATCCATTCTTGATTACGCTCTGGATAGGCCCTCCAGGGAAGCTATTCTTTTCGATAACCGAGAAATCTAAGCCTTTCTGCTGGAGTAGGTAGCCCGTGGTTAGGCCAGAAATGCCTCCTCCTAGAACTATAGCGTCTTGCATGGATAATCAGCTTCCAAAGTTAACTACCGTATCGACAAGAGCCTCCATGTTTTCAATCCGGGCAGAAGGAAGGATTCCGTGCCCGAGATTGAATATGTGGCCGGGCCGATTAGCCATCGCTCTAAGAATTTCGGTTGATTTTCTGACAACGATCTCGGGACTTGTATCAAGGATTACAGGATCCAGATTTCCTTGAACCGCTACATTAGAAGAAATTTGCTCAGCGGCCTCTCGTATGGGAATGGTCCAATCCACCGCGATGGCTCGAGCTCCTGTTTCACTCTGCCTTTTAAGATGTGGAATCGTGCCTTTAGCATAGATGATGACGGGGATTTCCTCTTTCAAGGCGTTTACGATTTCAGTGATCCAACGAAGAGAGGCGGCCTCGTAATCATCACCAGAGAGGATTCCTCCCCATGAATCGAATATTTGGACAGCGTCCGCTCCCGAAGCCTTTTGCATTCGCAGATAGTCGATCAAGGCCTTGGTTAGTTTTGCCATTAGCTGATCAAAGGCCCTCGGATCTGAGTAGAATAGCGACTTGATCTTCTTGAAGTCCTTCGAGCTTCCGCCCTCGACCATGTAGGTGGCGAGGGTCCAAGGGGATCCTGCAAACCCAAGCAAAGCCTTTTCTCCCGCCAGCTCGCTTTTGATTAATTTCAAAGCGTCAGCGACGTACTTAAGTTTCTCCTCCACGGCGTTTGGATCCAGGGCGGCTATACGTTCGACTGAATCGAGTTCGTAGTTCATGGCGATTCCGCCTTGATCTCGGAAGTGGTAACCCTGTCCCAGAGCTTCGGGGATAACGAGGATGTCGGAAAAGAGAATCGCTGCATCAAGCGGGAAACGTCGCAGAGGTTGCATTGTAACCTCTAGCGCCAATTCCGGTGTTTGGGCGAGTTCGAGAAACGAATACTTTTCTTTCAGGGCCCGGTATTCCGGGAGGTAGCGACCAGCCTGACGCATTACCCAGATAGGGGGCCGTTCAAGTGGCTGGCAATTCAGAGCCTTGATAAATCTTTGCCTTGAATTCATGTATTAGTTATCTAAGGACGGCTTGGAAGAATAGCACCCCAGTGGCTCAGGGGCTAGCGCTGATCCAGTCCTGGGGCTTGAGAAAGGTTTGATAGAGATCATGTTCGGGAGTGTTTGGGTCCGGTTTATAGTCGTACTTCCAGGATACAAGACTTGGGAGCGACATGAGAATCGATTCAGTGCGCCCTCCGCTTTGCAGTCCGAATAGAGTGCCTCGGTCATAGACCAAATTGA
>CAZFUD010000020.1:0-233 GCA_964521705.1 uncultured Opitutaceae bacterium | reverse complement strand
ACCGCGGCGATAGAGCTGGAATTCCCTCTCCCGCTCCCCGTAGGGCGTCGACTTTCGCAGTTCGACGATGGGGATGTATGCCTTTGGATAGCTCTCTCCAACGCTTCTAGTCAGGGCAAATGCGTTTTCAAAACCGCCCTGATTGTAGTCGTCGAAAAACAGCCCTCCAATCCCTCTAGGTTCATTTCGGTGCTTCAGATAGAAGAAGTCATCACAGGCTTGCTTGAATGTCG
>CAZFUD010000019.1:6774-36067 GCA_964521705.1 uncultured Opitutaceae bacterium | reverse complement strand
CCCACATAAGGGGTGCCTTGCAAGACCCGCTCCCGGATTGCCACAAGCAAATCGCCATCGTAGAGCTCCCTTAAAAGCAAGAAGGTGTTCCCTCCGCTAACGTAGAATCCTTCCGTATCTCGGACCGCGGCTAAACGCTGATCAGCGGGGATGGCATGGAGGGATTTCACTGTGTAGCCTGGGCCGATCTGAGCGAATTCTCGCTTCATTCGTTTCGCATAGGCGTCGCGCTTATCCGGGAGACTGGCGTAATTGATTAGCAATATGCGATTCACTGACCCAAAGGTTTTCGCGATATCGGCTTTCGCGTGTTCGAGGGACTTTTGCCCCGGATTCGTGGTCGCGCTGAGCAAAAGGGCGTTCACATTTTCGCGTTGGTTATCGCTAGGCAGAGTATCTTTAACGCTAATTTCCATACATCCTAAAAGCGCCAGGCAGAAAGCGGATATCAGGAGAACCTGAAAGCTCAGACAATTAGCCGATCGGAAAGACGGCATGGCATCATTCTTTGGCGCTGGTAACAAAGTCCAAATCGAACACATAGGCTCCATACAAATCGCCATCTTTCCAGGTCTTGCCGTCGTCATCCGTGTAATAGGTACCTTCTTCAAAAGTCGAAACCCATAGCCTATCGGGATGATTCTCATCGAATACAACGGCTGTAACGTTTTGGGAAGGCAGTCCTGAACTTCGGTCCTCCCAGGAATCCCCACCATCATTTGACACCCAAAGCCCCTGGCTCCATCCTCCCGCCGCCATGCGATTCTCCTTTCCAGGATGGAGCGAGACGCCGTAAACATTGGTCTCGCTCAAGGTTTCGGCAACGGGGCGCCAAGATTTTCCGTCATTGGTAGACAAATACACACCTTCTCCTTCGGATCCAGCAATCCACAGATCGGGATTATTCAAGCTTCGGTCCATCCTCAGAATCGCCGATTCGGGCGAGCTGCGGACACGAGTCCAGGATCCACCACCGTTTCGGCTCTCATAGATGCCGTCTCCCGTCCCGAGCACGAGACGTCTCGGATTGCGATGATCGACGATGATTGTCCGACAATATTTTTCGTTCAGCCCCTTGTTGGCCGAGGTCCAGGATTCGCCGCCGTCACGGCTCAGGTGAAAGCCCCAAACGGAAGTTCCGTATATATTGTCCCCATTTTCTGGATCGATGGCGATCTTGAGAAAATCACTTTCCCGCCATCCCGTAACCATTCGCCAGGTCTCTCCGCCATCTTTTGATCTAACGATTCCGTTGCCGCAGGCCATGAACATAGTTGCGGGAGCAGAGGGATCCACAGCCAAGCTGTTCATCGACTGAATAACTGGGCCAATGCGATGCCAAGAGTCTTCCTTCTCACTTCTGAGATAGATGCCAGAATCGGTGGGAATCGAGCTCGATTCCTGCGCCTTAGTCATGGCGAAGGCAATAAATAGAGTCCGCTCCTTCTCGGCAGCGCCTATCGAAGGGAAGCCGATCGCCAAACTCAGGGTGAGATATCCTAGTATCGTCCGCTTCATTTTGTCTTAACCACTGAGGCCTTCGCGCTTCGATTCTTGAAATCCAAAACGTATCGCTCTGAACCGTAGATCATTTCTAGCGATTGACTCTCCCGTTCCGCTTGAGCGAAGGGCCCGTCAAATAGCTTCCAGCTAGAATAGTCCACTTTTTCGCCATCGGCAGAGGGGGTTCCCCCATACTCGGCCTCTAACTCTATGCCAGCCAGATTCGTATAGCTAACCTTTGGAGTAGGCTCGAGACGCACTTCGACTGGAAGCGCTTTAACGGCATCCTGAAATTCCCGGTAGGTTTCGTATGCGCTTACCGGGGCGATCTCTACTATGTATCCATTTTTCAAGGAGTAGCTAACCAGGCACTCGCTTCCTTCGGATAATTCTTTGAAGCCTGTGCTAAACCAAGCCCCAGCTCCGCCTTTTAGCAGCCCTGTCCAATCAACTGGTTTCCACTCTCCTGGGGCAAAAGGCCGGTAGGCGATGTAGACGGGACCACCTTGCCCGAAAATCCATCCCGAATCGTCTTCAATTCGGCGATTCACATCTCTGGAAAACAGCGTGCTGATGAGAGGAAAACGCGTACCTTCGGGAATATCGTAAAGGGCTATCAAGCTCGCTTCGTGCTGGAAAACCTGCTCGTAAGGTGAACCGCCTTCCAGCTTGTCGGGCGAATCATAGTCGACTTTGGATCTGGCAATCAGATCGGTGACTGTATCCCAATCGGAATTGAAAAACATAGTGCCTTCGATGGGAGACGAATAGGGCTGTAGGCCAAACATCGTGTTGGACTTGCCCACCAAGTTCTCCTCCCGCCAAACCAAACTCCATGTTTGCTGTTGAATAGGCTGTAACAGGCCTCCTTGGGAAGAGCCGAGAATGAAGTCCGGGTGCACGTAACTATACTTGTAAACGGGGATCGTGCTCTTCCCATCCACTTCGAATGCATTAGGCCCGGCGTGCCTAAACCGCCAGCGAGTTCGCTTAAGCTCCTTGTGGACATAGGCCTTGTCCCGATCCGACGCGATCCTAAACAGAATCGAAGGCGGCGTGTATCCACTCATCGCTATCATCAGTGTTCCCCCATTGGAGCTGAACTCGCCTTGCCCCCAAAGCAGCCAAGCATGGGCAGCCGAGTGAGCCATTCCCGGTTGTAGCAAGTATCGAGGATAGAGCCGGCTGTGGGCGCCACCGTAGAGGCCGCCCAGATTTTCGACCGCATAATCGAGCAGGATGTAGTCCATCATCATCTTGCCCATCTGCTGCAACTCGGGATCGCGAGCCCAACCTACCAGCAATGCCATGGGTCGCGTGTACTCCTCTATGTAGTTGGGAGAATCATATTCTCCTTGCCCGTACGAGGTTGTGATTCGCATCCAATCGAGGATGAATTCCTTGGCATCCGCCATGATCTCCTTTGAGGATTTTCCATTGTACCAGGCTTCGGGGCCTGCGTCGGGAAACATCTCCGCCACCAAATACAGGCTCACATAATACATCACCCAATGGTTTTCCGTGTCTCCTCGATAAGGAAAATAGGTTCGCCAAAGCTCCCGAATGAAAGCCCAGTCGTCCTCGTTGAGTTCTTCGCGCCCGGCATGCATCAGCAATACCATGGGATGCATCCAGAACATGGCCCCTGTGGGAGGATCATTGGAAAGACGAAGCCGCTCCCTGGCCCAATCCAGATTCTCTCCTCTGAAGAGATTGGCCGCAATGGTGAAGCTACTACCCCGCGACAAGTCGTTTGGATCCGTGTTGGCAACCGTCTGATCGATGACGTAGTTGCAGCGCTCTCGATATTGGCGTACCAGATCGGCCTCGCTTATTTCGGCGACGGGCGGGCCACCATCTCCAAAAACAGAGCCAGCGACGAGAAAGGCCACGACAGCAAAGCAACGGGAAAAATGCATTTGTCTGAGGGGAAAGATCATAAACGGCTTAGAGACAGCGAGCGAAAGCGATTCCTGCAAAAGCACCCTAGAAAGGACAAATATTTTTGCGATGTAAGGTAAAACACAAGGGTCTTCTGGTTTGAGAGTGACTGATTCTAATTCCTGATGAGCGGAAGGCTCTTAAAGGCAGGGAGGATCGGCTCGATCCTACCTACCCAATCAGCCAATCATGGATGCCTGTGCGACTTTTCGAATGGGCGATCTCCGATCACCCGCTACCAAGAAGCGAAATTCGTGCTTCTAGTTTCTTAACCCTGGGGGATGAAACAGACCTTTATCGCCTCTCGGTTTTGCAGCAAGGCAACCCCCTCAGCATAAGATTCTAGAGGAAGGGTCTTTGATATCAGCGGCTTCAATTTCAATTTGCCGGAAACGATCTGATCCAAAGCCGTTTCCGCGGCTCCTCGATTGTGAGCCCCATAGCCGACTAGGTGCAATCCGCGACACCAATGCTTGAAGCCAAAGCGAACGTCTTCCCGCAACACGCCAAAAAGCGCCACCACATCCTTCGTCTTGCCCATCAGATACTCGATGGAAACAGGAAAGCCCACGCAATCGATGGCGAGATCAATGGCCTCCGGACTGAAGCGATCATAGGGAAAGGCATCCCTGTCGGTCGGGTCTAAGACTCGATCGGCTCCTAACTCAGCCCCCAACTGACGGCGGCTTTCTACCGGATCGAAAGCGATCACTTCGCTCGCTCCATGGGCTTTGGCCAGTTGAATGGCCACCAAGCCCGCAGGCCCCAACCCGCTGACCGCGAATCGCTTGCCTTGGATGGGAGCGACATTCTGGATCTGATCGAAAGAAACCTGCACGCACATGGCCAGTTCCAGGGAAGCAATCTCCTGAGGCTCCAAGAAACGGGGCACCTTGAGCAGGTTGCCAACTTCGGCAACGACGTACTCGGCGTAGCAGCCCTGAGTCGCTCCGGCCTGATCTTGCCAAAAGGCTACCCGGTCACCCGCCGCAAACTCCGTCACTCCCCGTCCGAGCTCTACCACTTTGCCCGCCGCTTCATGTCCTGGTTGACCCAGAGTGTAAGGATACTCCACCTTGCCTCCGGGCACCATGGGAGTGCCATCCATGATATGGATATCCCATTGAGGGCAAGTCGCCACACCAGAGATCTTGACCAAAACTTGGCCTTCTCCTGGCTGTGGAATCGGTAGCTCGACGATTTCCGGACACCCCTTTTCTATGTACTGTATCGCCTTCATGCTTACATCCACTCTAAAACGACTCCTAATACTGGCTCTCTTTTCGACTCAATCAAGTCCCATGCTTGGGCTGCTTGTTCTACCGGGAATTGATGCGTGATCAACGAAAGCGTATCCAGTTTTTCCTGGGCTACCAGATCCATCGTTTTCTCAAGACGTTCCCGCGTGGCTCCAGAAACCAAGTCGATCGAAAGTTCCTTATATCGCGGTGGCTGCAAAGGCAGCCGGTCCTCTGGTCCATAGAAGCCAGCGGAAACTAGGTGCCCGAATCGTTTCATCACGCTTTCCAACTGTCCCATAACCTGAAGCGATCCTACGGTGTCCACTCCAACTTGAGCGCCCTCCGGGAATCGCTCTCGAACCGCGTCCACCCAAGCCCCACTATCTTCGAGAAGCGTCTCTCCATTTTTGAATTTGGCCAGCCGATCCGCATGTCTGCCGATGAGCAGCGTATTGGCTCCTCTCGAGGCCAGCATTTGAGCGGCCCACTGCCCGACGAGACCGTCGCCCAAAACCACGGCGAGATCCCCCCGCTCCAATCTTGGTCGGTCACCGCAATTGAATCCTACTTGGGTCAGGACTAATCCCGAATAGGCCACTGGATCCAATCCAGGCGGCAATTTGATTACCGCACCCGCTCCTGATACCGAGGGCGAAATATGTCCTCCTCTGGGCTCGAACATACCGGTGACTGCACTCACCGAAACGAAGACCGAATCGCCTTTCGACAAATCAGACACCTCCGATCCTACCCAATCCACAGTCCCCACTTTTTGGTAGCCCGCGATAACAGGAAAGGGGTGCGGGTCTCCAGGTCGCCAGGGTGTATCCCCCTCAATACGTTCGCCCCGCAGATAGGAGCCTTCCGTTCCGTTGCTGATCCAAGAGTGGGTCACGTTGACTACTACCTGATCCGGACCTGGGTCAGGGCAATCAACAGATTCGAAAACCACCTGATTCCGGTCCTTGAAGACCACCGCGTTCGATTTCATTATTGTGATTTGTCTTGGGGGTTTGCGATCGCTACTCGAGAGTTGCCGTAATCTCGGCGATGCCTTCAGTTTTGCAGGCAGCCATTCGCCTCGATAACGACTATCGCGCCTTCGCCTGCGACAAAGGAATTTGACTAGTGTATCGTAAAATGGAGGACTCTCTTTACGCCGGCAGATCGATGGCCAAAATAGTATTACCAGCTACCACTATGCCCCTTCAGAAATTCCCTTTAGTTGCGATACTAGCGCTTTTTCTACCTCTTGCGACGATCGGACAAAGTCCGAAGCACGACCTCTATGTCTGCGCGGCAGTCAACCGGAACTACGTTATCGGATCGAAAATCACCACCACCAGCGGACTGCATATGCGCGAGGCCAACGGTCAATGGGTCCACGTCGGGATCAACGATCCCAGCATCTTCGCGGTCTCCTTCGATCCCCGCGACCACGATACCTTCTACACCGCGGCCATGAACGGAGCGCTCCGAACAACAGAGGGAGGCAAAAGCTGGCGGGTCATGACAGGCTGGGACATCACCGAGCCAAAAGACATTTGCGTCGATCCACACAATCCGGATCGCGTCTACTTGGCCCACCCTGGCGGAATAGCCGTTTCCGATGACAGGGGCATGAATTGGACCAGGCGCGAGCGGGGTCTTCCAGACCGTGGAAAATACACACAGAGCGTCGAAGTGGATCGCTTCCGCAATGGACATATCCTGGCCGGTTGCGAATCAGGCATCTATCTTAGCCGAAATGATGCCAGGTCTTGGAGAAGGACCTTGGCTACGGAAGAAACGGTCAACGATGTCCAGCAATCGCCTAACGACCCCGACATCTGGGCAGCCGTAACCCAAAATGCAGGAGCCTTTATCTCGCGAAACGGGGGGAGAAGCTGGACCGCCTTCGATCAAGTCCCCTCAGAAGCCGCCTTGTACAACATCGCTTTCGATCCCGCCGATCCTGATCGCCTGGCCATTGGCAGCTACACCTATGGCGTTCTGGTCACGGAAGATGGTGGGGCAACTTGGAGCAGCCGCAATGAAGGGCTGCCTGAACCTCACCGAATCTGGCGAGTAGGCATCGATCCCGATTCGGGGAGCTTGCTAGCCAGCCTGTATCAAAAAGGATTATACGAGTCTTTGGACTTCGGAAAAACCTGGAAACAAGCAGGGCTCGAAGGCTCCGCCATCAACAGCTTCGTGTTCCTGCCGAAAACCAGAAACTATCCTGGCGTCGCTGAGATAGGTTTCGGAATAGGTTCTAGAAAATAGGGAATTTCGCATGCTTCTTTATCGTACAAAGTTAGCCTTCTGTTTCTTTGGGCTCATCTTCTTCCAAGCGCTCGCCCTTGCTCAGCCCTCTTACGAGGGACCTCATCCAAGTTTGGAGATCGTAGAAGATCCCATGCGACGGAGAACCGAGTATTTGGCTCGGGTCAATGAAGTGATTGAATGGCGGGCCGGCATCGTGAAACGCGGGGATGCCGAAAAAATGGATATGGCCTCCGTATCCGCAAACCTATTACTTAATCAAAACATAGAGGCCTGCAACGCCCGAGTATTGGAGTTAATGGAGAATCCTGGATCCGGACCGTTTTGGATGCTGCCGACTACCTGCGTAGCCTTCACAGGACGCGACAAGCTATCCGATGAAGCCCAGCAAGCGATTCGCCGGGCTTGGAAGGAATCATACCAATTTAGAGGCGATACGGAGAACCATTTTGCCATGTACTACACAATGCTGTACCTGATGTCCGAGCTCTACCCAAACGAGCCTGGTTCTGAATGGTACAACGGCAAGAGCTCTCAAGAGAATCTGGAGGAGTCCCGCGACTACTTGATCGATTGGATGAACATCGCAACCACCATTGGACAGGGCGAATTCAATCCTACCCACTACATCGGCGAATACGCTATCCCTATGCTCTATCTTCAGTCCTGGGCCAAGGATCCGGAGATGCGGCTGCGAGGGCAGATGTTCCTAGACTTTCTCTATGCAGGGTTGGCTGCCAACACCTTGAATGGGGTTTTAAGAGGCCCCAATGCTCGCACCGATGACCTATCTGTAGTTGAACGCTGGAACAGTCTAAGTTCTTTTTTCTCTTGGCTGAACTTCGGGAATTGCCCCCCCACACGAGGATTCAGTTGGGGCAACTACTATGCGATCGTCGCTTCAAACTACTATCTCCCTGAAGTAATCTACCGAATCGCCATGGATCGCGACGAAAGCTTTACCCAAAAGGATCTCAAACGCTCACGCCATCGCTGGCGATACAGCGATGTCGGTAAAGCTCCTATCTACAAAACCACATACATGACAAACGACTACGCGGTGGGATCCTATCAAGGAGGCATGGCAGACCCCATCCAATCGCATGTTTGGGATATCACCTGGGCCACGCCTGATCCGCGTGGCAAGCACCCTACCATCTTTTCCATCCATCCCTACTCTTCGCACAAAGCCATGCAGGCTTACTTTAACGTGAGACCAGATACCATGGTGAAAGCCGTCGCCGCGGAGGGGAAACCGTCCTACGACGTGGCTGACAAACTAGTAGGCTGCTCGCCATACGAGAAAGTGTTTCAGCATGGGGATACGATAGTCGCCCTCTATGACATTCCCCCTGGAACCCGCTTCGAGCAGGTCAATGGCTTCTTTTCCAAGGATCTAGAGAATCTAACCGAGGATGAGTCGGGGTGGATTTTCGCCCGCGGTGGAAATGCCTACCTAGCCTACTTTCCTATGGCTGACTACCGATGGGAGCCACACATGGCTTATAAGCGACTACCATCGACAGGCGATGGCTATCGCTATGAACGGGTTGAGTCAGGAAGCCAGGTAATAATCAGTCCCGGGAACAAGAATGGAACCATTGCTCAAGCAGCATCAATTTCCGAGTTCGATAGTTTTGAAACCTTCAAATCCGCTATAAGGAACCAGAGCCTGACCTTCGAACTTGAGCCCACGCCCAAGGTGTCACTGAGCTCGTTCAGGGGAACAGAGTTGGAATTCCAATACGGATCTGCCCCGAAGGTAAATGGGCAAGCCATCGACTACGATCGCTGGAAACTTTTCGAAGGCCCCTATCTCCATGCGGAGAAAGGACCGCGAAAACTGGAAATCACTCATGGGCGCATCAAACGTACCCTAGACTTCAATACGGTAAAGATATTAGATAGCGTAGCGCCGAGGTATTAACTACATTTCTGACAGGAGGTTTTCGGGGCACTCGAATGATAGATCTGCCATCATCAGTGGCGAGGCGCTACTGATTTCGGTTCCCAACTATCTCAATCGGCTGTAGAGGCACCATTGATCCCACCATTCCCCGCTCGATCCTCCGCGGGAGTAGTAAGTCTCGAAGTGTTTGGCTAGCATTTTCTCGATATCGCATTCCGCGAATACAGTCCGATATTCTTCAGAGCTAATTTCGTAGGGCGGATTGCGGAACCACGATGAAAAGAGTCTTCCACCGGATTTTAACACGCGGGCAATTTCTTCTAGATAGCGTTCACTAACCGTTCGCGTTCCCAAATGGGTGAATACAGAGCCCGTGATAACCGAATCGAAGCTGTCACTGTCAAAAGGAAGAATGACTTCCTCGGGCAGCATTTTTCCCTTAGGGTTGTACATCTTATTTTTGACGTTGAGATGCACGAAACGCGTGTTGGGGATCCTAGATGCCAATTGACGATTGCAAAACTTGATGCACTTTTTGATCGGGTCTAGCCCTGTGTAGGAACCTATACCTTTTTCAACTAGGCCTATCAGTTGGCGGCCGTTCCCGCACCCCAAGTCTAAGACGTCCGCATTGTCCGACGCGATCCCCTGCTCCACAAATTCACGGCCTTCCTGCAAGCTAGCTTCTATGCCGCTTTTTATATCTGGACGGTGACCGTACTTCGCTTTGGCGAATATCTTCTCCCAAGGAAGACTTTCCTCTATCATTTTTGGCACGCCGCTCGGATATTCGGAAGAAACTACCAAGTCAATCTCCTTGAGCCGCACCATCTCTTGTAATGGTCTAGCCGATCACTCATCCAAACAGAAGCCCGATTAAATCAAGCGAGGCGGGTTATGTTGCCAATGTAGTTGCTTACCCGCAGTCGTTCTTTCTAGATTAAGATCCAGTTTTAAAACCTATAAATCGAGTACGCAAAATCATCATGTCGCATCGTCACAGTCTTTACATCCTCTGCCTACTAGCCACTCTTTTATTCCCCGGCAACGCCCTCATCGCAGCAAGCCCGGAAGAAAAGCTGAAGGAACTAGGCATCGAGCTGCCGATTCCAGCTAAGTCAATCGCCAATTATGTCGGAGCCACTCGAATGGGCAACGTAGTCTTTATGTCCGGGCACATCCCAAGAAAAGCGGATGGCTCCCTGGTAGTCGGCAAAATCGGTGCCGATTTATCTGTGGAAGATGGATACGATGCCGCACGCCTATGCGGGGTCGGCTTACTAGCAACCTTGAAGGCGGAGATAGGCGACCTGTCCAAAGTAAAGCGTGTTCTCAAGGTATTCGGTATGGTCAACGCTACCGACTCCTTCACTGGGCACTCCCAAGTGATCAATGGCTGCTCCGATCTACTAGTCGAAATATTCGGCGAAAAGGGCCGGCATGCCCGAGCGGCTAGCGGATTCAGCTCGCTACCATTAGGGTCGGCTGTCGAAGTCGAAATGATCGTACAAGTCGAGCCACAGTAGCCTGTGCTACTTTCGTGATCGGTCGACTAAGGACAAACGACCCTACCCTCAGTCGCTACCCATCTAGGATCGCAGCGACCGCTTCGGCAACTCGATCGCAATCCGCCTCGCTATTGAAGATGTGCGTCGATACGCGCACTGCGTTCAGTCCCACCTCTGTCACACGGCGACAGCGCAGTTGATACTCCCTGGACATTCTATTATTGATTTCATCGAAATCCATTCGGTCGCTTCGGAAGGTCGTGATTCCTCTTCGCATGGATGCATCCTTAGGAGTGAGAACTGTGACACTGTCGATTTGCTCCAGTCGCTCCCGTAAACGCTTGGCTAGTTCCATTGACCGATCTTCAATTCGCTTCTTCCCAATAGATTCCTGAAACTTCATGGCCGACCCCAAACCAGCGACAAGCTCGGTATTACGAGTTCCGTATTCGAATCTAAGGGCTGTTGGATGCAACTCGAGGCGGTTGGGCAATTCGACCTCGGATACTGAGTAGGCTCCCACGTGCCAAGAAACAACGGACTCGATCCTGTCTTGGCGAACTAATAGTAAACCCGTACCTCGCGGTCCACCCAGCCATTTGTGGCCGCTCGTCGCGTAGGAGTGGCATTTCATGCTGGCGAAATCGATCGGTATCATACCCGCGCTTTGGGCCCCATCCACGTGAAACCAGATTCCCTTTTCATCGGCCAATTTGCCTAACGCTTCCACATCCAAAAGGATTCCCGTCGGAGCCGTTATATGGCTTACTTGAATAGCCTTTGTCCGACTCGTAATCAAATCATTGATACGATTCAAAGTGTTCTCCATCGAGCTCGGGTCTGGATCGAATACTTTAACTCGAATCCCATCTATATTCTGACGATTAAGCCACGGAAAAGATCCGCCTGGATGAGCGTGGGACTCGAATATCACTTCATCACCGGCCTGCATTGGAATGCCTGAAGCGATGATTGAATTCGATTCCGTCGCGTTGCGAGTAAAGCATATTTCTCCTTCGCTCGATCCGAAGAAACGGGCAGCCACTTTCCTTGTTTCGCCTAGGATAGAATGGCCGGATTCCGAGCTCGCCTGCAACTCTTTCATTTTGGAAATGACCTCATCCTGAACCGCCTTTGGAGCTGGCCCTAGTCCACCACAGTTTAGGTAGGTCCTGTTCTCCCTCAAGGTAAACTGATCCTGAACTGCTTTCCAGAAACTTTGAGGCTGGGTCGCATCAAAAGAATGCAACAGCTCAGAAAAATCTCCCTTCCGCTTGGGCGATGCAGAAAAAACTGTTGGCGCCGCCAATCCGATAGTGCTGATAAAGGCCTTTCTATTCATCATCTCCTCAAACCGTAGTTGGTTGGGAATCGGTTTGGCAACAGCATTGAGGCTGCAAATCGCTACTACGTAGCAACTCCGACGATCCTCTCGTTTCCTTTAAAGGGATAGCAGAATTTTCCTTCGAATGCTCCATATTCGCTTAGGTCGCGGATGATAGGCTCTGTAGCCCATGGAGCCCCGGCCGCTTTGAAGGAAATCCCTTCGTTGTGAGCTTTGAGAGCGAAGTATTCTAGATTATCGATGGCATCGTGAACTTCGCCGTTCTCACTGGAGACCGTAACACGAAATTTGTCTGGAATATTTTCAATCGGACAGGTGTCGTGAATGGCGTTAGCCCACTTACAAACGCCTCTTGCCAATCCCGTCGAACAGTTTCGCGTCTCACCGCCTCCTATCCGGTCGACAACGGCATCGAACATAATTTTGCGTATTTCAACTGGATTGGGGGAAACGATTGTCTCGGTCCCCCTATCGCTCTCCAACAAATGAGCCCCGCTGTAACGCCAGAGCAATTGCCCTTCGGAACCGGCGATCCGGATTTCCGGGTCGATATTATGCAGAGAACCATGGGAGACGGTGACCGCCGCTTCAACGCCTCCTTCCGTAGTCGCCACCGTACGAACCGTATCGAATGAATCGATACCCTTGACGCGATAAAGCTCAGCGCTCACGCGCTTCGGATCTGCCCCAGAATCCAAAGTTTCCCCAAGCCAGAAGAGAATAAGATTCACTAGGTGGGAAAATCCGTTGTGGAAAGGCGAATCCAATATCCAGGAATCTCCCGCTCGCAGTTTCCCAGCCCATTCGTTTCGGAGATAATATTTCCGAGAACGAGGCCAGAGCCCCAAGCAATCCACTCGCTGAACTTGACCGATCGCCCCTTCCAGCAAACGCTCTTTAATCTCCCAAGTATCCTCGACGTAAGTATGTTGAAACCCAACCGATGCTACGATGCCCGCTTCCCGTTCCGCAGCTTGAATAGCTTCAATATCCTGCAATACCGGAGCCAAAGGCTTCTCCACGAGAGTCTGCAGTCCCAGATTAAGGCAATCGATGGCCATTTGCTTGTGGAAACCTATCCCGGTGGGGATACAAACCCAATCGAGATTTCGCCCTTCCAACTCAAGCATCTGTCGATAATCAGCGAATACTGGCACACCCAAGTTTTCAAACGTCTCTATCTGCTCTTTTGCATCTTCAGGATTGATTATCGTGACAGCACCCCATTCGACACGTCCTTGTTCAGCTAAATCGGTCAGGCACTTGAAATAGTCGTGGCCGTAGCCAGTAACCCCTATCAATCCCACCCTGAAAGGGGGGTTGGGTTTAATTGGAGTGAGCTCAGCAAAATTTGAGGCCATGAAAGGGTTCAATAACAAAAAGCTGGAACAATATCCTCCCAATTAGCGCCAAACCAGCAGCATGCTGGAGCAATCGTGAAGACAAGCCCCCTATCTTTCTATAGAATGGTAGAGCGATTCTTACGCTGGTCATTAAAAAGCTGTTTTTCCGGTAAACTAAACCGGGAGTTCCCGCCCAAAACCGTCATTGAGGCAAAAAGCTATTGCAGCCCTTATGCAGCGCTAAACTCCTTTTTGTGAATCACTTCCGCAGCTGCGAGAGTTTTGCCGGAATAGGCCTCCGCCCTAGAGGCCGCGAGCCCATCCATCAATTCGGCCACGCTCCTAGGCCCGGCAAGCGCTAGCGATACTCCAGGCTGATCCAAGGTCCATCGATACGCTGCCTGAGGAAGAGAGGCGATCTCACCTGAAACCAGACATTCCGAAAGAGCCGAGGCATAATCTACCCGTTCAGCGATCTCTTTTCGAGAATATCGGGCGTTGAGGCTACCTTTTGGAAACACCGTATCTTTGCGAATCCCACCGCTAAGAAATCCGTTGGCCATGCACTCCCGGGCGACTACGGCGCGTCCAAGCCCGGCCGCTGTCGCTATCAAGGGACGGGTTTCTCGATTGAAGGGGCTCAACACGATCTGAACCGCTTCAATCTTTCGCTCCGACATCCATTGCTCAGACAGGTCCTTGGTATCGTCATACATGGAAACCGAATGGCCAATAAACCGGATTTTACCAGCCTGCTTGAGCTCCGCGAGCCCTTGCCAAACGTCGTCCTCGATCTCCCCCGCTTCGAAAGGCGAGTGGAAAAAGAAGAGATCAATCCAATCGCGACCCAAACGCCTCAAGCTATCGTCGCAGGACTTCTTAGCTTCATCCGCGTTAAACCGCGGGGGCATTACCTGGCGAGCCGTTCGACCAAACTTGGTAGAAATAATCGCCTGGTCTTTACGCGTTCCTAAACCTTCCCCAAGCACGATTTCCGCCACGCCATCTTCATGCTTATTTCCGTATAAGGGAGCCGTATCAAAAAAATTTATACCAATATCCAAAGCTTGGCAAATCAGATTATGGGCCTCGGCCCGCTCGACTTCCCCATAGACACCGCTGCCCAGAGCCCAGGTGCCCAATCCAATTTCGGAACAATCTAGTCCCGTTTCTCCAAAAGGTCTTCGTCTCATTTCGGACTCGCCTTATCTTTGCTGCGAATAGCCTCAATTTGGGCAACCGCTGCATCTACGGCGATCGCCAACTGTCTACGGCCCCTTTCTTCCGATGCGTCTCTGGGGTCTTCTCCCATGACGCCATCGCCATCGAGCGTTAGAGCTCTATCAGGCAGCAATGTTAGATCGACGTTCGAGGAATCGAACAGAAGTTGAAAGGAAGTTTCCGTTGCCCCCGCATGATCTCCTTTGTAAGCCTTCCCCATAAGCTCATTATCCGCCCAGACAACGAAGTCTATATCTGGATACGCCTCCCTGGCTTTACAGGCTCCCGCTTCCAATGCGGCTACATGCTCTGGAGGATAGTGCCCCGTAAGCAAGACGACTATCCGGAAGCCCTCATCAGCGAGCTGGCTACAAAACGCTGCTGCCACCTCGGCAACGAGTTCGCCCGAAAAATCGATCGAATGGGGAAAGCCCTTGAACGGCTTGATCGTATTGACTCCCATCGGAATCGCCGGGAGCACCACCCCCCCCATTCTCTGAGCGATCGCCTGGCAGATGCCCTCTGCCTTGACGGAATCCAACCCAATTGGGGCGTGCTGGCAATGCCACTCGAGGGCGCCCCACGGAACAAAGGCAATATCGCTTTGTTCCCGAATCAAAGTGATTTGCTCCGGACGCAACTCGGCATACCGGCCCCAAAAAAGGGGGTTGGAACTTTCGGCATCCTTCAGCGCTCCCATATCCTGAAATTGCGGCTAGGATTCGAGCCTTTCAAGAGAGGTCAAAAGATTACGGTAAAAACCGCCAAAATTTTCATGAGGGAATAGAAAATCGCGATCCAATAAACCAATGTAGGTGGGGCTGGTTAGGGATAGCCAACCGCATCCATGAAGCTTTACCAATAGGTCTGACTAGGGGTGGTCAGCCCTACCATCCATTATTCGATTCCGGCGAGCTTAAGGAGCTTGTTGGCCGTAAAGCGTTCTTCTTTAGTCAGGCTATGCGGCGTTACTTCGCCGTAGGTCTTTTCCAACTCCTGGAATCGCTTTTGCGTTGCCTCGACGAATGTATCGACAGGCTCATCGATGCCAAAGAGTCCCATAATCACCGGCAGCCATCTATGCCCGTAGCGAACGTGCTGCTGTTCATCATTTCGGTCGAATGCGAGCAGCGTATCCGCTTCGAAATCGCTCAATTCGCGCACTCGATCCATGATGTAAGCCTTGGTCCCGAAGCTCCCCGCTTCAAATTCCATGGTCATCATGGCATACCGCTCGGGCGGAGTCATTTGAACCAGAATATTGTAGAGACTCACCGAATGCTCTAGGGTCATGAGATCAACGCCCAGCTTCGGCAATTGTCGGTACCCAAATGCGCTATGACGAGACTCGTCCCACAAATGCCGGGCCAAATCGTAATGGAGATCGAAAGGAGCTTCTGGAGTTTCGTAAAACACCGTCGACAGGTAATCAACCGCGTCGAGCTCCATCATCAGCCACACATAGACCATCAGCCGGATGACGCGGGCATCTGTTTTCCGATCCTCGAGCCAATCGCGACAAATAGGAAACTCCCCGGGATCGTATCCAAAAACGCTGGAACATGTGGGAAAGTCGCCTCGATTACAGGTGTCCGGGTGGCGATACGGCAGATCGGGCCATCGCCAATTGAAATCGTTCGGCAATTTCGCTTTTGGTAGGGCGCCGAGCCAGCCGCCTTGGAAATCCAGGGCCAATTGCAAACGCTGAACCCAGTCCGTATTTTCCACTAAGCCAGTGTAAGGCTGAATCTCCGCTTGATGCCTCTCCTCGTCCTGAATAAATTCCTCTACCAATTTGCGAGAAGGCCAATCGGCTAGCGAATGCGTTGTGTCCAAGTACTTTCGATACGAGCTCAGAAGCTCTCCTTTGATAACCCGGTAGAAAGCGGCCAATCCTTCGATCTCTTCATCAACCCGAATAGACTCTTCAAATATGCGCCTAATTTCCTCTCGGGCCGCTTCGTTCTTCCCGAAACCGCCCAACTCGTTCCCTCGTTCCCGAATAAACCGGGCATGCCCCGCCGATTCCCAAACGTGCTGGCAAAGCAAATACTTCAATTCGATATCTCCAACCCGATAAATGTAGGTCGTAAGGCAACGGACAATTTCCCGCTCCACTTCGAAAAGAGCTCGCAGGACCTTAACAGTGGATCCCACCGCAGCCATGCGACTGGAACTCCGTGCCTTCGCTGGGTTTGATGATGTCGACTGGGTCATGAGAGATTCTTCAATATCAAGAAAAAGCCTCAGCAAATTCGGCCGCGCTTGCCTGCCATGGAGTGACCTGGCGGATCTTCACCGATCCACCGTTCATCGATCGCTTCGCTGGCCCTTTGATAACGGCTATCGCTGGAAACCCGAAATCGGTTTTCGGTACGATTGTCCACGGCAGCGTGCACGACGAACATACCGAAGGTGAGAAAATCTCCCGCTTCGAACTCCGAGGTCAGCCATCGTCCCCCGAATTTGTCCCGAATCCGTGGAGGATTGTGGGATAGCGTTCCCGTGAAGGTCCATTTTCCTTCGTCGGCCCTCTCCTTCTGCTCCGGCTTATTCTTACAGTAGGAATCCACATCCCGAAAAACGTAATTCTTGAGAAGATCCATGCGTCGGTGCGAACCCTCCAAAATCATCAACCCGCCCAGGTCGTAAGGGATATCTCCGTAAGGCAGCCAACAGGTCATATGGTTGTGGGTACCCCGACCCATATATGGTAGATCCGTGTGCGGGTTGGTTCCTTTGCCCGGAGGCATCGCCCTGAGCCAGGTGAAATCATAATGTCTGACTGACTCCCCATATAATCCCTTGTAGAAGTCGATTAATCTACCCGAATAGAGCACTTTTTGAACCTGTGGACAGGCGCCGGCAACCTCTGGCATGAATTCCATTGAGGCCCCCGGCCGGCATCGCATATCCATCTCAGAAAAATCAGGATCCAAAACGCCCTTAGAGGCCATGGCGCGTGCAATCTCAGCTCTGGCTGCCAATACCTCATCCCTATCCAAACAGCCCTTCATGAATAGGTAGCCATCCTTATCGAGCCGCCGTCTCAATTCAGTGAAATCATCCGCAGCGTCGGCTGATTCGCGAAGCGTTCCCACGCAATCCCTATCCATATCGAGGGCATGCTCGTAAGAGTAGAACTGAGGCAATGTGGCTGGGGAACTCATGTTATATGACTGCTTTAAGTAAGCCGTGCCAATCATAGACCATATCGGCCAGACTATAAATGGTTGATTTGGGAATAACCATGTATATTTTGGCAATTATATTACGATGATCAAGCCTCGGTATAAGACTTGGATTTCAACCCCTATAATGTCTAATTTAGGTGGAATCTTGCACGCTGGTAAGCTCCAGAATACGCCAGGTATCGATCCAAATAGCATGCGTATTTTGGGTGAATACGCTTTGGTTCTCATTCTGTCCGGTACTGCTTACTATAAGGATGCCAACGGCGCGGAGGAAGTACTCGAAGCGGGAAATGCTATCATCGTCTTTCCCGATCTGGCCCATGTCTATGGACCGTTCCAAACGAACGAGTGGGCCCACACATACGCTATTTTCAATGGTCCCCAATTCGAATTGCTCAAAAAAGCGGGTGCCCTGGATTCCGATAAACCGATTTGGCAACTCGATAGCATTGGCTATTGGAATCAGCGTATCGAAGAATGCCTGAATTCCGCATCTCAGAAGTCCCCAACTCACAGTCTCCAGTTTCTGGGGCATTTCACACAACTCCTGATCGAAATGAAGACTCGAGATTTAGAGGCCAAGATCGACGGCGCTGCCTCGCGAATCGATATGGCGACAAAGCTGTTATCAGGACCCGTGGACGGCATGTGGATCGCTCCAGAGGAAGTTGCCCGCCGGGCAGGCTTGAGCTATGAGAGCTTTCGTAAGCGTTTCGCGAGAGCCCGGGGAATTGCACCCGCCAAATTCCAAACCCAGAAGCGCATCGAATTCGCCCAAGCCGCTATTTATCAAGGAACACGCACATTCCAAGAGCTGGCTGACGAGCTAGGATTCTGTGATGCCTTTCACTTTTCAAAAACCTTCAAGCGCCTCACGGGGGAATCGCCCACTGAGTTCAGACAAAAAGCTACTGGAGGAAAACGGCGAGTCTAGGCGTTGAGTATATGTCGGATGAGCACGCTTTACCGAAAAACGATCTTGGAATCGCTCGAGTATCGCCGAGCCAAATATCCTTCCTGGGATGTTTACAGACCATGCTGGAAATCGGAATACTGACTGACGAGATCTCCCTCGACCTTGACGAAGCCTTAGCCAAAGGGAAATCGCTAGGATTTCGCAAGTACGAGTTGCGCTGCGTCGACTCTTACGATTATCGCGTTCCGAATCTCCCAACTGGGGCCGAAGAACGTCTGAAGGCTGAGATCGATGCAGGCGAATTGGAGCTTACAGCCCTGGCCCCGGGTCTATTCAAGCTACCACTCACGGATCGCGAAACCATCGCCACTGAGCTTGCGAGTAACCTACCTCGGACCTGCGACATGGCTCAGCGTCTCGACGCACCCACTATAATTGTATTCAGTTTTATGAGATCCAATGATGGCTCCAAGGCTGAAGCCATCGACTTACTAGGCAAAGCGGGCGAGATCGTCGCCAGCCATGGGTTGAAGATGGCAATCGAGAACGAGCCTGGATTCTACGCGGATACTGGCGAGAATACAGCTGCCTTGGTCAAAGCAATTGGCTTGGAGAACGTGGGGATCAACTGGGATCCAGGGAATGCGGTAAGCTCTGGAGAAGCGGCCTTCCCTGTTGGATATCGGGCCGTCCTTCCCTTTCTTTTGAACGTGCATGTCAAAGACACGATACCAGTGCCCCCAGACAAGTGGGAGAATCTGTTGATCGGAGACGGTGGCGTCAATTGGCTCGGGCAGATCAGAGCCCTGGCAAAAGAACGGCCTTCCCAACATATCACCTTGGAGACGCATGTTTTCCCTTTGCTGGAATCCACGAGCGAAGATCTTCGCCGCCTGAAGATCCTAATAAAGGCAGCCGAAGAACTGGCATAAAACGCATGAGGTCTCCAGGCCTCTTTGATTTTATCAGAATTTGAATTTCGATTCTTAGCTATGACAGTTTCCCAATTCCTAAACTCGCTCGAAGCCATCCACGTTCTCCATGATGATGTGCCTGTCGAGCAAACGGCTGCTGAATACATCATTTCCGGATCGTCCCCCGCCGCCAATATCGCTTCTAGTAACTGCCAAGGCAAAAGGAATATACTTTCTCTGGGAACGCTTTCAACGGCCGAAGCAGCCGAGCGAGGCATTCCTAATAATGGCGTCGACGAGTGGATGTTCATAAAATCCGGATCCGATCAGTCGCTTCAACTTTTCGTTTCCCATACTTGGTTTCTCTACAGGTTGGCCTGCCAAGTAGTCGATGAATGGCCGGATCGCGAACTATCCGAGTTCTCCGAAGGAAAGTTGATAACGCCAGCCTTCAAGATGCTTCGTCCAGCTTACGATTCCCTGCTTAATAACCATGCTCGGACGGCTAAAGGATTCGACCCTGAAGATCATATACGCGAAATGGCCCGCCAAGGCTATACGCACATAGAAGTGAACGGCTTCGCGGCCAACTTCCCATATGAAAAAGCAGCTCCCGACGAATTGCTGTATCTATTCTACACCTACTGCCCGGCCTTGGACCAGTTCGTCTACAGTAAGCTGAATAAGGGTATCTATCCCTTCGACTACCTGCAGGCCAATTTGCGGAAGCTGGTCCATTCCGCTCAGCTCGCGGAAAAGTATGGCCTACGAGCGGGCATTCTTTCTTTCGAACCGCGTTCTGTTCCAGACGAGCTGCTTCAGCGTTATCCAATGCTACGCGGAGCGAGAGTCGATCATCCGCTTAGAAGCTTTAGGCCTCGGTACAACCTCACAACTGCCCACCCAGTCGTTCTCGAACACTACACCGAGATGCTCACCAAAATTGTCAAAGCCGCTCCCAATATAGACTACATGTCTATCTGGTCGAACGATAGCGGAGCCGGTTTCGAATACACGAGCTCACTCTACGTGGGACGCAACGGCGGCGGCTACGTCATTCGTGAATTTAAAAGCGATGATGAGATTGCCCAAGCAGCAGCGACAAACATCATCCGCTTTATGAAGACGATTCGCGATGCTGGTCGCAGCGTCAATCCGCACTTCAGCTGCATGCTCCGAAGCGAGATGTTCTATGCGGAGCAGGACCATCTCTGGGATCAAGTTGAGGAAGGAATCGAACTCGAAACTAACACCCTTGTTAGCAAAGGCTTCGACGCGGACTACAGACACCCGAAATACGACTGGGCCAAGGAGTTCACCTTTTCCGGACTATTCAACCAGTTCGATGCCCGCGAAAAGCCCAGAAAAGAGCTGCTCGAGTCGAAGGGCTCCAATGCTCATCTCTATTTCAGCCCTGGATCTTTCTGGAATATGGAGCCGGTCAAAGCACCCATTTATCCGAAAATGTTGTGGGAAAAGCTGCGCGATTTGCATGCCCAGGAAGCCTCGCATATCGCCGGCCTCTGCGGCTCCACCCCCGCCACCCTGGCCCCTTACAATATTAACCAGGAGATAGTCCAAGCCTTCCAGAATGAGCCTTCCCTGCCATTCAAGGAACTGCTCCAACGCAAAGCCGTCAAATGGGTGGGCGAAGAAGGGGCGGATCAGCTCGTAGATCTTTGGCTACAGGCCGACGATGCCTATCGGAGTTTCCCGGCCCCAGTCAATGTATTGGCCATTTGGTGTACTTGGTATCGCATTTTGATTCGACCGTTCGTCCCCAATTTCGAAGCCCTGAGCGAGGAGGAACGCGCCTACTACGAGGATTTCCACCTGGGACATGTCAACAACCGCATTCGCACAGATTTCCGACGGGAGATCAATTTCGAATTTTGCACGCCCGAATATGCGGGCAAATGCAGACAAGCGATGACCAACGACTCGCTGCCCGCCATAGCTAAGGCAATCGAATTGGCAGAAGCTGGACTGGCTTCGGCCAAATCGGATGCAAGCGCTAGTGATGCTTGGATACATCACTTAGAGCGGCTCAAGGGCAGCCAATCCTGGCTCCGTTCCCAGCGAAATATCGCCGCCTGGATCGAAGGCGTTCATGGATACATCGAATCCGATAAACCTGAGGAGAAAAAACGGTGCCAAAAATTGGTGCGAGAGACCGTGCTAGACGAAAAAGCGAATGCCCAGCTGCTTCTCGCTCATGTGGAAAGTGCCAAAACTGAATGGATGGTTCAATCCGAGGTTGGAGAAACGACATTCATCTACGGTGACAACATAGCTGATCTAATCCGCAAAAAGATCGCCCTGATGGAGGGTCGTGAAAACGACACCCCGCATGTCGATCCCGATTACATTTGGCGAGTGCCTGGAATCAACTGCTAAGGCTGATAGATCCAACCTCCCAATTAGATCGGGTTAAGATCTACAATTAAAATTGTAGAATCTACTAAGCCGTCATAAAAAATCAGTCTCCAGAAGCGAGCTCAGCCCCCGGTTCTAGTTCTGGTTGAAGATTTTCAGCGTAATAAACAAGCTCGTAAAAACATTTTAAGTCAAGGGTGAGACTAGGCACACCGAGGGCCAAGCGTTGCTGGATTCACCAAATAAAATCGGCTTCCCTTTGTGGGAAGCCGATGCAAATTGCGGATAATACTACTCTGCGTTTCTATTCGATTATCGAAGATTAGAAACCGAACGTAGCCGAGACGGTTATCAAACGCCCTCTCATGAAGCGGTAAAGCTTTGTACCGTCCGGATTAGCGTAGATAGGAACGAGGTCGTCATTGTCGAGCAGATCCTTGACATTCAACTGAATCGACAAACTGCGGTCTTTATTCAGCATGTATTCCGAACGGAAAAATAGATCCACGAAATCCTGCTTACCACCATAGTTTGGCTTCTTTGGATCGTACGCCATGTTACCGGCTGCATTTTCGGATAACCCAAAACCAATTCCAACCTTGTCCTGCCAACGATATCCACCACCTACGGTGAAATTACCCATAAACGCTGGAATTAAGTCACTCTCTGTGCCAAAATTATAGCTGGTATTGAGGTTGATACGCATTTGTCTTTGCTCAATGGAGGGGATCCCCTCTTGAGTTAATGCAGCTGCAACAGGAGTGATGATTGTACTGGTCGCTTTGTCAGCAAGCGTTTCAGTCCCTAAATCATCTATGTAGTAGTTCTTGGCGAATGAGCTGTTAACCCACTTTGGGAGAACGTGTTCGTTCACAAAAGACTGGAGTCGTGGGTAAATGTTGGATAGGACAGTCTCCTGCTCCGCTACTCCCACCATTGTGGTCCATCTTTCACTGGGATTGTATGTCAACTCGAGTTCGTACCCCTCCGCCGTGAAATCCTGCGTTCCAGTGTCTCCACTATCTCTGCTTGTTGTCGCCTCGGCATTCGCCCAATCTGGTACGAATCCATTGACGTCAATTACTCCTTGCGGAGGTAGAACAGCCTGAGCATCCGAGGCTGTGAACCCTTGGGCCACATTCGCTGAATTATCTAGCTCTCGAGCCAGACCAAGAAGAATCGCCTCACTGGCTGAAACCCCGCCAGCATCGAAAGAATTGTTCAATATTCCAGTCTCGAACTTGTTGAAGCGCAATGAGAACACGCCACTGTCGGTTGTATAAATAATGCCTTTTTCTTTCGTTGATCCGACTATCGAATCGATCGGCTCGTTGAAAACACTAACGCGCCCTCCCTTCGGCTGGAAATTGTCTGAATCCATGTGGTACAACGATATGTTCGGCATACCGGTGATGATATCGCCCAGCAGATCTTGCAAATGAACAGTAGTGCTCCATGACGTCGTATCCTCGTCTGCAATCACCGTCGGGTCCTGAGGTCCAGCCACAAAAGTTGGATCATCCAGTTTATCACCTTCTCTTGTAATGCCCGTTCCCCCCGGGGCGCTAATATTTTTAGTGCGGAGGCGATCATTTCTCCATGTTCCCGTCAGTACGATCGAATTGTTCCAGAGATAGTGCTGACCGACAAACGCAACTGAATCGAGCTTCTCCAGCCCCTTACCGGCGTAAAAGGAAGCCGGGATGTTGTTGTTGTCATCCATGTTGAAGGTAGTAGCGTCGAAACCTACAAAGGCATCTGCTGACTGGCTCCAACTTCTCCAGCTACCATCAACTACTGGTCTATCACGCTGCTGACCAAAGGTAAGTCCCCCAATATTGGCGCCTTTCAAATCACTGAGTGAATTGATATTCAGATAGTTGATGTTGGAATTGTGGGGCATTTCGAACTGGCTACCTGTCCGAATGGAGGCCCAATGCACAGCAGTATCACCCTGAAGTGCAGCTACGACTGAAGTCGGGTCTATCTTGTACCGACCGTATGACTGGGAATCTCTGAGAACTCGCCCCTGCATCAACCCTGTAAGCTTGAGTCGTCCAAGAGCCTTGGATACTATCCCTTCGTTCATGAAGTCATCGAAACGGATTTCACCGTAACCCGTTAAGCGGTTAGACTTACGATCGTTGTTCAAATTGTTACCCTGCCAAAAACCACCCATCACTGGCTTTCCAAAGTGAGGGTTTGGCACGAGAGCGCCATCAGCTTGACCGTTAGCCGTATCCAAGAGATACATATTCGGATCAATAAACAATGATCTCTGGACTTTGCCTTGAAGCGGATTAGAGGATTTCGAGAAGTGCTTCTGCTCGTAAGTCGAAAACTCGAACCCTAAGCGGTTATCAAACCATGATCCCTCGATAGACCCCTGGTATACCTGCCAATCCGAGTTTTGCGAGTGAGCTCCTCCGGTGTACAACTCTTTCCGATAATCGAAAATATCCGTATCAATTATCTGCGAAGAGAGAAAGCCCCCTACGAAGAAGTTTTTCGTACCCGCTGCCACGGGGTCACCATTGGGATAAGTGCCACCCCTGCGGATTGTATCAGCACGACCTCGCGGCTGTACCATCATCATCTCACCAGATGTGCCTCCTGGGGCCCCACGGTTTTTTCTCACGAAGACATTACCACCATAAATTGGCTGAGCCTGATCCGCATTGAAAAAACTGACGAATCCACTACTCGAACCAGGCGACGCTACAGTCCAAAATCGACTGTTTGGTACGCCTGCCGAGAAGTCGCCCTTTCCTCTAAATTGGTTCGCTGCGTCCGCACCTCCCATTGTGATCGGTTTACCCATTTCGATCCACGGCGTGATACCGTCGTTTATGGGCGTCATATCCGGGTTTGCTCCGTGTCGCTCGCCCGATTCTATGCTTCCACTAATCCTTATGTTGTCCGTTAATTTCCAAACAACAGAGCCATAAAACCGCTCATCCTCCAAAAATGCCTGCCGCTGCTCATACTCTCTATCTTCATACAAGGCAGCTATACGTATCGCCAGCTTATCTTCGACCAACACTTTGTTGTAACGAAATGAACTTCTCATGGTGCCATGCTCGTCCGTCTCGAGGCGCAAGCGCCCAAAGTTGTCGTACAAATTAGCTTTAATCGTTGAAGTATTGACGATTCCGCCAGGGCTTCCTATCCCAAACAAAGCAGAATTGGCACCCCTCTGGACCTCCAACCGATCCGTATTAAAGGTGTCGAACGGAACTTCGGTTACGAAATAATTTCTTGTCAAATCCGCCGCCGACAAACCACGGATGCGAGAATTACCGCCTTGAGGTCTATCCGTTTCCGTTTCTGGGATCGGTGACCCAGCAGTCGATTGGTAACCCGAGAAATTTCCACTTGGTCCCGATATCTCCGCATTCGGAGCGAACATTAATGCCTCGCCGATCGTGTTGGCGTTGTTATCCTCCAGAAACTCCTCGTTCAAAACAGTAATCGAAGCTGCAATGTCCCGAAGATTCGTGTTCAAACGAGTTCCTGCTAAAGACGAGGTTGACTTATATCCCACGTCTCCCGAGGCATCAACCGTGAACGGCGATAGTTCGTAGAGCTCATTTTCCGAATTCGCCCCGCTCTGGCCGTACAGACTCAGGCAGGCGAAAATACCGCACAATGGCAGCAGAGTTTTGCTTAGTTTAGGTGTACTCATAATAGGTGTAGTCTTTTTGAGGGGCTCAAAGGGCAGATTCTAGTTAGTTTGATGGAAAGGTTTGATGAGACGAATCCAAACGACCCCAGCCTCCAAAAAAACCTAAATCTCCCGTATTCTTCGAATTCTTTGCTGTTTTACAGTAATTACCGTAAAATTTCTGTCTAAAGAAGCTCATTCCGGGAAGTTGGTAGGCTTGAATCCACTCTCATTTACCGTACAACACCCGATTTGCGCCCTTTCGCTCAGCCCTACACAAATTGAAGGATTAACCAAGGGGCTCTATTCAATCTAAAGCTCCCAAAGCTTCAGTTAAAATTGAGATGACAATCCCAAATAATCCAATCCGCATCGCTATCATAGGATATGGCGGTAGCGGTAAGGTTTCCCACGCAGCTATTGTTCAGAAAAATAGCGATTTCCAGCTCAAGGCAGTTAGCGATATCTCACCCGAACGGAGAGAAGCCGCCCAAACGGAGCTCGGATGCCCAACATTCGATTCTCACCAGTCTATCCTAGAGAACGCCTCAGAATTCGATCTAGTCAGTATTGTCACTCGTAGTGATACCCATTGCCCGATCGCAGTGGAATGCTTGGAGGCTGGGTTGCACGTAGTGGTCACTAAACCTTGGGCGCTCGATGAATCCGAGGCTCGCCTAATGATCGATGCCCAGCATTCTAGCGGCAAACGCCTTTTCCCTTGGGTGCCCATGCTCTGGTCGCCCGAATTCCTGAAGATCCGGGAGATTATTGAATCCGGAGCGCTGGGGAAGATTTTCCTGGTTCGCCGCTACATCAACCAATTTTGGCGGCGGCACGATTGGCAAACGGAGTCGAAATTCGGCGGTGGCTACCTGCTCAACTGGGGCATGCACATTGTTCAGCCCATTCTGGATATCGTTTCTAGCCCCGCAACCCGAGCCTACGGTCAATTGCAGCAAACCATCAATCCAGGAGACGCCGAAGACAATTTTATGGCCGTTATGGAATTCGAAAACGGGTGCCGAGGCGTCGCCGAATTCACCCAAGCCATCGAGGGGCTTCCCTCGTTCATGGCTCAAGGGGACCGAGGCACCCTAGTTTCGAAAGGGGAAACGATCGAATTGCTAAAATCGGATCCTAGCGATACCGAGCCTCCAAAGAGGGTTAGCATCAATGTGGAAGGAAAACGTTTCGGTGATGAAGCAGCTATCTACGCAGATATCGCCGCGAACCTGCAAAACGATACTCCTTTCGCCGCTACCGTGGAAAACGCCCTCTATGGGACAATCGTGCTCGACGCTATTAGAAAGTCGCACGAGACCCGCTCTACAGTCACCATTGCCCCACACTGACAGCTCGAAAAACCAATCCGCCAATTGTTCCCAATCCTTAAATTGGATAGCCTTAGCCCAATCTTGACTTAGCTTGAGCCTCAATCCACTTAATTAGTTAAAGGTAGCTGATTCGCGCGTACATACTTTCGGGTCGGGTTACTGCTGCTACTGATTTCAAACTACATACTTCACCCCATTCAGCATGCGTAAACCAAGGCCCTCTTGCAAAACGATCGCTGAAGCCGCAGGCGTCAGCCGAATGACGGTTTCCATGGCGTTGCGAGACCATCCGCGGGTCGCGCCACAGACGCGGGAACGGATCAAGCGTATTGCCGAAGAGCAAGGCTACACGCCCGATCCTAATTTGACAGAACTGATGCGCTATCTACGCAAGCGCGATGTTAGTAAAGAAGAGCCCGTCATCGCCATTCTTAATGGTCAGAGAAAGCCATTGGCCGAACTGGGAAGCAGTTCGCTGCTCGTGCGGGAAGGAGCCGTAGAGCGAGCCGAACATCTTGGGTTCAAAACCGAGGATTTCTGGCTTCACGAACCGGGTATGCGTCTTCAAAGAATCGTGCAAATTCTGCAAGCCAGAGGAATCCACGGCTTGGTCGTTCTTCCTGTCGGTGGATTGGATGACGTATTTTCACTACCTCAAGAAGACTTCATGGGAGTGGCCACCTGCGGCGTGGTCGCCCGCTTAGGCTTTAACCAAGTGCATCCTCACTTTTACCAGGCGATGCATGTGGGCATCAGCAATTTGACTGAAAGGGGGTTTGAGCGTATCGGATTCTGTCTCACCGATCGCGAAGACATTCGTTCAAATCATCTGTATTTGAGTTACTTGCTCTGGCACCAGAAAAATATTCCCGAGTCGAACCGGATTGCTCCCCTGCTAATGGATGAGATTGGAAGAAACCAACTGATCGACTGGGTGGAAGAAGAGCGGCCAGATGTCGTATTGAGCCACAACTCCCAACACTACCACTGGCTGAAAGCGGCAGGCTTTGACATCCCGAACGATATCAGTTTTGCCGCTTTGGCTCCAGGGATAGAAACCGATGGCGAAATCGCCCAAGTAAGTGTTGGCTATCGGAAGATCGGCGCCACCGCTATCGACGTGCTAAAAACAAAACTCGCTCACGAACAGCTAGGCCCCACAGACAACCCCGCCGTCACTCTGATTCGAGGTGAATGGAACGAAGGCTCGAGCGTACGCAAACCCCGGAAAACGGTCGCGAGCGCACTAGTAAGGTAGCACAGGCTTCCATTCGTACCGGGCATAGATCGGAGGGTGACTACTGGCCTGTAGTCTCAAGCTCCGTGTACAGGCAGGATGCCTGTTCTACTTTTCGGATGCACTACAGGAAGCTCGCTTGCGAGCGAATCAACGCGGATCCATTCCAGCGAAATAATCGCTCGCAAGCGAGCTTCCTACAGCAATCGGTCGGCGTATTCTCGTTAAGCTAGCGTCAATGCGCGAGAAACGGGTCTCCCCTACTTGATCGTGACCATCAGCCAAAGGAGCAGGATAACCAAACCAACTACGCACCAGCTTCCTCCAAAACCGAGCCAGTCCATCCGGTCTGGCTTGGCGATCTCCCAATTCGATCCGGGAAAGAGCTTCTTGGCGCTTACGGACTCTGGATGATTCGCGGTATGGGTTACGGCCCGATCATCCTCATCTTTCGTTTCCTGAATAGGCGTGAAAATCTTACCGAAGAAGTAGTCCAGTCGGCTCTTTTCGACCGGCTTGGTAAGGAGGGAAATAACAACCAGAAGGAAGAATGGGAAGAAGGCTACGAAGAAGAATCGGGCCGCCACTAATTGCGACTTCTTGAAGCCAGTAAAGTCGATTCCCAGCCAACTGAGAACCCACAATTCCGCTTCGAATCGGCCGAGTCCTATCAACGGCGAATCCGGATTTTCGGGATCTTGTCTGACCACGCGCTCGAAGAATATGCCTTTGGGCTCAATGAAAACTTCCTTTTCCACGGTATCACCGACCACCGCCGCCCGTCCAGCGGCAACATCTTCTTCTGTAGCCGATGTCTTGTAGACTTCGCTGTAGCCTTTGGTTTGAACCAGGAAGTCAGGATTATATCGCGACCAATCCAGCCCGAGGAAGAGATTGGGGATGACCGCGAATATCGCGAAGCAAATGAACACCTCGATGACTACCGCCGTACGAGTTAGCCGTCTCCAGATATAGCCCAGCCAGATAGCGGCCCCAAATATGGCAGGAACTGAAATGAAGTATTTGAACAACTCCAACAAGTTATCCACAAATAGGGCTGTTCCAATTCCGCCCAGCAAGCTGATCGCGATCACCGTTCGACCAACGAGCAAATAATGCTGCTCCGTGCGTCCTGGGAATAAGGGCTCGTAAAGATTGCGAATGAATAGGGCAGAATTGGATACAGAACCAGAGTCCAGTGACGACATGTTGGCCGCCAAAATGCCAACCAGCATCAATCCTATGGCTCCGGGCAATAGTAAATCACGGCTCATGTAGCCCCAGGCCAAATCCGGGTCATGAATCTCCCCCGCATAAAGCCCCAAGGCAATCAAGCCAGCCAGTATCCAGAAAAGCATGAGAAAGCGCTTCAAAAACAT